>JAYYYF010000022.1:0-83770 GCA_036340635.1 Bacteroidota bacterium | reverse complement strand
TAATATTTTATATGATCCTAGTCATTTTGTGCTTCAGCAGTTGGATTACATAACATATATAGATCATTATCACGAGTTTATTAAAGCCTTTCATGTAAAAGATTCAGAATTTAATCCAACTGGCAAAAAAGGTGTTTTTGGCGGATATGGTGATTGGATTGATCGAGCTGGTAGATATAGATCTCCTGGTGACGGGCAAGTAGATTTTAAATCAATCTTCACTAAACTTACAGAATACGGATGTGATGTTTGGGCTGTTATGGAATGGGAATGTTGCATAAAAAGTCCTGAACAAGGAGCTCGAGAAGGCGTCCCCTTTATTAAGGATCATATAATTGAAGCCACTGAAAAAACATTTGATGATTTTGCTGGTACTGGGGGTAAAATTGACAAGGGCTATTTAAAAAAACTGTTGAATCTATAAAAAACTATAAAAAATGAAAAAAATACTTTTATTTACATTAATAATGACCTCATTTGGATGTGCTCAAAACACAAATAAGAAGGTCAAAAATGAAGAACAAAATAATTTGGAAACCAAGGTAGAATGGATAAGCCTCTTTGATGGAAAAACCTTCAATGGATGGCATCAATATAATAAATCAACTATGAGTAAAGCATGGGTTATTGAAGAGGGAGCCATGGTATTTAATCCTGAAAAGTCAATTAAATTTGGTAGACAGGCACATGATATTGTTACTGATAAAGAGTTTACAAATTTTGAGCTTTCCATTGAATGGAAAATTTCTGAAAAAGGAAATAGTGGACTTTTTTGGGGAGTCAAAGAAGATCCTAAATTTCATTCTCCATATCTTACTGGACCTGAAATTCAGGTCCTTGATAATGAAAGACATCCTGATGCATTCGTAAGACCAAAATACCATCAAGCCGGTGCGCTTTATGATATAATGCAACCAATGCATGATGTGTGTAAACCAGCAAATGAGTGGAACCATTTCCTGTTAAATATCAACCACAAAATTAATCGTGGCACACTAAAACTAAATGGTACTGAAATTCTAAATTTCCCATTATCAGGACCAGATTGGGAAGAATTAATCTCAACATGTAAATTCGTTGACAAATCAAATGAGGCCTATACAGAAGCCCCAATGTTTGGTAAATTTAAAACAGGAAAAATTGGTTTGCAAGATCATCGAGATAGAGTTTCCTATAGAAATATTAAAATACGTGAGCTTTAAGTCGGATGATCTATTCAATGACTGGTTATGGAAAAGCTGAAATTCAGCTAAAAGACAAAAATATTTTGTTAGAATTGAAGTCATTAAACAGTAAAAGTCTTGACATTTCTGTTCGGCTCCCTAATGAAATTAAAGAAATTGAACTTCGATTGAGAAAAATTATAGGTGAGCAGCTTTTAAGAGGTAAAATAGATTTAAATGTAACCATTGACAATACTTGTGATACAAAATCAAAAAGCATAAATTCAGAAGTAGTAAATGAGTATATGAATCAGTTGAATAAAATACATCCTGCCAATAAAATTGAACTGCTTAAACTTGCTATAAAACTTCCCAACACATTGATAAAGACAAAGGAGGAAATTGATAAAAATGAAATTAATTTAATTGAAAAAATTCTTCAAAAAGCTATTAAAAATTTAAAAGCTTATAGACTTGAAGAAGGGAAGGCTCTAAAAATTGATTTTGAAAAAAGAATCAAAAATATTATACTTTTTTTATCAGAAATAAAAAAATTTGAATCTAAAAGAATAAAAAAAGTTGAAAAAAATTTAAAAGAATTACTTAATAAATTAAATATAGAAATTGATAAAGATCGCTTTGAACAAGAATTAATTTATTACCTAGAAAAGTATGACATTACAGAAGAGAAAGTTAGATTAAAAAGTCATATTAATTATTTTAAAAAAAATTTAACCTCTAAAGAATCAAATGGTAAAAAGCTTAATTTTATTGTCCAAGAAATTGGCCGTGAAATAAACACTATAGGTGCAAAAGCCAATGATTCTCAAATGCAACATCTTATCGTTAAAATGAAAGATGAATTGGAAAAAATAAAAGAACAGCTATTTAATATTTTATAATTGAAAAGAGGAAAGCTAATAGTTTTTTCTGGCCCTTCAGGAAGCGGTAAAACAACTCTTGTGAAATCTGTTTTGCAAAAAAAAATGCCAATTGAGTTCTCAGTCTCTGCAACTTCTAGAAATCCGAGAGGAATTGAGATTGATGGTAGGGAATACTATTTTTTAACACTAGAAAAATTTAAAAAAAAAATTGAAAATGATGAATTTATTGAATATGAAGAAGTTTACCCAAATAAGTTTTATGGGACTCTAAAGTCAGAAATCTATCGAATTTGGAATAATGGTAATCATGTAATTTTTGATATAGATGTTTTTGGAGGATTGAAAATTAAAAATAAATTTCAAGAAGAAACACTTACTGTATTTGTTCAACCACCAGATATAGGGGCTTTAGAAAAAAGGCTCCAAAAAAGAGAGACTGATGATGATTCATCATTAAAAGAACGTCTTTCAAAAGCTAAATTAGAATTGGAAACTGCTTCTAAATTTGATTTTACAATAGTAAACGACAACTTAGAACTATCGATCAAAGCAGCAATTACAAAAGTTCAGAACTTTTTGGGTTTATAATGAAAAAAACAGGACTTTTTTTTGGGACTTTTAATCCAATACATAATGGTCATCTTGAATTAGCCCAATATTTCATAAATCATACAGACATAGGGGAAATTTTTTTTATCGTTACGCCCCTAAATCCTTTTAAAAAAAAATCTGTAATTGTCGACAATAAGGATAGGCTTAGAATGGTTGAAGCTGCGACTAGTGGGGAGAAAAATTTTTATCCTTCAGACATTGAGTTTAAAATTTCTGCTCCAAATTATACGATAAAAACTATTTTAAAAATTAAAGAAGAAAATCCAAATGTATCTTATAGTCTTTTGATGGGTAAGGACAATCTTTCATCATTTGACCAATGGAAAGAATACGAATCTATACTCAAAAATGTAGAATTATATGTTTACCCAAGAAAAATAAAATATTCTGTCCCTGTAGTATTAGAAAATCATCCAAGAATAAAAATTTTCGAAGCTCCTTTAATTAATTTCTCTAGTACAGAAATCCGTAATAGGATCAAAAAAAATAAAGAGGTTAAAGAACTTCTCCCTAATAAAGTTTTAGATTATATAAAACAAAAAAAACTTTATTCTTAAAAACACAAAAAATTATAAGTCCCCTAAATATTTTTCCATCTCAACAATATCATCTTTAGAAGTAAGGTCAGGAACATGTTCAGACATAGGGATACCTACCATACTTCCAGGAAAATCTTTAATCATATTTAAAACAGCTATTGGTAATTCTTTTTCATTTCGCTCAGGATGAAGAGGGCATGACTTTACATATTGATATAATTGATCTCCTCTAAAGCTAAAAATGTTCATACTTACCCGAATTACACCCTCTTTATCCCGGAAGGAATTAATTTCACTTTTTTTTGGCTTTTCAACAATATTTAAAAGATTATTTTGGTTGTCAAGTATAGTAACTGCAAAACTAGAAAGTCTTTCTTCTGGAAATTTTAAATGTTTTGCGTCATAAGCAATAAACGAATTAATTTCAGGATTCTCTCTTAAGCTTGACAAAGCATCAACTGTATATAGATTGTCACTATTACATACTGAAAAACTAGTTTTTTTAAGTTCTGGATATTCTTTCATTGCTTGAACGATAGCATCAGCAGTTCCTAAAGGTTTAACCCTGTCCTTTGGAATATATTGAGTGGCAAAAGAAATTGACAAATCAGAAAAATTAGGGTTTTTGGAATATGTTGACCTAAATAGTCTAGAATCTTCTCCAATTATTAAATAAATAAATTTGTATCCTGCAAGCCTCGCATTATTAATTAAGTAATCTAACAATGGTCTTTTGTTTTTACCTAATCCAATTAGCCCTTTACTTATTTTATTTGCTTGTTGAATAGCTTCAGAGGAAATACTTTTAGATGACATAGATTTTTTCATCCTAGAAGATAACCCTGCTGCGAGTATAACTAATGTTTCATTCATAATTTATATTTAATGACAACTTGCGTTGTACTTTTTTAATCTCCAATAGTTGTAAGGAAGTGGAGTATAAAATCCTGTTAGTAACATGACAGGGATTACCCACCATGTGAGTAATGCCTCTCCAGTTAATAATAAATCTGTAATATTCATTGCTACTTCCATTCCAATCATTGAAATAAATGACATTCCTAATGCAGTAATTATTGCTTTTTTGAAATCCATTTGTTTCATTAAAATTATTGTTTCTAAAATAATAGATGTTATCAGTCCATTTACTATAGCCAATCCCATTATCTGAAAATTATTCCAATCATGTTCACTGTTTTGAAAATAAAAAATAGTTCCGAAATCCCCAATAGAACATCCAAATAAACACCACAAAGTATTTACTTTTGCTTTTTTCCATGTGTGATTACATTTCCAATTCACAATTTAAGTTTTATAAATTGATGCACCTTCACTTTCTTCAATAGAAAAAGCATCTATTGCTCCAGCTTTCTTAATTTCTGATATAATTTTTTCTTCATTACCAGGTTCAGAAATTGCAACAATACATCCTCCACCTCCAGATCCAATAATTTTCGCTCCAATTGCTCCAGCATTTAGACAGTTATCAATCATTGCATCAATTCTGGGGACAGTAATTTTCAAATTATCTCTTAACAATAAATGATGTTTATTCATTAAATCGCCTAAATGATTAATATCAGAAGATTCTTTTTTAAGTTCTGAATAGGCTGCTTGGGTAATAAAATAATTTTTTATGCCTGCTGATAAATAAGGTTTTAATTCCGGGTTAATAAGAGCCAAATATTTTTCTAGATCGCCTATTTCAGAGTTTTTAATCTCAAAATCAGCTATAGTACTTTTTACCTGATTTATCGCCTCTAAAGCTTTTGCCTTTAATGAAGCAAGAACTCCAAAAGTATCTTTATCAACTCCTGAAACACCAACAATTAAACTTCCGATTGGTTTTGAAAAAAGTACATGAGAATCGTCTTCTGTATCAAGATATATAAGATTGCCAAGCGAAATGGTGAACTGATCCATTTTCCCGCCAGAAGAATTCCTTTCAATAACCTCGGTCTCATATGCAAGTTTTGCAAGTCTAATAGAATTAAATTGTCCATCTATTCCAAAGGCAGCAACCAAAAAATTTATCCATGCTATAGTTAAAGCAGAGGAACTTGATAAACCTGCATTAATCGGAATATCTCCTGAAATGGAAATATTATATCCTGAATTTGGAGTACAACCATGTCTTCTAAGTACTTTTAAAGCAATCCCTAAATAATCCTCCTTCTCTACTTCGCTATACTGCTTATCAACAGGAATTTGTTGAAAATGATTCAGATCGTTCATTTGAATTTTAAAAATACCTTGATCATTTTTTTCGGCATCTATTGTGATGCATCGATTAATTGCACAAGCTATAATAGGTAATTTTAAATAATCTTGATGATCTCCAAACAAACAAATCCTACCTGGAGCCTTAGAAACCATTTTAAAATTCATAAATATTAAATCTTATATGAATTATATACTAAATAAAATTAATAGTATAGATTTTATTTTATTTTTATATAAAGTATTAAAAACAAATTTAATTTTTAAAATCAACATTCTAGGTCATTAGTTAAATAAAATCTGTGAAAAAAAGTAGAAGAAATTTCATTAAAACAACATCTTTATCGATTGCTTCAATAAGCTCTTCATCTTTTCTCTCAAGCTTTTCAAATCCATATCCTGAAAGAAAAACAGGTAATCAATATATGGGTGATTACAAAGCTCCTAAAATAAAAAACATTAAAGCTGCATTTATAGGAGTTGGTGCAAGAGGAGGGAACCATTTAAAATCTTTTGCTTCTCTTGAGGGTACTGAAGTGGTAGCGATAAGTGATTTATATGAAGATAATGTAGTTAGAGAGTTTAAGATTGCTTCAGAAATTGGTGCTGGAAAAAGACATCAGAATATATCTCTTTACTGGGGAGATGAAAATAAATGGAAAAAGATGTTAAAAGAGATTAAACCTGATCTCGTTTTTGTTGCAACCAACTGGAATAACCATGCAGTTATGGCAATTGAATCTATGAAAAACGGAGCTCATGCTTTTGTTGAGGTTCCAATTGCGACAAACATGAAAGATCTATGGAATATTGTCGATACTTCAGAAGAAACAAAAAAACACTGTATGATGCTAGAAAATGTTAATTATGGGCGTGATGAGCTTATGTTTCTTAACATGTGTAGAAAGAGCATAATTGGTGAATTGCTTCATGGTGAAGCTTCCTACATTCATGATCTTAGGTTTCAGATGAGAGAAGAAAATAGAGGTACAGGGTCCTGGAGAACTTTACATTATGCTAATAGCAAAGGAAATCTATACCCTACACATGGTTTGGGTCCTGTTTCCCAATACATGAATCTTGCAAGAGGAGAAGATAATTTTAAAACGCTTGTCTCTTTTTCAACACCTGCCTTGGGGAGAAAACTATATGCTGAAAAAAATTATCCTAAACAACACAAATGGAACAAACTAGAATATAAAAATGGTGATTTAAACACCTCAATAATTAAAACTAGTTTGGGAAGGACTATAATGGTCCAATGGGATGAAACAAGTCCAAGACCATATACTCGACTAAACTTAATTCAGGGAACAAAAGGAATTTTAGCTGGATTCCCAACTAGAATTGCACTTGAAGGAGGATTTAATGATCTTTCAAAAGATCATCATTCCTGGATTCAAGGGAAAAATATGCAGGCTGTATATGAAGAATATGATCACCCATTATATAAAAAATTAAATGATAAAAATACAAGTCTTGGTAAGCAAATAGCTAAAAGTGGTCATGGTGGGATGGATGGAATTATGATTTATAGAATTGTCGAATGTCTTCAAAATGGACTTCCTCTTGATCAGAATGTATATGAGGGATGTTTTTGGAGTGCTGTAACACCATTAAGTTCAAATTCGATAAGTGAGGGGGGTATGCCACAGTCGTTCCCTGATTTTACAAGAGGAGATTGGAAAAAGACAGAATCTCTTAAAATAGTTAATTGATTAAATTTTGCTTTTCTACAATAAAATCAAAAGCTAAGTCCGATAAACTCTTCCCATCAACCATAGCATTCCAGGGACCATGACCAAGCCCCTGTAAAGGATAAAATTTATAATCACCCCCTGTATTTTCATAAATGATTCTAAGCTCCTCTGCATTGCTAAAGGGGACCGAAGTGTCTTCTGTACCATGAACGATAAGTAAAGGAGGACTATTGGAATTAAATCGCTGATATCCATAAATCCACTCTAGTGCATCTAAAGAAATTTTTCCACCCCAAAAATCCAAAACTGTTTTTACTTGATAGGATTCTTCCAAATGCGTGCTAGACAATGTTGCATCTTCACTTATGTCAATTTCATTTCTATAATCTTCCTCAGTTGAAATTCCAATTCC
This sequence comes from Bacteroidota bacterium, assembly GCA_036340635.1. Classification (GTDB taxonomy): domain Bacteria; phylum Bacteroidota; class Bacteroidia; order Flavobacteriales; family Flavobacteriaceae. Next base: position 76,240 of record JAYYYF010000022.1, on the reverse strand, counting down.
TACAGCTGTCATAGCGCCAGCAGATCCACCACCTACAGTAATATAATTTGTGTTAATTTTATAAATGTTAGCATTAGCAACAACCCATCGGAGAGCCGCTTTTGCATCACGATGAGCAGGATACATGGCTAAAAACTGAGCCGCACTAAGTGGTTCAAGATTAACTGGATCTATATTTGCTGAATAATCTATCCATTCTTGGGGTACTGTACCAAAATCATCTTTAATTCGATAATCAATAGAAAAAACTACCCATCCCCTTGAAGCAAAATAGTTTGCCATATCAACAATAGAAGCTTGTTGTTTAGATCCACCAATAAAACCACCCCCATGGATAAGCATGATCACAGGGCGATCAATTAGATCATTTTTAGGAACATAAGCGTCAAGCTTCAAATCTATCAATGTAGAAGCTTGACTATTCCAAATTTGATGACTTAAACCCTCTCCATAAGTTATATCTTCATCAAAAATTACATCATAAGTGGATTCAGATTTGACTGAAGAAAAAGAGATTCCTTGTTTGTCATTCTTTGAACATTCAAATGCTGAAAATACTGTTAACAAAAAAAGTAAATAGTTAATTCTCATTAATATATTGTTTATAATAAAGTTAAAATAAAAGTCATCAAAAGAAGATCTTTTTTTAAAAATCCAATTCTATTAATTCTAATCTTAAGAAGATACTAAAAAAAGCGCCCGAAGGCGCTTTTTATTTGACTATATAGAAGATTAAACTATTCCTCTTCTTCAGACTCGTCTGGAGCAACTGCTAACATTAAACCAGTTGCATCACCAAAATCACCTGAGTTAATAATTTTACCTTCATCGTTAAAGGTGAAAAAGTGATACATATATATTTCAAAACTTTTCCCTGAAGCAGTATTTTTGCCAGTCCAAGTTCCATAAGTTCGAACACTGCCATTAAGTTTCCCTGTCTCAGGATCAACACCAGGCAGATAATTTTCAGCCGTATACTTGATGTCTTCCATGGCATCATGCCACCCTTTCATGTATTCAAGTGACGCATTCTTATCCATTAAGGGAGCTCCATAAAAACAGCTTCTCCACTCAACATTATCAGCCATAAAGTCTGAAACACCTTCAAAATTTTCAGATGTGAATGTTTCAAACCATTTTTTAGCTAATTCAACATTTTTTTCAAAGTTTGGGTTTTGTTGTGTTTGTGTACAACCTGTTAGAACAAGAGCTAACATAACAATAATTATTTTTTTCATTTTTCTCAAATTTATATTCTTCAAATCTAAAATTATTTTTTAACTATTAATGCATCGCATTAATAATCTTACATAATTGCTTTGTTGTAAATTTTCTGGTATAGTTTTGAATTCCGCTGGGAATTTTTGGCTCCAATCTATCTTCAATCCATAAATTATAAATCCTTAAAATGTAATTTTTCATTGATTTTGTATCATTTGATAAACAAACTGATGAATTGTGAGAAATTTTCATTAGATCAGAAACTTCGGTATTAAGATCACCAATTACTAGAATAGGGTTCCCAGTTGCCATATACTCAATAAGTTTTCCAGAAATCATAGTTGTATAATTTGATTGATTAAAAAGAAAGTTAATTAAAACATGAGATGATTTCATCAGGCCAACAGCTTTGTCATGGATTACATACCCATGGTTTTCTACACTAACAACCTTAGAAAATTCATCGATAATTTCTTGTGATGTTGATCCAGCAAAACAAAATTTAATCTTGATCTCAGGATGAATCTCTTTAATTGATTTTAAAGCAATAATTAGTTTTTTATAACTTTGATTTCTAGTTATTAACCCTATGTGTCCTAAAGTAAAGATTTTATTGTTTTCCGATTTTATTTTCGAGAAACTTTCATGATCATATCCATTGTATATGTTATAAAAAGGTTTGTTTTTATCAATTATGTTTTTCCTTAACTGTTCGTGGAAATTTTTTTTTGCCGTTGTAAGGATAGCATCAGCAGAGTTTAAAACCTTTGTTTCATATTTTAGATCTTTCCTGTTTGCCCAACTTGTTCTATACATACTTTTAAGATAAAAAATGTCGGTCCATGGATCTCTTAGATCTACAAGCCAATTGAATTTGAACTTTTCTTTTAATTTAAGACCTATTAGATGTGTAGAATGTGGAGGGCCCGTAGTAATAACTGAATGGATTTTTTCTTTACTTAAAATTTTCTCACCAACCCTTATGGCAAAAGAATTCCATCCTTTTCTAGCATCAGGAATAAAAAAGTTTCCTCTTATAAAAGCAACAACTTTTGATAAAAATCCTTTGTTAGAAATATCCCCTTGTGGGAAAGGTTGTTTAGATTTATTTTTAAATAAAAATCTGTAGGTCTTCAAAATTTCTCTAGATCTAGTTTTATATACTTGAAGATTTTCAATTTCTTTTTCTAAAGAAAAATCAAATGAGTGGAAAGAAGCTGATTTTGGATCGACGGTGACAACTATGGGTTTAAACCCATAATGATTCATGTACTTAGCAAAATAAACCCATCTTTGAACACCTGACCCCCCAGATGGAGGCCAATAATATGTGAAGATAAGTACCTTTGGAATTTCTTTCAATGAATTTTGGTTTGTGCTTTTTTCCAAATAGGAACAGATGAACAAGCCTCTCCATAAAAAATACTTTTAGCAACATCTTGAAATTTAACAAGCAATTGAATAAATGCATTCTCAGGTATTTCTTTTTCACTACACCCCTTAATTATTATAGGTTTATCTCTATAAGGATCTAAATTTAAACCATCAATAACCTGTTTAAACAGATGGTTTTCTAGCATTTCTAAATTTCCGAAAACTACTTCTTTAGCAAATGAATTTAAATACGATGCAATTAAAAGAGGAGCCCAAGCAGGAAGAATTGCGTCAGTAGAACAACCTATAGCCACATACTTGCTTTTAAATTTCTCCCATGAATAATCTTTGGCTTTGTCCCTGAATTTTTTTTCTTTCAAAACTAGTCCCTGATGAAGCCACTCACTGATATCAAAAAAAACGCGGTCACCTTTAGGATAGTATTCCTGTAAATCAAAAGTTATAAGCTTGCTTTTAGCAACTCTATTTACTATTTCATCTTTCATTACAACAAACCTAATTCTAATTTAGCCTCCTCACTCATTAAATCCTTATTCCAAGGGGGATCAAAAGTTATCTCAACTTTAGCACTCTTTATTACCGAAATGGACTCTACCTTCTCTTCAACCTCTCGAGGTAGAGTTTCAGCAACAGGACAATTTGGAGTAGTAAGAGTCATAATAATCTTGACATCATAATTTTCATTAACAAAGACATCATATATTAATCCTAATTCATAAATATCAACTGGAATTTCAGGATCATAAATAGTTTTCAAAACTGAAACAACTTTTTCAGCGATTAAATCTGTATCAATTTTGTCTTTACTCATAAAAATTAATTCGCTTTTGTTTTAGACTTGATAGCATACATTTTCAATTCTTTTATCATAGATAAAAGACCATTTGCACGAATGGGAGAAAGGTGTTTTTTTAAACCAATTTCATCTATAAAATCTGTTTTTGCTTCCATAATTGAATCTGCATCCTGATTAGAAAAAACACGAATTAGGATAGCTATAATTCCTTTTGTAAGAATTGCATCGCTATCAGCTGTGAAAATTAATTTACCATTATTAGTTTCTGCATGAAGCCAAACATTACTTTGACAGCCTTTAATTAAATTTTCTTCAATCTTATATTTTGGATCTATTAATGGTAAGGATTTCCCAAGTTCTATCATATATTCATACCGTTCAGCCCAATTATCAAATGTTGAAAATTCAGCTACAATTTCTTCTTGAATAGCTCCCATATCAGCCATATTCAAAAATAAGAATTTATTGTAACATCTTGATTGCTTGCTTAAGTGCCTGAATCATAATGTTAATTTCTTCTTTTGTGTTATAAAATGAAAAAGACATTCTTACGGTTCCAGGAATTTTAAAATAATTCATGACAGGTTGAGCGCAATGATGACCAATTCTAACAGCGACACCAAATTGATCTAAAAGGCTACCCAAGTCATAGTGATGAATTCCTTCAACATTAAATGAAATAACAGACGTTTTATTTTTTGCTTCGCCATAAATTTTTAGGCCTTCTATTTTTTTAAGTTCTACAGTAGAATATTCCAAGAGCTCATCTTCATAAGCCTTAATATTCTTTAACCCAATATTATTTATATATTCAATAGCAGAACCAAAAGCAATAACACCTGCAATGTTTGGAGTGCCTGGCTCAAACTTGTGAGGCAGTTTCCCGTATGTTGTTTTTTCAAAAGAAACCTCATCTATCATTTCTCCCCCTCCATGCCATGGCGATAATTTTTCAAGTAACTCCTCTTTGCCATATAGAACTCCTACTCCAGTTGGGCCATACATTTTATGTGCTGAAACCGTATAATAATCAACATCCAATTTCTGAAGATCTATTTCAAAATGGGAAGCTCCTTGAGCGCCATCAACTAAAACTTTTGCTCCCATGCAATGTGATTTTTTTATTATTTCTGAAATCGGATTCACGGTTCCCAGTGCATTTGAAACATGACTTATAAAAACTAGTTTTGTTTTCTCCGATAAAACCTTGTCAAACTCACTAATGATTAAATTCCCTTGCTCATCCATTGGAATTACATTTAACCTTGCCCCCGTCCGCTCACAAAGCATCTGAATAGGGACTATATTTGAATGGTGCTCCATCTCAGAAACAATCACCTCATCTTCAGAAGTCAACAAATCAGTATATCCCAAAGTGATTATGTTTATTGATTGAGTTGTTCCTGAAGTGAAAATAATTTCTTGAGGAAGCTTTGTGTTAAAATATTTTTGAACCTTTCCCCTAGTCTCCTCATAAGCTGTTGTAGCTTGAATACTTAATTTATGGGTGCCTCGGTGGATATTTGAATTTGTCTGTTTGTAATAATCAACAATTGATTGAACTACCTGATTTGGCGTCTGTGAGGTTGCTGCATTATCAAAATAAATAAGTTTTTGCCCATTAACTCTCTGATCGAGTATTGGGAAGTCTTTTCTAATTAAGTTTACATTTATCATCAAAGATCAAATCCTAAGTTAACACCAAGCTTTTTTGAAATTAAATTTTTGACTCTCTTTTTAACAATAGGTAGTTGAACTCCATCCAAAATGTTGTTAGCAAAAGCATAAGTTAAAAGTGCCTTAGCTTCATTTTTTGGCACCCCTCTTGAACGAAGATAAAAAAGAGCCTCTTTATCAAGTTGACCAATTGTACATCCATGAGAACACTTTACATCATCAGCAAATATTTCTAACTGAGGTTTAGTATTAACAGTTGCCATATCATCTAATAACAGATTATTACTTTGTTGGAAAGCATTAGTTTTTTGGGCTATGGATTCAACAAATATTTTACCGTTAAATATGCCTTTAGATTTTTCAGAAAAAATCCCTTTATATTCTTGAAAACTTTCACAATTAGGCTCGGAGTGCTTAACTAGTGTATAATGATCAACATGTTCTTCACCATTTAATATAGTTACTCCTTTAAGTGTAGAATTTATTCTTTGTCCTGAGTGGAAAAAATTAAGATTGTTTCTAACTAATTTACCTCCCAAGGAAAAAGTGTGTACAGAAGCTGTACTGTTTTTTTCTTGTGAAATATATGTGTTATCAATTAAAGATGAAGAAATTAGATCATTCTGTATTTTATAATAATCCAATAAAGAATCCTTATTTGTAAAAATTTCAGTAACGCTATTTGTTACAACCTCATGCGGTTTAAGACTTTGGTGCCTTTCTATTATTTGTGCCTGGGAATTATTATCTAAGACTATTAAATTCCTAGGTTGCAACCAAATTGATTGTTCTTTCCCAGTTGAAAAATGAATAATTTCTATTGGTTTTTCAGCAACTATGTTCTTAGGAATATATATATATGCTCCTTCTCTAGCGTAGGAAGTATTCAGAGCAGTTAAACTATCTTCATTACTTCCGGCATTACCAAAATATTTTTCTATAATTTTTCTATACTTATATTTTGATAGAGCTGCTGACATCAAACAAACATCTAGACCATCATGGGTAGTGTCTGAAAGAAATGGACTATATACCCCATCTATAAATATAATTTTATAAGTGTCTATTTCATACAAGAAAAACTTTTTTACTTTTTTTAATTCAATTGGGGTTTCTTTTTTTGGGAAAAGAGCATAATCTTTATTTACCAATGAATTTAATGAAGTGTACTTCCATGCCTCATCTTTTCTTGTAGGGAAACCTTTTTTTTCGAAGATTTTTAAAGCTTCAAGTCTTTTATCATGTATCGGATTTTCAACATCAAACAACTCTTCAAAAGCTACGTGCGAATACAACAATTTTTCTTGAAATTCCATTAATTAAGCCTTTTCTTTTATCCAATCATATCCTTTAGATTCAAGATCCATTGCTAATTTTTTTGATCCTGATTTTACGGTTTTCCCATCAAAAATCACATGCACAAAATCTGGGACAATATATTCTAACAACCTTTGATAGTGAGTGATTAAAATTATTGCATTGTCTTTACTTCTAAATTTGTTTACTCCATTAGCAACAACCTTTAAAGCATCAATGTCCAATCCTGAATCAGTTTCATCAAGAACAGCCAGCTTAGGTTCAATCATAGCCATCTGGAAAATTTCATTTCGTTTTTTTTCGCCACCAGAAAATCCCTCATTTAAAGATCGAGAAAGAAATTTTGAATCAATATCAAATAAATTAGATACTTCTCTAATCTTTTTCAACATTTCATTTGCAGGCATATCATCAAGCCCTTGTGCTTTCCTAGTTGCATTTATAGCTGTTTTTATAAAATTTGTTACACTAACACCAGGTATTTCAACAGGGTATTGAAAAGAAAGAAAAATTCCCTTGTGTGATCTAGATTCTGCATCCATTCCCGTGAGATCTTCTCCTAGAAAAGAAATAGCCCCTTTAACTATCTCATAGTCTTCATGCCCAGCTATAACAGAAGCTAAAGTACTCTTCCCAGAACCATTCGGTCCCATTATGGCATGAACTTCACCAGGTTTTACCTCTAAATTTATTCCTTTTAAAATAGTTTTGCCGTCAACTTTGGCACTAAGATTTTTTATTTTTAACATGTCAATTTGTTTTATCCAACTGAACCCTCTAAAGATATTTCTAATAATTTTTGAGCCTCGACAGCAAACTCCATTGGCAATTTATTCAAAACCTCTTTACTAAAGCCATTAACAATTAGTGCAATTGCTTTTTCGGTATCTATACCTCTTTGATTACAATAAAATATTTGGTCTTCACCTATTTTACTTGTTGTCGCTTCATGCTCTATTTGGGCAGAGTTATTGCGAGCTTCAATGTATGGGAAAGTATGGGATCCACAACTATTCCCCATCAAGAGAGAATCACACTGAGAAAAATTCCGGGCATTTTTTGCTCTTGGCGAAACTTGAACTAATCCTCTGTAACTACTTTGTGATTTCCCAGCACAAATACCTTTAGAAATTATAGTACTTTTAGTGTTATTCCCCAAATGGATCATTTTTGTTCCTGTGTCAGCTTGTTGAAAATTATTTGTCAATGCTATAGAATAAAATTCTCCTATAGAATTATCCCCTTTTAAAATACAAGAAGGATACTTCCAGGTAACCGCAGATCCTGTTTCTACTTGAGTCCAAGAAATTTTGGAATGATTATGGCATAATCCTCTCTTTGTGACAAAATTAAAGACTCCTCCTTTTCCATTTTTATCTCCAGGAAACCAATTTTGAACTGTAGAATATTTTATTTCTGCTTTGTCCAAAGCTACAAGCTCTACAACTGCAGCGTGTAATTGGTTTTCATCTCTTGCCGGAGCTGTACATCCTTCCAAATAACTAACATAACTAGATTCATCAGCAATCACTAAAGTTCTCTCAAATTGACCCGTACCGGCCTGATTAATTCTAAAATAAGTAGACAATTCCATAGGACAACGAACACCTTTTGGTATATAACAGAAGGATCCGTCAGAAAATACTGCCGAATTAAGAGCTGCATAAAAATTGTCTTTCTTAGGAACAACTGTCCCAATATATTTTTTAACTAGTTGAGGATATTTCTGAATAGCTTCAGATATTGAACAAAAAATTATTCCTTCTTTCTCAAGAGATTCTCTAAATGTTGTTGCAACTGAGACAGAATCCATTACAATGTCAACAGCAACTCCTGTTAGTCTTTTTTGTTCTTCGATTGAAATTCCTAATTTTTTAAAAGTTACTAATAACTCAGGGTCAACTTCATCTAAACTTTTGTATTTACTTTTTTTCTTAGGTGCCGAATAATATGAAATAGATTGGAAATCAGGTTTTTTATATTTTACATTAACCCAATCTGGCTCTTCCATCTCTTTCCATATTTTATAGGCATCCAATCTCCATTCAGTCATCCAGCTAGGCTCACCTTTCTTTTTTGAAATCTGAGTAACAATTTTATCATCAAGACCTTTTGGAAAAGTTTCAGAATCAATATCAGTATAAAAACCATACTCATATTCCTTATTCTCAAGTTCCTTTTTTAACTGCTCTTCTGTATAGGCCATAAAATTTAATTTTAAAGTGAAAAGCTCTCCCCACAACCACAAGTTCTGTTTGCATTGGGATTTCTAAAAACAAATCCTTTACCATTGAGTCCTCCACTATAATCTAAAGTTGTCCCAACTAGATATAACAAACTTTTTTTGTCTACCAAAATCCTGACCTTATTGTCCTCAAAAAGTTTATCTGCAGAATCCTTGTCTTTGTCAAATTTTAATTCATATGAAAGGCCTGAACATCCTCCGCTTTTAACACCAACACGGACAAAGTCCTTTGTAGGATCAAATCCTTCTTCATTCATAAGCTGCGAAACCTTTGCTTTAGCAGAAATAGAAACCTTAACCATAATTTACTTTATAGATTAAATCTTTTGCAAATATATTTCTATTTTGGGACTTTTTTGTACGTTTTAGTTAAATAAAATAGGTGTTTGAAGAAATTTATCGCCACTTACTAACAACTATATCAATGCCCCCTTTAGTGTTTGAAAAATCATTGTTTTGACTCATTGTTTCACCAACAATTACAATTTCTCCTTTTGAAGTCTGAATTATATCATGTCCTATATCATCATTGCTACCCCCTAGCAAAAAAGTTTCTATTAATTCTCCCCCTGGACTAATATGGACCAATACAATGTCATTTTTCCCTGAATTATAAGTGAAATCAATATCAGAACTTCTAGAATGTCCAATTAAAAAAATACTTTTGTCAAAACTTTCAACTAAAGCCATCCCTGAATCAAAATCTGATCCGCCAAAACTAATTTCACTTACAAGGTTTCCAAATTTATCTATAGTAACTAACCATATATCTGAGCTCCCCTTTGGATTAGAAACATCTTTGTCTTGACTAAATGAACTGCCAATAATTTTATAGTTACTATTGAAATCTTTAATTACAGCTTTAGCTTGATCAATTCCACTTCCTCCAAATGAATTTTCCCAAATCATTTCTCCTTTTGAATTAACAAGAATAGCCCAAACATCATAACTCCCCTTTGGATTAGAAATATCAACATCAAGACTTTCTGAAGTCCCTACAATTAAAAAATTTCCTTCCTCTGTCTCAATTGCATCATATGATCTATCATTATTTGTACCCCCATAATATTTTCTCCACTGTAAATTACCGTTTTGATCGATTTTATGGCACCAAAACTCTCCAACCCCATGATTTTTTTTTAATCCAACATAATCATCTCCTGCTCCTTGAGAAGCAGTAACATCCAAAAACCCATTGAAAAAATAACCTCCATCCATAGTTGGGATAATAGAATAAGCATGGTCATGCCCTTTAAATCCATAAACATCCTCCCAAATTATATTCCCAAATTGATCGATTTTTATTATCCAGTTATCATGTGGATTTCCATTTAGTTTAATATCATCAAAACCATCGTTTGGATTAACATCTCCATCCTTACTGCTAGTATATCCAAGTAAAATATATCCTCCATCTTGAGTTTGAATAACAGAATGGCCATGATCATCTCCTGATCCTCCATAAACTTTTTTCCACAAAATATCTCCATTCTGATCAAGTTTTAAGAAAAACCAATCCCTATCGGAATTACTCCTTCCTGATATATCCCCATCTATACTTTTTGTGTTTCCTAAAACTGCAAATCCGCCATCATTGGTCTCAATGATTGAATGAGCAATATCTTCATCACTACCTCCATAAACTCTTACCCAAAGATTTTCTCCTTCAAAAAATTCAGGGACTTGCCAATCAGATATTAGCTGATCGTCGCAGCTCAAAAAAAACAATATTAAAAAGACAAAAAAAAGATCTTTCATCTATTCTGATTTTTTCACCAAAAATAATCCCGAATTTGAATCACTTATAGAGATTATACCACTCTCAAAATATGGATATATACTCCAAACACCATTAAAAGATGTTGAGTTATTAGTTGGATAAGTATCAAAAAATCCTGTCTCCTCCATTTCCTTATCAGAGACACCACTTATGTCAATTATTCTTATCCCCGAAGTATAATTTGCTAAGAAAAATGTATCTCCCTTAACGTATCCATTATGGTCAATTGCTGGTGTCGGGCCATAATAGAAATGGTGAACCTTAGGATCGTCCAAGTCTTTGACATCAACAATTATTGTCCTGGTGTTCCCCCCTCTTTGTAATTCATCTGCCTCATCTCCAAAAATGAAATATTCATGATCCTCGGTGAACCATCCCTGGTGAGTATATGCTACGTTTTCATATTCAAGAGAAGAAATTGAAATTGGATTTTCTTTATCTGTAACATCTACAAAAACAAGTTTGCTTTCATTACTCCCCACAAAAATCTCCTTTTCTTTATAATCAGAATCAGGGCCTATATAGTTTACAACGTGAGCATCGTGACTATATCCATCACCTCCATATCCTCCTACCTCAATTGGATTTGTAGGATTAGAAATGTCAATAAAATGTACTCCTCCATTATAATCATTAGCTCTCGAGGTTCCAACAACATATGCATATCCGCTTTCTTCATTTATCGCTATGTTATGAGCATTCCCAAAAGTATTTAGGGTTGCATCTGATTCAAAATTTTTTCTTCCCTCCAAACCTCTTAATTTTTTTAAATCAAACACCTGCAATCCATGATTTTCAGCCTCACTAACAATAAATGCATGATCATTATAAACTTTTATGTCACGCCAAATGCTTTTTGATGTAGCGCTTAATAATTTCCCAAGAAAAATTGGGTTTTCAGGATCGCTAATGTCTACAAATCCTGTACCATCATCAAGTCCCATTAAAACATATTCCTTTTGACTCTGAGAATCTATCCAACCCCAGCTATCATTACCACCTTCACTTTCAAAATCTGATAAGGATAAATGAGCAATTAGATCATATCCTTTACATGGGTATTCCCCTGCAAAACCATTTTCACATGGTGCTTTTTTAATTTCAGAATTAGGATCTAATCCAGATTGATTTTCATCTATAAACTCATCATAGTCTCCTCTAAATCCAATTTCACCTCTTGTGCAAGAAAAAAGAACTAGGGAACATAATATTAATTGATAAAACTTCACCAAAAATAATTTCATTAAAGATATTGTTTTGCAAAGAAGAAACTATATTGCGCCATGCAAAATTATCATATTAATGTTTGAAAATAAAAATCGCACACCTCTTTCAGATTATGGAGAGTTTAAATTAATTGAACATTTAACAAAAAATTTTAGTCTTACCCAAAAAAGTAGTTTAAAAGGGGTTGGAGATGATGGTGCTGTTTTGAAATTGAATGAAGATCTTACTGTATTAAGCACAGATTTACTAATTGAAGGAATTCATTTTGACTTGTCCTACATGCCTTTAAAGCATTTAGGATACAAAGCAGTAGTAGTGAATCTTTCAGACATTTATGCAATGAATGCAACTGCTAATCAAATAACTGTTTCAATAGCTGTTTCAAATCGCTTTAATCTAGACTCGTTGGAAGAACTTTATTCTGGAATCTCTCTTGCCTGCAAAAATTTCAAAGTTGATCTTGTTGGAGGAGATACATCAAGTAGTGTCCAAGGCTTAACAATTTCAATAACTGCTGTAGGACAGGCCTCAAAGGAAAAAATAACTTATCGAAGCGGCGCTAATGAAAATGATATTTTAATGGTTAGTGGTGATCTTGGTGGTGCTTATATGGGATTACAAGTTTTAGAGCGTGAAAAAGCTGTTTTTAAAGTTAACCCTCAATCTCAACCAGATTTGTCAAAATATTCTTATTGTATTGAAAGACAACTTAAGCCTGAATCAAGAAAAGATGTTATTGAAGTTTTAGATCAACTTGATATAATACCTACATCAATGATTGATATAAGTGATGGATTATCTTCTGAGATTCTTCATCTGTCTAAAGCATCCAAACTTGGATGTTCTATATATGAGGAAAAAATCCCGATTGACCAAGAAGTGAAAAATACAGCTCAAGAATTTAAATTCAACTCTACAACTGCTGCACTTAATGGTGGGGAGGATTATGAACTTCTATTCACTATTAGCCAAAAAGATTATGAAAAAATCAAGAAAAATAATCTAGTCTCCGCTATTGGCCATATGACAAAGAAAACAAAGGGTTGTTTTATAGAAAATATCTTAAATCAAAAAATAAAGCTAGAAGCACAAGGATGGAAAAATTTTTAAATTTTATCCTAAGGCGACATCTAAAGTCATCATAATTATAAAACCTCCAACAAAACCCAAAGCTGCAATATCTGTATACTTATCAAGCTGAGTTTCTGGGATGACTTCTTCAACAACAACAAAAATCATTGCCCCTGCTGCAAACGCAAGTGCATAAGGTAAAATAGGAGTGAAGAAAGTTACTGCAACAGCTCCTAAAACTCCAAAAATAGGCTCAACTATTGCGGACATCTGACCATACCAAAAAGATTTAAATCTACTAGCACCTTGACGTCTAAGAGGAACTGCAATAGCTATGCCTTCTGGGAAATTTTGAATCCCAATACCTAAAGCCAATATTACTGCGCCACTAATGGATGCTTCAGGAATTCCAGCAGCTACACCCCCAAATAAAACTCCAACTGCTAATCCTTCTGGAATATTATGTAAAGTAATTGCTAAAGCTAAAAGTGTCGTTCTATGCCAAGGTGTTTTTATCCCCTCAGATTCTTTAAAATTGATATGCAGGTGAGGCAAAACTTTGTCTAGTCCAAAAATAAAAAGAGCTCCTAATAAAAATCCTATTGCTGCAGGAAAAACTTTATAAAAGCCTTCTCCCTCACTCATCTCAATTGCTGGAGAAAGTAGACTCCAAAAGCTTGCAGCAACCATCACACCTCCAGTAAAACCAAGCATGCCATCTAAAAAAGCCCTATTCATAGATCTAAAAAGAAACACAAAAGACGCTCCTAAAGCAGTTACTCCCCACGTGAATAGAGTTGCATAAAGAGCACCTGTAATTGGATGTATCCCAGAAAAAAAATCAAAAATCGATTGCATCTTTAAATTTTTAGGCGCTAATTTAGTTTTTAAAATGGTTAAAACCAATCTAAATTAAAAATTGAAAAGTATATATGTCCACTAATAAAAAAAAATTTGACTATATAATTTGCGGAGGAGGGGCTTCTGGTCTTTCATTGGCTTTAAAAATGTGTAATGACAATTACTTTAATAACAAATCAATTCTATTAATAGAAAAAGATAAAAAGGATATTAATGATAGAACTTGGTGTTTTTGGGAACAAGGAGAGGGAGATTATGAAGAAATCATATGCAATAAATGGAACGATGGAGAATTTAAAGCTCAGGATTATAAATTAGATTTTTCATTTGATCCATTTAAATATAAGATGGTCAAAAGTAAAGATTTCTACTCTTTTATTCAGAAGAAATTAAAACCCTATCCCCAATTAAATCAGGTTAGAGAAAAAGTTTTAAAAATTGACCCCAAACTAAACCTTGTTACTACGAATAAGAAAAGTTATGAAGGGGGCAAAATTTTTTCAAGTATTTATGATCCAGAAATTCTTAAAACCCAGAAAAAATTTCCTGTTCTTATCCAACACTTTGTTGGCTGTATAGTTGAAACTAAAAACCAATGCTTTGATAGTGGAAAGATTGGTTTTATGAATTTTGACTTGCCACAAAAAAATGAAACAAGATTTGTTTATGTTCTTCCTGAATCAAGTAAAAAAGCACTTATTGAATATACTCTTTTTTCTAAAATTTTGTTACCAGAAGAAGAGTATCTTAATGAAATAAAAAATTATCTAAAAAGTATTAATACCGGAGGTTATAAAATTCTTGAAAAGGAAAAAGGGCAAATTCCGATGACCTGTTTCAGATTTGATAATTTAAACACTGATAATCTTTTATATATTGGAACTGCAGGTGGTTGGACAAAAGCGAGCACTGGTTATACTTTCTCTAGAATCAATGAAAAGACCAAACAACTAATATCTTATATAAAGAAAGAAAAACCACTAAGCAAATTTAATACAGTGACTAGATTTTGGTTTTATGATCTAATTTTTTTAGACGTGCTTTCAAAAAACAATTCAATAGGCAGTAAACTTTTCAAAAAAATGTTTCAAAAAAACAAACCTGAAATTATCTTTAAATTCTTAGATGATAAAAGCAATTTTTGGCAAGAACTTAAAATTATAAGTTCCTTCCCATTTTTTTTGTTTATCACTGCGTTTTTTAAAAGAATTTTTAAACTTAAGTAAACTTATTTTTCTCTATTCATTAACAATTCGATAAGGTCTATGAAAATTTTCTTTTTTTCTTGATTAATAGTCAATAATTCTATTTTTTTGCGGGCTCTTTCAGAATAAAAATTGATCATCTCTCTTGTACTTTTTTTCGATCCTGATTCAACATAAATTTTATTCGCCTCAAAAATTTTGTCTTCAAAATTATTGCTCTCACCAACCGCCTCCATAATTTTTTTAATCTTTTTTTGATGATCTAACTTTCCATTTTTTAAAACCAAGTGATACAATATAGTTTTCTTATTCTTCATAATGTCACCCCCAATTTTTTTTCCAAAAATTTTTGAATCCCCAAATGAATCCAGGTAATCATCTTGAAGCTGGAAGGCTATTCCCATATCAATTCCAAAATCATTAATCAACTTACAATCTACTTTATTTGCTCCACCTATAATTGCTCCCATTTTTAAAGAACAACCAAGCAAAATAGCTGTTTTTAATCTAATCATATCAATATAATCATCGAAATTCAACTGATTGTTTTTTTCAAAATCTAAATCGTATTGTTGTCCTTCACAAACATCCCCTGCAGTTTTATTTAGCAATTGGAATAATTTTTTAAAAAGAGGATCAGGATAATTCTGAAGAACTCTATACGCTTGAATTAGCATTGCATCTCCTGATAAGATAGCGGTATTTAAATCCCACTTATTATGAACTGTAGTATGACCTCTTCGCAAAGAAGCATCATCCATTATGTCATCATGAACTAATGTGAAATTATGAAATATTTCTACTGACAAAGCTGCGTCAAGTGCTTGCTTTGGATTAAGACCAAATGTGTCCGCAGCTAATAAAGTAAGGACAGGTCTTATTTGCTTTCCCTTTATATTAATCAAATATCTAATCGGGTCATATAAATTCTTAGGAGATTCATTTATTTTAAAATTATTTAAGTGTTCATTAAATAATCCTTGGTAAGTCTTAAAAAAATCCTGCATTGAGTTAAAATATATTTTAGGAAAAGTAAAAAAAACTTTGGAAACTTTTATTGTTTTAATAGTTTCTTTATTAAATTCGCCAACAAATGAAAAAAGAAATTATAAATAACGCCTCCTCACTTTTCTTACAATATGGATGTAAAAATGTTACTATGGATGATATCGCAAGTGAAATGTCAATTTCAAAAAAAACAATTTACACTCATTTTAAAAATAAAACTGATTTGGTTAGGGCGGGTATTTTTAAAATATTCAAAGATGTTAATTTAAAGGTTTTGTCTGTTCAAAAGAAAACTAAGAATCCTATAATTTCACTCTATGAAATCAAAAAAGTTGCTTTTGAATTTCTAAACAAGGATAATGAATCCCAGAGATATCAACTTCAAAAATATTATCCAAAAATTTTTGCAGAAATAAAGAAAAAAGAATTTGAAACAATGCTTGGTAATTTTGAAAACAACCTGATAGAAGGAATTAAAATGGGGTTCTTCAGAAAATCTATAAGCCCTAGGTTTCTTTCTAGAATATATATAAATGGTCTACAAGGAGTAAGAAATATAGAGCTATTTCCTCCGAAAAATTTTAAAATATTAAACTTATTGGAAAGCTATATTGATTATCATTTAAGGGCAATAGTAACCAAAAAAGGGCTCACCTTTTTAGAAAAAAATAAACTAAGAATAGGAGATGAAAATTAAAAAATTATTCTTTTATACACTTTTTTTAGGAATTTTTGCAAATGCTCAAAATTTCCCAAATTCGCTCACTCTAAAGGAAGCCATCGAATATGGATTGAACAATAATTTTTCAGTTAAAAATGCCAATCGAGAAATTGAAAAAGCAGAGAAAGATAGGTGGAGTACAATAGCAATAGGACTCCCTCAAATTTATGCAGAAGTTAATTATCAAAATTTTCTGGAAATGCCAGTATCACTAGTCCCTGCAGAATTTTTTGGGGGCAAACCAGGAGAATTCGCTGAAATTAGTTTTGGAACAAAACAAAAAGTTGTTGGATCAGTTAGGATGGATCAACTAATTTTTGATGGGTCATATATTGTGGGTTTAGAAGCGAGTAAAATCTTTCTTAAAATTTCAGAAAACATTTTTGAAAAGACCGCACTAGAAACTAAAAAAGCAATTGTAAACAACTATGCAGCTGCATTATTAGCAGAAGAGAATGTAAAATTACTGAATAAAAACAAAAAAAAATTAGAAGAGAATGTTTCTGAAATCCACCAATTATTTAAAAATGGATTTGAAGAAGAAGAAAGTGTTGAACAAATTCAGCTAACACTAGCAAATATTAATACTCAATTAAAATATGCTGAAAACTTAAGTAAAATAATTCGCGAAATGTTAAAATTCAACCTTGGCATTCCTGTTGAAAAAGAAATTTTTCTTAAGAGTCAAATTTCTGATATAATAGATGAATCAAATTTGCTCTTTGAAACAAAAAATGATTTTAATGTTTCTAACAATATTGATGTTAGAATAGCAGAAAATAATTTACTTTCAGAGTCTCTTTTATATAAGTATGAAAAATCAAAATTCTTGCCCAGTATAAAAGCCTTCATAAATGGTGCTTATACTGGGAATAATGAAAAATTTGATTTTGCTAAAAATAATCAAAAATGGTTTGGTTCTTCACTTGTTGGATTAAGTCTTGATATTCCATTGTTCAGTTCATTTTCAAAAAAAGTGAAGTCACAAAAAGCTAAAATAA
This sequence comes from Bacteroidota bacterium, assembly GCA_036340635.1. Taxonomy (GTDB): domain Bacteria; phylum Bacteroidota; class Bacteroidia; order Flavobacteriales; family Flavobacteriaceae. The sequence goes on along the minus strand of JAYYYF010000022.1, from coordinate 58,715 downwards.
GTATGCAGCAGGCTGAAACAAGACTTAATGAAACACAATACCGGATTAGAATGGAAATTGAAACAGCTTTGAATGATTATCAACTTGCAATTGAAAATTATTTTACTGAAAAAGAAAATCTTGGATTAGCAGAACGTATTGAAAATAAAAATCAAGTGAAATATTTTGAGGGTATGGTTGGTAGTTTTGAGCTAAGGCAGGCCCAACTTCAACTCTATAGTTCTCAAAGTAAATATTTAAGCTCAATTCAAAATTTAATTGAAAGAAAAATAAATTTAGAAACACTTATAAACTCACCCAAACCATAACCTTAAACCATGAAAAAATTATTTGTTTTAATTCTTGTTGTTACTTTTAGTTGTTCAGAAAGAAAAAGTTATGATCTTAAAAATATTGATTATAATGATCTTTCTGATCTAAGAGAAATAAATAAAAACATAAATGAAGAGCTAATTTCTTTAAATAGTGAATTGGAAAAAATTAATTCTGCTATTTCAGAATTAGATGAAAACGAAAGGCTTCAATTAATTACGATCTACAAAATAAAACAAGAGTCTTTTAAGCATTTTATTGAAGTACAGGGAGATATAAAATCTCGTAAAAATCTATTATTACTTCCAGAGTTAAATGGCATCCTTAAGAAAATTTATGTTGAAGAAGGTACTCAAGTAAATAAAGGACAAATATTAGCTGAAATAGATGATTCTGGACTTAAAAATCAATTATCTCAGCTCGAACTTCAAGCAGAACTATCTAAAATAAAATTTAATAGAATAAAAAATCTTTGGGAGCAAAAAATTGGTTCAGAAATTGAATATTTAGAAGCTAAAACTATATATAAAACTCAACAAAAAAGTGTGGCCCAATTAAAAGAACAATTAAAAAAAGCAAAGATTTTTGCCCCTTTCACAGGCTCTATAGATGAAATTATAGCCAATACTGGTTCAAACTTAATTGCTGGTTTGACTCCAATTTTTAGAATTGTTAACCTTGATAATGTCTACACAGAAGCTGATGTCCCAGAAAAATATTTACAAACTGTTAAAACTGGAACTCCTTTAATAGTAGAAATTCCAATGCTTGGTAAATCTTATGAGACAATCATTAAACAAGCTGGTAATTTCATTAAGCCAAATAATAGGAGCTTCAGAATTGAGGCGCCTATTTCAAATCAAGATAGGTCGGTAAAATTAAACCTTACCACCAAACTGAAGATTAATGATTACTCAAATCCTAAATCAATTTTGATTCCTCTTAGAATTTTAAAGGAAGATTCAAAAGGAAACTTTTATGTATTTAAACTCATTAAAACTGAAAAAGAAAATGTGTTCATCAGCAAAAAAGTTTTCATTGATATTGGAAAAGATAATGGTAATAAAATTGAAATTATAAATGGTTTATCAGATGGTGACATAATAATAAATGAAGGAGGAGAAAGAATTCAGGATGGTCAAAAAGTTAAGTTAGCTAAGATCAATTCATAATACAAACTATTAAATGAAAAAAAAGGAATTTTTTTTATCAAGTTGGGCTATTGACCATAACAAAATTATCTATGTAATCATTTCCATATTTTTTATTCTTGGTATAATCTCTTATAGAACAATGCCAAGAGAAGATTTCCCTGAAATTAAGGATACTCGTGTTTTTGTTACTGCTGTTTTCCCTGGAAATACAGCGGAAGATATTGAACGTTTAATTGTTGATCCCCTTGAAGAAGTTTTAAGAGGTGTTTCAAATATGGTAAACTTAACTTCCACCTCAGAAGAAGACTTCGCTGCAATAACTATTGAGTTTGATGAAAACATAACAGTAGATTTGGCAAAACAAAAAACCAAAGATCTAGTTGATGGTGTGGTTTCAGGACCAGATTGGCCTATTTTTAATAATGCGAAGGTTGAGCCAACAATTTTTGAGTTTGACTTTTCTGAATTGATCCCCATGCTCAACATAAGTTTGGTTGGAGATTATCCAGTAGAAAAATTAAAAGAATATGCGGAATTTCTTGAAGAAAAAATTGAAAGATTACCACAAATTAAAGCTGTAGATATAAGAGGAATTCAAGATTTTGAAATTGAAGTAGCGGTTGATATCTATAAAATGACTGCCTCAAAAATTAGTTTAAATAAAGTAATAAACTCTATCCGAGATGGAAACAGCACCATTTCATCAGGAAGTATTATAGGAGATGGGAAGAGAAGAAATGTTCGCCTAGTAGGTGAAATCCAAAGTCCCAATGAGCTCAAAGATTTTGTCATCAAAAGTGAAAAAGGAGCTGTTTATCTGAGTGAAATTGCTGAAATTTCTTTTAAAGAAAAAGATCCCACTTCTTTTGCGAGATCTTTTGGAAATAAAGTTGTTTTATTAGATGTAAAGAAAAGAGGTGGTAAAAATTTAATTGATGCATCTGATCAGATTAGATTAATTATAAATGACCTAGAAAAAAGTTACTTCCCAGAAAATTTAAATATTGGTGTATCAAATGATCAATCAAATAGAACTTCAAACCTTATAAATGACTTTGTGAATAATATCATTTTTGGAGTCATTTTAGTAATTACCGTTTTAATGTTTTTCTTAGGTTTTAGAAATTCTCTTTTTGTTGGCTTTGCAATTCCTATGTCAATGTTTATGTCTTTTGCAATAATTTCAATGCTTGGATATACAATGAACAGAATGATCCTTTTTGGACTTATAATGGGTTTAGGGATGCTTGTAGATAATGGAATAGTAGTGGTTGAAAATGTCTATCGATTAATGGAAAAAGAAGGGATGTCAAGAATTCAAGCTGCTAAAGCTGGAATAGGAGAGATTGCTTATCCAATAATTTTTTCAACAGCAACAACAGTTGCAGCATTTGTCCCTTTGGGCTCTTGGCCTGGAGTAATTGGAGAATTTATGATTTTTTTCCCTATAACACTATCAGTTGTTTTAGGGTCATCTTTAATAGTAGCATTATTATTTAATTCAATGTTAGTTTCAGAATTTATGGAAATATCTGATACTGAAATGAGTAAAAAAAGTTTGTATAGGTTGTCTTTTATACTAGGTGGAATGGGGCTAATATTAATTTTTAATAAAGGAGAAATAAGAGGAATTGGAACGCTTATGATATTGATTACCATTTCCTTTTGGGCTTACAAGTACTTCATTCGAAAACTAGCATTGAAATTTCAAAATACATTTTTGGTTTGGCTAGAAAATAAATATCGATTATTCTTATCATTTGCCCTCTCTGGACAGAATCCTTATAAGTTTTTATCAGGAACCTTTTTATTATTATTAACTTCTTTTCTATTAATGGGTATTTTTCCTCCAAAGGTTGAATTTTTTCCTAGCGCTGAGCCAAATCAGATAATAACTTACATAGAATATCCCGAAGGAACTAGTATCCATAAAACAAATAAAATAACTAAAGAAATTGAAAATGAAATATATTCTTTAATTAATTCTGAAAAATACAAAATTGGAAATTTCAATTTTATGGTTGAAGATGGAGTAGCGCAGGTTGGTGAAGGAGCTGGCAATGCTGAATCCGATAGTGGACCTTCAAATGAAATGCCTCATAAGGCAAAAGTAGTTTTATCAATGCGGGAATTTAAATACAGGCAAGGAATCTCAAGCGAAAAATTAAGAAGTGAAATTCAACAAAAATTAAAAGATAAATATCCTGGTTTATCAATTTCAGTTGAAAAAGATCAATCGGGACCTCCATCTGGATATCCAATTAATATTGAAATTAGCGGGAGAGATTATAATCAACTTATTAGTACTGCTGAGTCAATAAAAAGTTTTATAAATAAAGAAAATATTACTGGTATTGAAGAACTAAAGATTGATGTTAACAAAAATAAACCTGGTTTAAAAATTAATATTGAAAGAAAAAAAGCAGGAGGACTTGGAGTTTCTAGCTCTATGATTGGGCGTCAATTAAGAGCCTCTATTTTTGGTGGAAAAGCTGGTGTATATAAAAATCAAGGTGAAGACTATGACATAAATGTGCGCTTTGAACAAAAATATCGATATGATAATAACGCTTTATTTAATCAAAATGTAACATTTAGAGATCAGGCAACTGGAAAAATAAAAGAAGTTCCCATTGCGTCAATTATTTCTCTAAAAAACACTTCTTCTTTTAGCGCAATAAAACATCGGAATCTTTCGCGAGTGGTAACTCTTTATTCTCCTGTTTTAGCTGGTTTTAATGCTAATGAAGTAGTTGAAAAAACTAAAGCCATACTTTACAATTATGACATGCCTAAAGGAACAAGTTTTAAATTCACTGGAGAAATGGAAAAACAAGAAGAAAACATGTCCTTTTTGTCAAGTGCTTTACTTGCGGCAATTGGCTTGATAATGTTATTACTAGTTTTTCAGTTTAATTCAATATCAAAACCAATAATTATTTTAATTTCTATCTTTTTAAGTTTTACAGGGGTTTTTATGGGTTTGATAATATTTGATATGACTTTTGTTATAATGATGACGATGATGGGAATTATTGCACTTTCAGGAATTGTTGTCAACAATGGTGTTGTTTTATTAGATTATATACAGCTTTTAATAGAGCGAAGAAAAATTTCTTCAAAAATTCCAAAAAATGAGATGTTGCCATTAAATGAAGCAAAAAAAGAGATAATAAATGGAGGTACGGCAAGGCTAAGACCTGTAATTTTAACAGCAATTACGACTATTTTAGGATTAATCCCTTTATCAATTGGCTTAAATGTTGACTTCTTTTCTTTATTCTCTAATTGGGATCCAAAAATTTACCTTGGCGGTGACAATGTTGCTTTTTGGGGGCCATTAGCAAAAACTGTAATTTTTGGATTATCTTTTGCTACATTTCTTACGCTAATTATAGTACCTTCAATCTTTTTAATATCATATAAGCTGAAATTAAAAATTAAAAAAGCACTCTAAAAATTATCTTTATGTTTATAGAAGAAAGGGGTTCTTATTACCTTTGTAATTAATCTGAAAGAAATGTTAAGATCGCATACATGTGGTGAGCTAACAAAAATCCATCTAAATGAAAAAGTAACTCTTTGTGGATGGGTTCAAAGAATAAGGAATAAGGGATTTATCGTTTGGATTGATTTGAGAGATAGATATGGCCTTGTCCAACTTGTTCTTGATGAGGAAAGAACGCCAAAAGAAGTTTATAAACAATCTCTTGCCTTAGGACGAGAATTCGTAATCCAGATAAAAGGAAAAGTTTTAGAAAGAGAATCAAAAAATCCAAACCTATCTACAGGTGATGTTGAAATACTTGTTGCAAAAATAAATATTTTAAGTGAATCCTCAATCCCTCCTTTTACAATTGAAAATGAAACTGATGGCGGCGAAGAACTTAGGATGAAATATAGATATCTTGATATTAGAAGAGATCCTGTTCGTGAAAATCTAATTTTTAGACATAGAGTTACTCTTGAAATCAGAAACTTTTTATCAAAAGCTAATTTTATAGATGTAGAAACACCTTGTCTTATAAAATCAACTCCTGAAGGAGCACGGGATTTTGTTGTCCCTTCTAGAATTAATCCCGGTGAATTTTATGCTTTGCCGCAATCTCCTCAAACCTTCAAACAACTTCTAGTAATAGGAGGAATTGACAAATATTTCCAGATTGTCAAATGTTTTAGGGATGAAGATCTAAGAGCAGATAGACAGCCTGAATTTACTCAAATTGATTGTGAAATGGCATTTGTTAAACAAGATGATGTCCTTTTGCAATTTGAAGAACTGATTAAACATTTATTAAAAGAAATAAAAGGTGTGAAAATTAATTCTTTCCCAAGATTAACTTATTCTGAAGCTATAAATCGATACGGAACAGATAAACCTGATATTCGTTTTGGAATGGAATTTGGTCATCTAAATAATATCTTAAAAAACAAAGGCTTTGACGTTTTTGACAAAAGTGATTCAGTAGTTGGGATTTCTGTACCTGGAGCTTCCTCATACAGTAGAAAAGAAATTGATTCTCTTATTGATTGGGTTAAAACCCCTCAAATCGGGTCAAAGGGATTGATTTGGATAAAATATTTAAATGATGGAAGTTTTAAATCTTCCGTTGATAAATTCTTTAACCATGAAGATTTCAAAAAATGTGCAGAAAAAACAAAATCAGAACCAGGAGATCTGATTCTCATAATGGCAGGTGATACTCAATCTACTCAAAATCAATTGGGCATGCTTCGCCTTGAGATGGGGAAAAGATTAAATTTAAGAAACCCTGAATCATTTGCTCCTTTATGGGTAACAGACTTCCCTCTTTTGCAATGGGATGCTGACGATAAAAGATATCATGCAATGCACCATCCTTTCACGGCTCCAAAATTTGAAGATCTTGAACTACTTGAAACTAACCCTCTAAAAGTTAGAGCAAATGCACATGATTTAATCTTGAATGGAAATGAAATTGGTGGAGGATCAATTCGTATACATGATCCTAACCTTCAGAAAAAAATGTTTTCACTTTTAGGATTTTCAGACAAAAAATCTAAGGAACAATTTGGTTTCTTAATCGATGCTTTCAAATTTGGAGCCCCCCCTCATGGAGGTATTGCAATTGGTCTTGACAGATTGGTTGCAATTTTAGGAGGAAGTGAAACAATCAGAGACTTTATAGCTTTTCCAAAAAATAATGCTGGGAGGGATGTTATGATTGATGCTCCTTCAATATTGGAAGATGACCAGTTAAAAGAACTACATTTAAAATCACTTAACAAATAGTTTTTACCCATGAAATTCTTGTTGAGATTTTTATTCTTAATTATAATAACAACTATGTCTTACGGGTTTTATCTAAAAAAAAACAACCTCCCAAATGGAGAAAAATTTATTGGTGTTTCTGTCTTAATAGGTGCTTTTATATACATGCCTTTTTTTTTGTTCTACCGTTGGAAAGATAAATCATTAAAAGATTACACTCTAACTGAAGAAAACATAAAAAAGATTCGAAATAAAAATCAAAAAAAATAAATTTATATCCACTGTTTGTTATAAAATCTTATTTTTGCGGTAAATAATTTTTACTTATGACTGGCACAGTTAAATTTTTTAATGTATCCAAAGGTTATGGATTCATTACCAATGATGAAACATCAGAAGATATTTTTGTTCATGTTTCTGCACTTGAAGGATTAAACATCAAGGAAGGAGATAAGGTTGAGTATACAGAAGAAGAGGGGGAGAAAGGAAAACTAGCAACCAAAGTATCTTTAGTGTAATTTAGAATCACGACTTTATTTATCCCAGATAAACATTTTTATTTTCTCTTAGTTTTAAAAAAAGCTTTCAATAAAGTGGATGATTCATTTTCCATTATACCACAGCTTATTTTTGTCTTTGGATGAGGGCTAATGTTGTGTTTAGTATACCCGTTTTTGAGATCAGAAGCAGCATAAACTATCCGATCTAATTTTGACCAATAAAGTGCCCCCATGCACATTATGCAAGGTTCAAGGGTGACATATAAAGTGCATTTGGCAAGGTATTTCCCATTGATAAAATTTGAAGCAGAAGTAATAGCCTGCATCTCAGCATGAGCTGTTACATCATTGAGCTTTTCTGTTAAATTATGTGCTCTAGCGATAATCTTTTTATTTGTAGTTATAATGGCTCCCACCGGTATTTCCCCTTCAAAATAAGCCTTCTTTGCCTCAGCAATTGCTTGTTTCATAAAATACTTATCGTCAAATAAAATTTTCACTTCTTAAAATTTAAAACGAAATCAATTTACTAATAATGTTGTGATGTGATTTTTATTCTACAGCTTTTTTTACATTTAGATAAAATTTATAATATGTCAAAAAGGCTTTTTTTACTAGATGCATATGCGCTAATTTTTAGAGGATATTATGCCTTTATAAAAAACCCTAGAATAAACTCCAAGGGAATGGATACCTCTGCTATTATGGGTTTTATGAATTCTCTTTTAGATCTAATAAAAAGAGAGAAACCTGATTACCTTGCTGTTTGTTTTGATAAAGGAGGATCAAAAGCACGTTCAGATATGTTCCCGGAATACAAAGCAAATAGACATGAAACGCCTGAACCAATTATAATTGCCGTACCATACATTAAGGATATACTAAAAGTCATGCACATCCCAATTATGGAAAAAGAAGGATTTGAAGCAGATGATATCATAGGCACAGTTGCTAAACAAGCTGAAAAAAATGGGTATACTACTTATATGGTAACCTCAGACAAGGATTTTGCTCAGCTAGTTTCTAAAAACATCTTTGTTTATAGACCTTCTAGAATGGGCAATGATGTTGAGATTTGGGGAATTGAAGAGGTTAAAGAAAAATTTGAAATTGACACCCCTATTCAGGTTATTGATTATCTAGGAATGATGGGTGATAGTGTTGATAATATACCTGGTCTCCCAGGTGTAGGGGATAAAACCGCCCGAAAGTTTCTTAAAGAATTTGGAGAAATGGAAAATCTTTTTAAAAATCTTGACAAAGTCAGCGGAAAATTGAAAGAAAAAATTGAATCGAACAAAGATCTAGGACTACTTTCAAAAAAATTAGCTACCATTATTACTGATGTTCCTGTAAAATTTAAAGAAAAAGATTTTGAATTTTCAAAACCAAATATTAATGATTTATTTCAAATTTTAGATGAATTAGAATTTAGAAGAATAAAAGAGAATGTCCAAAAAATTTTTCAAATAAATTCGCAAAGTCAATCATCAGAAAATAAAAAAGAAAATCAAGTAATTAATTCTAAAAAATCTAACTCTCAATTAGATTTATTTAATTCTCCCACTCAAATAGAGGGATCAAATAATTTGAAAACCAAAAGGGATATTGAATCTTTAAAACACTTTTATCAATATGTTGATTCTATTGCTGGCAAAGAAATATTATTAGAAAAATTAATGCTCCAAAAATCTGTTTGCTTTGATACTGAAACAACCAACATAAATTCATTAAAGGCAGAATTAGTTGGAATAGCATTTTCTTGGGAACACCACAGAGGTTATTATGTTCCAATTCCTGAAGAAAACAAACAAGCCATCAAAACAATTCACTTTTTTCGTCCTTTTTTTGAAAATAACCAAATTGAAAAAGTTGGTCATAATCTTAAATATGATCTAAAAGTTCTCTCAAAATATGACTTGAAAGTTATTGGGCCCTTATTTGACACAATGATTGCTCACTATTTGATAAATCCAGAAATGCGAAACAAGCTGGACATTTTATCTGAAACTTATCTCAATTATTCTCCCATACCAATAAGTGAATTAATTGGCGATAATAAGAAGAATCAAATAAGCATGAGAGAAGTTAGCCTAGAAAAACAAACTGCTTACGCGGTAGAGGATGCAGACGTTACATTGCAATTAAAAGATATATTTGAAAAGAAACTAATAGAAAAAAATGCACAAGAACTCTTAACAAAAGTTGAATTGCCTTTGCTAAGAATCCTTGCGGAAATGGAAATAGAAGGTATTTGTTTAGACGTCAAATTTTTAGATAATCTTTCAAAATCTTTGTCAAAAGAGATAATTAAGCTGGAAACTCTTATTTACAAAAAAGTTGGAGAATCTTTTAATCTTGCTTCTCCAAAACAACTAGGAACTATACTATTTGATAAACTAAAGCTAGTTGACAAACCGAAAAAAACTAAAACTGGTCAATATTCAACCTCGGAAGATATACTCTCTTTCCTCGCAAAAGAGAACCAAATAGTCGCAGATATTCTGGAATGGCGGTCGCTACAAAAAATTCAAAATACATATGTAACTGCTCTCCCTCAAGAAATAAACAAATCAACGGGACGAGTTCATACGATATTCAATCAAGCAGTGACAGCAACCGGGAGACTTAGTAGTAATAAACCCAATTTGCAAAATATCCCTATAAGAACAGCCAGGGGAAAGGAAGTCCGCAAAGCTTTTGTTGCCAAAGACAAAAATCATGTTTTAATGTCTGCGGATTATTCCCAAATTGAACTTAGAATTATAGCTGCACTAAGTGGTGATTCCAACATGATCAATGCTTTCAATCAAATGGAAGATATTCATTCATCAACTGCGGCCAAAGTTTTTAGTGTCCCTATCGATAAAGTTAGTCGTGAACAAAGGATAAATGCCAAAACCGTCAATTTTGGTATTATTTATGGGGTTTCGGCTTTTGGCCTAAGTCAGCAAACAAACTTAACAAGAGCAGAATCTAAAGATCTAATAGAAACATATTACAATACTTATCCAAAGCTTAGAGATTATATTTCTAATCAAATTTCTTTTGCAAGGGAAAATGGATATGTAGAAACCATTTTAGGAAGAAGGAGATATTTAAATAACATAAACTCTCAAAATGCAATAATTAGAAGTGCTGATGAAAGAAATGCTGTCAATGCCCCAATTCAAGGAAGTGCAGCTGACATAATTAAGCTTGCAATGATTCGAATTCAAAAAGGAATAAATGAAAATAAATTAAACTCTAAAATGCTTCTTCAAGTTCATGATGAATTAATCTTCGAAGTCCCAAAAAGTGAAATCCAAGATGTAAAAAAAATCATCAAGTTTGAAATGGAAAACGCCTTCCCCTTATCTGTTCCATTATCTGTTGAAATTGGTGAAGGAGAAAACTGGCTTAACGCACATTAAGTCTTTTATAACTAGTCCTAATTCATGAAACATAAAATACATTCTAGAATAAAAATCATTTTTTTCTTTATAATAATTATCTCCTGTTATTCAAAAAATGATCAGAATTTAACATCTAATACTACGGTTGAAGAACTTTCATTAAATCCTAATTCTACTGGAATGTTCACATTCTCTCCATCAGGGTTTCATAGTGACAAAGAAATTAATGTTTATTACCACATCCCTCAGGGAGATGTGAAAAATTTGCCCATTTTAATTTCTCTTCATGGGAGTACTAGAAACGCAGATGATTACAGAGATTGTTGGATAGACATGGCAAATGTTAATGGATTTATGGTTTTTGCTCCAGAGTTTAATAAAATAGACTTCCCAACAGGTGATCAGTATAATTTGGCAAATATCTTTCAAGATGGTGATAATCCTAGTACTGAAACATTTAATTCTCCTGAAAAATGGACATTTTCTATTCTTGATCAATTATTTGATCATATAATACAAATTTTTAATGGAAATCAAATTAATTACAATGCTTGGGGGCATTCTGCAGGAGCACAATTTCTTCATCGTTTTGTAATGTTTCAACCCCAGAGTAAATTAAATATATCAATATGTTCAAATGCAGGTTGGTATACAGTTCCTGAAAAAGAAATCCCTTTCCCTTATGGCTTATATAAAAGTCAATTAAATGATTCAACTATTGCAAAAGCATTTTCGAAAAATTTATATGTTCATTTAGCTGAAGAGGATAATGATCCAAATTCTCCTTCCCTTAGGCATAATCAAATTGTTGATACACAACAAGGATTAACCAGAAGGGCTAGGGGGAGGTATTTTTTTAAAATTGCTCAAGAAACTTCTGAAGTTTTAAATGCTAAACTTAATTGGATCAAAACTGAAGAAGTCAAAAATGTTGCACATGATTATAAATTGATGGCAAAAGATGCCTTGCAATATTTGCAAAAAAACTAAACAAAATAAAATGAGTAAATAAAATAAAAACTAGAAAAGCCTTTTGAAAAAAATGGAATAATTGTACATTTGCTGCCTTTAAAAGAGAATTAGTGGATGCTTTGAGTTACAAAACGGTTTCTAAAAACCCAAAAGATGTTGTCAAGGAGTGGGTCTTGATTGACGCAGATAAAATTCCATTAGGAAGAGTTGCCTCAATTGCCTCAATTATGCTTAGAGGTAAAAATAAGTCTTATTTTACACCTCATATTGATTGTGGAGATAATGTCATAATTATTAATGCTGAAAAGGTGACTTTAACAGGGAAAAAATTGAAACAAAAAAAGTATATTAGGTATACTGGTTATCCAGGTGGGCAAAAATTTTTAAGTGCAGAAGAAGTCCAAAAAAAAGATCCAAAAAAACTGATAGAAAAAGCTATAAAAGGTATGTTGCCTAAAAATAAATTAGGTTCTTCCATTTTTAGAAATCTTAGAGTTTATATTGGAGATAGTCATGAAAATGAAGCTCAAAACCCAAAAAAAATTGATATAAAAGAGTTAATATGACAGACATTATTCACACTATTGGACGTAGAAAAAAATCTGTTGCCAGGCTATTCTTGAGTAAGGGTAAAGGGAAAATTACTGTTAACAAAAAGAATATGGAAAAATACTTTCCACTACCAACGCTGCAATACAAAGTAATTAAACCATTATCCTTAACTAATAGTGAAAAAATTTATGATTTGAAAGTTACCGTAAAAGGTGGTGGCTTCAATGGACAAGCTGAAGCAATTCAATTAGCTATCTCTAGGGCACTTTGTAAGGCAAACGAGGAAAATCATTCTCTTTTGAAACCCGAAGGACTCCTTAGTAGAGATCCAAGAATGGTAGAAAGAAAAAAGTTTGGTCAGAAAAAGGCCAGAAAAAAGCATCAATTCTCAAAAAGATAATTTATTTGATTTGAACTTGTTGATTTGTATAAAATATAATTTGCTACTTAACCGCCAAGGCGGGAATTAGTTTAGTACCTAAATAAGTTTTTAAACTTATTGCTACTATAAAAGAGATTGTAAACTAAAAAATTATGGCAAAAACAGAAATAAAAGAACTACTTAATGCAGGTGTCCATTTTGGACATTTAACTAGAAAATGGAATCCAAATATGGCTCCATATATACATATGGAACGTAATGGAATCCATATAATAAGTCTCTACAAAACTTTAGCCAAACTTGAAGAGGCTTGTGATGCGCTGAAAAAAATTGCTTTATCTGGAAGAAAAATTCTCTTTGTTGCTACAAAAAAGCAAGCTAAAGATATTGTTGCAAAATATTCGAAAGAATTAAAAATGCCCTTTATTACTGAGAGATGGCCCGGAGGAATGCTTACAAATTTTATTACTATTCGAAAAGCTGTCAAAAAAATGGCTTCAATTGATCGCATGAAAAGTGATGGAACTTTTGAAACACTTTCAAAAAAAGAAAAACTTTTAGTAGATAGACTCCGCTCTAAATTGGAAAAAAATCTTGGTTCAATAAGTGATATGACTCGTTTGCCTGGTGCTATCTTTGTAGTTGATACAATAAGAGAAAAAATAGCCATTAGGGAAGCTAGAAAATTAAAAATCCCCATTTTTGCAATGGTTGATACAAATTCAGACCCAAAAGATGTTGACTTTATTATTCCTTCTAATGATGATGCGACAAAATCAATTGAAAAAATATTTTCAATTATAAGTAAATCTGTTGAAGAAGGGCTAAATCAAAGAAAAGAAGAAAAAGAAGCTGAAGAACAAATTAAAGTAAAAGAAGCTGAAGAAAAAATTAAAGTAAAAGAAGCTGAAGAAAAAGATAAAGCCCAAAAGGAAAATGATAAAAAAACTAATCAGGGGCAAGAAAAATCATCACCAAAAAAATAACCTAAATACTTTTAAATTGAAAATTTCTGCATCTGAAGTTAATAAACTTAGAAAATCTACTGGTTCAGGTATGATGGATTGTAAGAAAGCTCTAGAAGAATCTGGAGGGGATTACGAAAAGGCTATTGAAATATTGAGAAAAAAAGGACAAAAAGTTGCTGCAAATCGTGCTGACAGAGAATCCTCTGAAGGAGTTGTATTAGCTAAAGTAAATTCCGATAAAACCTCCGGAATTATTATCTCGGTTAATTGTGAAACAGATTTTGTTGCAAGAAACCAAGATTATTTAAAACTTGCAAATGATTTATCTGATCATGCTTTATCTTTTGATACTCTAGAAAACTTTCTTTCAAGTAAATTTAATGACATGCCTGTTTCTGATAAGTTACTTGAGCAAACTGGTATAATAGGAGAAAAAATTGAACTTGGTACATTTAAAAAACTAACTGCTCCTTTTGTAGGCCATTACATTCATAACGGAAATAAAATTGCTTCACTTATTGGTCTTTCTGGAATTATTAAAGATGCTGAGGAAATTTCCAAAAATATTTCAATGCAAGTAGCTGCAATGAACCCCATTGCTCTTGACGAAAAAAGCGTGCCAATAGATATTTTAGAAAAAGAGATTGAAATTGCTAAAGATCAACTAAGAAAAGAAGGAAAACCAGAAGAAATGTTAGAAAAAATATCTCAGGGCAAAATGAAAAGATTTTTTAGAGACAACACCCTTATTAATCAATCTTATATTAAAGATAATAGTCTTTCTGTAAGTGATTATTTGAAACTTTCTGATCCAGATCTTAGAATTACTGATTTTAAAAGATTTTCTCTTATCTAAAAACCTGTCAAAAAACAACTGCTTCCAAAACATTCGGCAAGAATATAAAGAAGAATTCCTTTATTTTTTAATCTACTAATTGCAAACAAAGTATGGGTCTAATCATAATTTTTAAAATGGTAGATCATCTTCGGCTTCGTTTTCGTTTTCATCACTTATATCTAATTTGGGCAATGAATCCTCTTCAGAAGAATCTTCATTATTAATTTCTTCTATTCGCCATCCTTGTATAGAATTAAAATATTTTGTTTCCCCTTCTGGATTTACCCATTCACGACCACGAAGGTTAATACCAATTTTTACAGTTTGCCCTAATTGAAAAGAATCCAACAAATTACACTTGTCCTGAACAAATTCTATCAATAAATTTTGTGGATACTGTTCCTGTGTTGTAATTACAATTTGCCTTTTACGAAAACCACTATCCCCATAAGTTTTAATTTCATCTATCCACTTAATTTTACCAATAACTTCCATTTTTGTTTTTTTGATTAAAGCAAAAGTATGAAATCTTTTAAGCTTTTGTCAAACTAAATCCATTACTATATTTAGATTATATTAGTAGTATATATTCTTTTCTATAATGATTCCCAAAACAATTTACAATCTAAAAAAAATTTGGCCTATAATTATTTTTGCCATAGTAGCTCTTATTTTGTGGAATACGTACATTCTTTTTCAAACTCTAAAAAATGAGGAAAGAGAAAAAATGAAACTCTGGGCTACAGCTCAGAAGGAATTAATAGAAAGTAATGCTCCCAGCAATATTACATTTGAAGTGCTCCAACAAGTAGGAATAAATCCAATAATTCAAGTCAACAGTAATGATAATATCATTGGATTTAAAAATATTGAATGGAATTCCGATAAGCAAGATTCATTGGAATTGTATTCTGAGCTTCTGAAAATAAAAAAAGAAAATGAACCTATTTTAATACGGTATCAAGACAGCTTAAATAAAAATATTGTCATTAATCAAAAAGTATATTATGGTGATTCAATATTGCTCAAAAAATTACAATACTATCCATTAGCTCTTTTGCTAATAATTTTACTTTTTGCTATAGTTGTCTATTTTATTTTCTGGACTTCTAAAATTTCTGAGCAAAATAAACTCTGGGCAGCAATGGCCAAAGAAACTGCTCATCAAATTGGGACACCTCTATCTTCTCTTTTTGGTTGGATCACTCTTATTAAAGAAAGAAAAAACAAGGCAAATTCTCTTTTATTTGAGGTGGAAAAAGACCTGGAAAGGTTAAAAATAATAAGCAATAGATTTTCAAAGATAGGATCAATCCCAAAATTAAATTCTACTGATATAGTTCTTACAACAAATAAGACTCTTTCATATTTATCAAAACGTTCATCAAATCTTATAGTTTTCAATATTTTAATCCCTAAAAAAAAGATAAAAATTCCACTTGACCCAGAATTATATAGTTGGACTCTTGAAAATATTATAAACAATGGAATTGATTCGATGAAAGGAAAAGGGGAAATTAATTTTCTGCTATATGAAAAAAAAGATGGTGTCGGCATTGAAATAAGTGATTCAGGAACAGGAATTCCCAAAAACCTTCATAATAAAGTTTTTTTGCCTGGTTACAGTTCTAAAAAGAGGGGTTGGGGTCTAGGTCTTTCACTTGCAAAAAGAATAATTGTTGACTATCATAAAGGTTTTATTGAAATTAAAAAATCTTCTCTCGGTAAGGGAACTACTCTAAAAATATTTTTGGAAAAGAATTAAAAACAATCCCTTATTTTTTTCACTAATTCTCTAAAATCTTGATCTGTCAGCTTAACCTTTTTATTAAAAGAAATGTCTTCGATTGAATTTAATGGGA
The DNA here is from genome assembly GCA_036340635.1 of Bacteroidota bacterium. GTDB lineage: Bacteria > Bacteroidota > Bacteroidia > Flavobacteriales > Flavobacteriaceae. The sequence continues at coordinate 42,529 of JAYYYF010000022.1, read as the reverse complement.
TCAAGTGGACATGGGCGTGAGGAACTTCTAATCCAACTACAGTCATACCAACTCTTTTGCATGGTATTGCTTTACGAAGACCAAGAGCAACTTTTCGTGAAAAAGTCATTAACCTATTATAATCTATCTCATTTAAATCAAAAATTTTATCAACCTGTTTCTTAGGGACACACAAAACATGGCCCTTTGAATTAGGGTTAATATCTAAAAATGCAAAACAATACTTGTCTTCAAATACCTTATAACTTGGTATTTCACCAGAAATAATTTTTGAAAAAATACTTTTCATTTGACTAATCTCTAGATATAGAAACTATCTCTAAATTTATTATCCCATTTGGAATTTTAATCTGAGCAATATCTCCAACTCTCTTCCCTAAAATTCCCTTCCCTATTGGTGAATCAACAGAAATTTTACCAGCGCTAAGATTTGCCTCACTTTGAGCGACAAGTTTATACTTCATTACAGCTGATGGATTCTCTTTGTTTTTGACTTCTACTATAGAATGAATTAGAACTTTAGAATCATCAAGTTGAGATTCATCTATTAAACGAGCATTTGCAATTAATTTTTCAAGCTTAGATATCTGTAATTCAAGCATTCCTTGAGCTTCTTTGGCTGCATCATACTCAGCATTTTCACTCAAGTCCCCCTTATCTCTAGCTTCAGCAATAGCCATAGAGGCCTTTGGTCGTTCAATATCCCGAAGCTGATCAAGCTCTCTTCTCAACTTTTTTAATCCTTTAGCCGTATAATAAGATACTTTACTCATTTTTTTTACGTTTCTTTAAAAAGAAAAATCCCTAACACTTGGGATCTATAACAAATATAAAAAATTGAAAGATTTTAGTAAAAATTTAATTCTGAAATTTTTTTTCTCTTTTCTCTTATTTTTTTCTTGCGGAAAAGAAAATCTGGAAAGAAATCCATATCTAATTACTTCAAAATTTAATCTTGAAATTAATTTAAACCTCCCTCAATTTGATCAACTTAGATATGCTGGAGGGGCAATGAAAATTGAACAAGGAGGCATAAATGGTCTCTTAGTTTTTAACATTAATGGAGAAAACTTTATTACTTGGGAAGCAACATGCCCAAATCACATACCTGAAGAATGCTCAAAACTTGAAATTTCAGGGTTATTATCTCAATGCAAATGTGATAATTTTAAATATAGCTTAGCAAATGGTCAATTAATTAATCCATCTGAAAACCTTAAAAGAAGTTATCCCATGCTTAACTATAAAACAGTGCTCTCAAATAATCAATTAATTATTTCAAATTAAACTATGGTAATTAAAATCAGGGAAATATTCTGTTTTTTATTATTGTTTAGTATAAGTTTTTCTTATTCCCAATTATTTGATTTAGACTACTCACTTAAAAGGAAAAGTGAAAGGCTTTTGAAAGTAGATCTTTTGAAACAATTTATGCTAAGTTATGACACTAATGGTTCTATTGGTATTACAGCTGAGGGACTAAATATAAAGTATATCTCAAAAAAAGGGACTAATGTTTCTTTCTCATTAGTTGGGACACAAATTTTTTATTTTGGCAGTAAGAATGATAAGCTAAATTCATTTTCACAAATAATGAATCCATTAGGAGGGAGGATTGGTTCAATAATTTCTTTTAATCAACCCATAAAGTATGAAGATAAAAGTTCTTATAGTTTTATTTCAACAATTGGAGAACGAATGATTGTATCTGTTCCCATTGGAAATTCAGTTGGATTTGGGAACAGATATTTTCTTAATACTCATGGAAGCCTCGGATTAGTCTACCAAAAACTTTTTAATGAAAATATACTTGAGAATAAAAGTCTTGCCTTATGGTTTTCTCCACAAATTATTTTTAGTCATTCTAAAGAAAATGACATGCAAAGGTTTTTTTTAAATGACTTAAAACCAAACTCTTATGGATATTTATCTGAACTGGGACTTGAATTTAATAAAGTTCTAAAAATAAGTTTTTTATTAAATCAATTCGTAAACACTGAAAACTCTTCTAAATTAAAACATCCAACTCTAAGATTAACAGTTAACTATAAACTAAAAAAAACTAAAATTGTAGATTTAAACCAGCAATAAAATTAATGCCTGCCTGGGGATAATACCCAACTCCTTCAATTGTTTTTATCTGATTTGGCGAAGACCAATTATCATCATAAGTATAAAAATATCCATTTGAAACATATTTTTTGTCAAATATATTGTTGATTAATAAGTTCAAAATCATCTCTTTCATTATTTTCTTAGGCCTAAATTGATAACTAATATTTATATCATTCACTAAATAAGATTCTAATTTAGATTTTTTAGATTCAATATTGCTCATGTACTGTTCCCCTACAAATTTTGTTAGTAATGAAAATTTTAGATCAGTTTTAGGTTCAAATATTAAAATATTCCCAAAAACTAGCTCCGGTGAATAAGATAAACGTGTGTTGCCTAAATAATTCAAAACACCATTCCTTTTAAAATAAAAATCTTTATTGGTGTTTTTGCTAATCGCAAGATTAGGCTGTAACAACCATTTATCAGATAAGTTTGCTTTAGCTTCAATTTCTAAACCCACCCTACTACTCTGCCCTATATTTTCTCTTATTGGAGTTCCAACATCGTCTAAAGAACCAGTCAAGGCTAATTGATCTTTATATAGCATTAGGTATAAATTGGAATATATCTGAAAAGAATTTTTATTAATTCTCCAACCTATTTCAAAATCATTCAGTGCTTCAGGCTTTGGATTTCCATTTTCAAAATCAGCCCTAGTAGGCTCTCTTTGTGCTTTTGAATAAGAAAAATAAAACTGGTTATTATTGTTCATTTGATACGTCAATCCTGTTTTTGGATTAAAAAACCTAAAATTGCTTTCTACTTTAAATATTTGGGGGCCTGCAATAACCCCATCAACATGATAGTCCACATCTCGGTATTGAAGATCAACAAATCCAGTAATTTGATCATTTAAAGGTTGTTCTAATTTTACATAAATATTTATTTCTTTTTTGTCCCCTCGATTATCATAAAACCTCTTTCTAGGTAAAATATCCCCTGGGCTTTGAGCCCATAGCAAAGTACCGAAATGATCTCCTACATATCTACTAAATAATACTCCCACATCTAATCGAGTCTTATCTTTAATATAATTTGCACTAGCTGTAAAAACATAGTAATTATTGTCTAGCCATTTTCTTGTAACATTCTCGGTCTCCGAAATAGTTTCACCAGCAACTTCAAATGGAATTAATTGTAAGTATGAAAAGTTTGTGTTGGAACCAGAATCATTATATTCTTCGTAATATCCTCGCCCATGTGTATAATTTAAACCTAAAGAAGTAGTCCATAAATAATTGATTTTTTCATTCCAATGAAATTGATAATGATCTTGACGATAATTATCTTCTTGGGAATCATAAAAACCAGTTAAGAAACCATTTTGATCATAAATAGCCCCTGCAGGGTTATAAGTCCTGTTGGATAAATCTTCAATACCATACCAGGATTGATAAGTAATCTCATGACCGCCAAAAGCAATAGCTTTAATTAATGTATTATCATCTTTAAAAGCTCCTTGTAAAAAATATGATTTTAAATTAGAGCTTGCCCTGTCAATATATCCATCAGAAGTAATTTTAGATAATCGGCCAGATAACTCGAAATGATTGTTTAAAAGTCCTGTAGAAAATTTTAATGTGTTTTTTAATGTGTTAAAACTACCGAAACTACTACTTAACAAAGCTGAGGCTTCTTTTTGCATAACATCAGTTAAAATATTTAAACTAGCTCCAAAAGCACCAGATCCATTAGTTGATGTACCAACACCTCTTTGCAATTGAATGTTTTCAATTGAACTAGCAAAATCTGGAAGATTGACCCAATATGTTGCCTGAGATTCAGAATCATTAAAAGGTATCCCATTTAGTGTTACATTAACCCTTGAAGCATCACTACCTCTTACTCGTATTCCTGTATAACCAATGCCTGCACCCGCATCACTTGTTGTCACAACCCCAGGAAGATAATTTAAAAGAACAGGGATATCCTGTCCCAAATTCCGAGAACTTATATATTCCTTGTTGATATTAGTCTGAGTTACCGGGTCAGTTATTTTTGCTCTAATTGTTGATACTTTTACTTCCTCTAGTTCAAAAACATTAAGTGAATCTATTCTTTCTTCGATTTCTTGCGAAAAAATATTCAAACTAATTAAAAATATGAAGCTCCTAAAAATTACTTTCATTTAAAAATATTTATTTAAATAAAAGGGAGAGTATTTTGTAGGTTGAAATTAAAATATAATTCCCTTAGCAACATTACCTGCCCAGGTTCTATGGGTATAATCTCAGCCAATTTAGCACCCCCTTTAATATTTCAAATATACAAATGAAAAGCTGCAGGGAAAAATCTATTTATCTAAAATAAGTTTGTCTATAACTTTAATGGAGGTCTTTAGCCGAGTTTCTATATTTCCAGAGACAAGTTTGTAAGGAAAATCATATTTTTCCAATGTCTCTTTAAAAATTCTTAACATTTTCTCTCTATCATTAGGACGGTCTCTTAAATCATCTTTTTGCCATGGAACATCGATATCAGTTAATAAATAAAGGTCATAATTTGACTCCTTTGCGGCTTTTAGTATTTCAGGGGAACAATAACCATTAAAATGGGTTTGCGACCAAATTTGAGTCACAATTACATTAGTATCACAGAAAATAACCCTATCAGATTTTTTTAAAAACTTATTTTCAAGTCTCTTCTGGCCAGCAACAATAATCGTTAAATCTTCAAGAGAACACGACTCCTCTTTATCATCCCATTTTCTCTGTAAATATTCTCTTGCAAACTCAGGTACCCACTGAGTTTTATAGAAAGAAGCTAATTCTTTTGCTAAACTAGTTTTACCGCTTGATTCAGGCCCATAAAGGACTATTTTCAAGCAATCTCCTGATTTTTTTGAATTATTTTTTTCCATTCTCTATAACCCATAAAAGCAATCAAGGTAAAAACAAAATACTGGATAGCTGTTAAATAAAGTCCTTTATATAAGTAAAGTGGGACAGATAAAATGTTTCCTACAATCCAAAAAATCCAATGTTCAATTTTCCGTCTGGACATAAACCACATAGCTACAAAAAATACAGCTGTTGTAAATGTATCAACATATGCAGTAAATGAAGACCACTTCCCAAAAAAAATGTAAATGAAATAAATGAGTAAAAGTCCTGCAAAAAATAAAAATGCACTTATTATCAACTCATTAATAGAAGCAACCCCAACCTGATTAATTGCTTTTCCTAACTTAGTTCGCGTCCAATAATACCATCCATAAAAACTCATTAAAAAAAAATATGCATTAATTGTTGCATCTCCAAGTAAGTCTGATTTAAGAAGCAAATAAACAAAAATAGAGGTGCTTAAAATTCCTGTAGGATAAACTAAAATATTGTTCTCCTTAGCATACCAAACACTTAAGAAACCAAAAATCACTGCTATAAACTCCAAAAAAAGATCCATAAAAAATACAGAATTATAAAAAGGGATTAAAAACTAGGTGTATAATTACTCCTATCCCCTTTAAAAATTTTTATTTGCAGTACAACATTCTTTTGGTCTTGAAAATTTTTCTTTATTAATGGAATCAAAAAATTTGTAAGCTGATCATAATCACCATAAATATGCGTACTTAATGAGTTTTCAACGACCTTAAAATTAGATTCTCTCAATTTTTTAATGAAATTTTTTATATGTATTTCATAATCTTCTTGAAGTGGTGTAAGTGTTAATTCTATAGATATTTTCATTTATTAATTTATATATGCAATCGTTCCACAAAAATTTTTGTTTATCATAAAATTAAGCGAAAATTTTATTTCTTTTTTATTTAAAAAAACCTTTGCAGATCCATTTTTATCACCATCCCTAAATGGTGATATTATGATATGATCCCTAAAATTAATTCCTCTAACAGAAACTGCTTTGTATATAGCTTCTTTTGCTGTCCATATAAGTGTTAGCCCTTCGACAGGAGATTGAAAATTATAAATAAATTTTTCTTTATCATTTATAAATTTTGGAGCTATGCTAATAATTTTTTCCCTATAAACTTCCAAATCAATTCCTAAATTGTTTTCCCCAATTGCAATTCCAGCATAGTTTTTACAATGGGTTATTGAAATATGTTTTTCATTATTTAATATAGGTGCCCCATCTGAACTATAATTAAATCCTAGTTTGTCAATTTTAGCAGAGTTAAATAAATTCCTAGAAGCTAAAAATCCCTTTTTATGCTCCAAAGATTTAATTGACAATAATTTTTTTTTATCATTTGATGACAAGGAAATGTTTTTTTTTAAATCCATCAAAGATTCTTTAATTTCCCATATATAAACTGATTTGTTTTTATCTAATTTAAAACTATGAAATAAAGGCATTTAAAATTGATTTAAAAGTGCTAATTTTGTCCTCTGAATTCACAAAGGTAATAATGAAAACAAGAAATAAAACAACTTTTTTCTCACACAAAGTTAAAGACATAAGTTTAGCTGATTGGGGTAAAAAGGAAATTAGGCTTGCGGAGGCAGAAATGCCAGGGCTAATGTCTCTGAGAAAAGAGTATGGCAAATCAAAGCCTTTAAAAGGGGCAAGAATTGCTGGATGCTTGCATATGACAATTCAAACTGCTGTGCTTATTAAAACCCTAATAGATCTAGGGGCTGAAGTTAGCTGGAGCAGTTGTAATATTTTTTCTACTCAGGATCATGCTGCCGCTGCAATTGCTGCAGATGGAATCCCTGTATATGCTTGGAAGGGAATGAATGAAAAGGAATTTGATTGGTGCATTGAGCAAACACTTTTTTTTGGGAAAGATCGAAAACCACTAAATATGATCTTAGATGATGGAGGAGATCTCACCAATAAGGTTTTAAATGAATATCCTGAATTAATCCCTGGAATTAAAGGCCTTTCGGAAGAAACAACTACTGGGGTTCTTCGCCTTTATGAGAGAATGAAAAAAGGGTCTTTACCAATTCCTGCAATTAATGTCAATGATTCCGTTACAAAATCAAAATTTGACAATAAATATGGCTGTAAAGAAAGTGCTGTTGATGCTATTCGTAGAAGTACAGACCTTATGATAGCTGGAAAAAGAGTTGTTGTTTCAGGTTATGGTGATGTAGGTAAAGGAACTGCAGCTTCATTTAGAGGAGCAGGTGCAATTGTAACTGTCACTGAAATTGATCCAATCTGTGCGCTTCAAGCTTCTATGGATGGATATGAGGTTAAAAAACTCTCTTCCGCCATATCAAGTGCAGATATCGTAATCACTGCTACTGGAAATAAGGATGTAATTAATAAAGAACATTTTTTGGCATTAAAAGATAAAGCGGTAATCTGTAATATTGGTCATTTTGATAATGAGATTGATATGGCTTGGTTAAATAAAAATTACGGTTATTCAAAAGTTGAAATAAAACCTCAAGTAGATTTATATACGCTTGAAAACAATAAACAACTAATTATTCTGGCTGAAGGAAGGTTGGTGAATCTAGGATGCGCTACTGGTCATCCTAGCTTTGTAATGAGTAATTCTTTTACCAATCAAACACTTGCTCAAATTGAACTTTGGAACAATGTTGATAAATATGAAAACAAAATTTATATGCTGCCAAAACACTTGGATGAAAAAGTTGCTTCATTACATCTTAAACATCTTGGAGTTGAACTTGAAGAACTGTCTGAAGAACAAGCAAAATATATTGGGGTTAATCCTAAGGGCCCGTATAAGCCAGATCATTATAGATATTAAAACTTTATTTCCCTTCTATAGGGAGAATCGATACGAAAGATTTATTTGATTTCCTAGTAAAGTTTACTATCCCATCAAGTTTTGCATGTAGTGTGTGGTCTTTACCTAAATAAACATTGTCGCCTGGGTTGTGTCGAGTTCCTCTTTGTCTGACAATTATATTACCAGCTTTTGCAGCTTGTCCTCCAAAAATTTTAATCCCAAGACGTTTAGACTCGGACTCTCTCCCGTTTTTTGAACTACCGACGCCTTTTTTGTGTGCCATTTTTAAAACTTATTTTTTGTTACCTTTTTTAGAAGAAGTCTTTCCAGAGGTCTTTGATGCCTTTTTAAGAGGAACAGTCTTTTTCACCTGCTTTTTTTCTTTAACAGACTTCTCTTTATCCTCTGTTTTTATTTTTTTTGATACAGTTTTTGAAGCTTTCTTCTCATTAATTTTTTCAATCAAAAGTTCTGTTAAAAACTGACGATGTCCATTTTTTGTTTTATATCCTTTTCGCCTTTTTTTCTTAAAAACAATTACTTTATCACCTTTCAAGTGATTCAAAACTTTTGCTTCAACAGATGCTGAAGTTATTATTGGAGTTCCTATATTTATATTCTTACCATCATCTAAAAGAAGAACATTGTCAAAAGAAACCCTCGATCCCTCTTTTTGATCTAATCGATGAACAAATAACTTTTGATTTTTTTCAACTTTAAATTGTTGTCCTGCTATTTCAACAATTGCGTACATAGTGAATCCCTTTTCGGATGGCAAATATAAGTAATTTATAAAACATCTGAAGATTTTTCATTGATGACTTTTAATAGAAACCCATTTTAGATCAAATTCTATTTTTTAAGCTATGGTCTATCGAATATTTCCCTGGACCAGAGACTAATACAACAATAAAACCAAACAAAAATAAAATTGCTTTCTCTTTTTTGGAAAAAGGATCATCCGCATGTGAAATAAAAGCAGCCACATACATTGTTATAATAGGGAAAATGGAAAAAAACCTTGTCTTTAAACCTAAAATGATAAAAATTGGAGCAATAAATTCCCCCAAAATAACCAAATACAATGATATTTCCTTTCCAAGTCCAATTGGATCAGAAAATTTTATTTTATCTTCGAAAAGGCGCAAAAATTTTCCGTATCCATGTGTTAACATCAAAATAGAAAACCCTACTCTTAATAAAAATAATCCTACGCCTTGAAACTTCATCTGCTACTTTGTATATTGATTTAAATAATTGATAACTGTTTTTTCGAGACCCTCTTCAAATATTGTTTTGGGCTTCCATTTTAATTCTCTTCTCAATTTTGATGAATTAACAGAATACCTATAATCATGTCCCTTCCTGTCGTTAACATACTTTATCAATTTTAATGATGCCATTGCTGATCTGCCCAAAAATTTATCACATATTTTTATTATTCTATGTATTAAGTCAATATTTCTAATCTCATTGTCACCTCCTATATTATAATTTTGACCAATTTTGCCATTTTTAAATATCAAATCAATAGCTTCAATATGATCTCCAACGTAAAGCCAATCACGAACATTTTGACCATCTCCATAAACTGGAATTGATCTATTCTCAACAATTTTTTTAATAACCAAAGGAATCAATTTCTCATGGTATTGGTTAGGGCCATAGTTGTTAGAAGAATTAGATATAATTATTGGCATTCCATAGGTGTAATAATATGCCTTAACAAAATGATCTGCAGAAGCCTTAGAAGCAGAATATGGAGATCTTGGGCTATATTTACTAGTCTCAATAAAAGAACCCTCTTCTCCAAGGGTACCGTATACCTCATCTGTAGAAATGTTATAAAACAACTTCCTCTTAAACTTGTCATTCCATGATTTCCTCGCTATTTCTAGTAGATTAAGAGTGCCTATAATATTGGTTTGAGCAAACTCCAAAGGCTTTTTGATTGATTGATCTACATGAGATTCAGCTGCCAAATGAATTATACTATCAAAATCATAACTGCTAAAAAGGCTTTTTAATAAAGAAAGGTCGGTAATGTCTCCTTGGATAAAGCTATAATTGGGTTCCTTTGAGATATCTTTTATTCTTTCTAAGTCTCCTGCGTAAGTTAAAGAATCAAAATTAACAACATTGCTTTTTGGATATTTGTTAACCATAAATCTGACCAAGTGTGATCCTATAAAGCCAGCCCCACCAGTAATTAAAATTGTTTTTTTCATCACCTATTCTCTAATTTTAATTAAACAGTCCTCCAATGCTAATTCCCATGATTGGGGGTTCAAGTTAAATTCCTTTTTAAACTTTTCACAACATAAAACTGAATATTTAGGCCTTTTAGCTAAAGTTTTGTAAAAACTAGTTTTTACAGGATTAACAATACAATTTGACTTGCACAATACTTTTATCTTGGAAGCAAAACCATGCCAAGTAGTTTGACCTGTATTAGCATAGTGAAAAAATTTAAATTCCTTATTAGAAATATTTTTAGAAAGCACCTTAAGTATATCTCTTGCAAGATCTAAGGCATAAGTTGGGCTTCCCATTTGATCTGAAATCACGTTGATTTTATCTTTTATTTGTAAAAGTGAAAAAATTTTTTTTGCAAAGTTTTCCCCAAAAGGACTAAAAAGCCATGAGGTTCTTATAATCCACATGTTTTGACTAGTACTTAATATTACCTTTTCTCCTGCAGCTTTTGTTCTACCATAAACCCCCAATGGTCCAATAAGATCCATTTCATCATATGGCTTTTTTGAAGTCCCATCAAAAACATAGTCAGTAGAAAAATGAATTAGCTTGAATTGATACTCCTGAGACAAATCACATAAAGCCTTAATTGCATGAGTATTAATTCTTTTAGCTTTTTCAATTTCTTTCTCTGCTTGATCTACATCTGTATAGGCAGCACAATTAATTACAATGTTAATCTTATTATTTTGAAAAAACCCTCGAAGCTGATTTAGATTAGATATATCTAATTCAGAACGATCCTTATAGACAAAATAAAACTCTGGATTGTCTGAAGCACAGTATTGAAATGATTGTCCCAACTGCCCATTTGCACCAGTTACTAGTATTCTAGTCATAAAGAGATTTTTTAAAATCAAAATGACTCACTTGACTAAAAACGATAATATTCTTTTCTTTTTCTAAAATTGTGATCTTTTCAGAAGGTATTTGCCAGTCAATACCCAAATGAGGATCATCATGTACAATAGTTACCTCTGATCCTTTATTATAATAATTGTCAACCTTATAGGAAACAATTGCCCTTTTTGTAATGCATATGTATCCATGTGCAAATCCCTTTGGTATAAAAACTTGTTTTTGATTTCTATCAGTCAGTTCTAATGAAATATATTTTCCGAAATCGGGAGATCCCTTTCTAACATCAACAATTATATCTAATATTCCCCCAGATATGACACTGACCATTTTTGATTGAGTGAAAGGAGGTTTTTGATAGTGTAATCCTCTTAAAACACCAAAAGTAGACTTAACTAAATTATCTTGACAAAAGTTCAATGAATGGCCAACGACCTCTTCCAAAAGATCTAAACGAAAACTTTCTATAAACCAACCTCTTTTGTCTTGATGAATTTTTGGCTTTATAACTAAAACTTCTGGGAAAAAAGTAGGTTTAATAATCATTTTAATTATCCTCTTAGTTATTATATCTTTTTAACAAGTATTGTCCGTATTCTGTGTGAGAAAGATTATTTGCAATAGAGATTAGCTTTTCACGAGTGATCCACCCATTTTCAAAACCAATTTCTTCCAGGCAAGCTACTTTAAGTCCTTGTCTTTTTTCAACTGTATGTATAAATTGGCCTGCTTCTATTAGGGATTGATGAGTACCTGTATCTAACCATGTAAAACCATCGCTTAAAATTTTTGCCTGCAATAATCCTTGCTCTAGAAAAACCTGATTAACGGATGAAATTTCTAGCTCTCCCCTGGAACTAGGGCGGACATTTTTTGCGATTTCAACAACTTCATTGGGATAAAAATATAATCCAACTACGGCCTTATCACTTTTTGGATGTCTTGGTTTTTCAACAATTGAAGCAACCTTCCCTTTGTCATCAAATTCAATTACACCGTATCTCTGAGGATCTTTTACTTTGTAACCAAAAATTGTAGCTTGTTTTGATTCTTCTATTGCCCTTTCCATTAATAGGTCAAGTCCTTTCCCATAAAAAATATTGTCTCCCAAAATCAGACAAACTCTATCTTTACCAATAAAACTTTCTCCAACAATTAATGCTTCAGCTAGCCCATTAGGAGATTTTTGTTCAGCATATTCTAATTGGATCCCAAACAATGAGCCATCACCTAAAAGCCTCTTATAGGAAGAGATATCTGTAGGCGTTGTAATCAATAAAATTTTATTAATCCCTGCGGTCATTAAAACTGAAATTGGATAATAAACCATTGGCTTGTCATAAACTGGAAGAAGTTGTTTAGAAACACCCCTAGTAACAGGATGTAATCTACTTCCAAACCCGCCTGCGAGAACAATGCCCTTCATCTAGTAAAACTTTTATATTATAAAGATAATTGAATTAAAAAAACTCTCTAATCTTTCCACCTTTATAGACAATATAAAACAATTTATTAACGCTTATTTTATTTTCTTCAAAGGCGTCAAATTCCTCTTTTAAAATTTTAATTTTACTTATAATCCCTTCATTACTTAAACCCCCTGAAAGCATTCTTACAAGGGGCTTATTTATAAATTTTGAACGGATCCTTTTTTTTTCCAAAAACCTAAGCATTAATTCAAAATCTCCAGCTATTCTGTATTTAGCATTATATCCTCCAAATTTGTCATAAATTTCTTTCCTACAATAAAAAGTAGGATGTGCAGGCATCCAAGCTTTTTTAAAAGCTCCTTTTTTAAAAGTTTTTGATTTCCATCTTCTAACAACTTCCCCTTTATAATTTACATAAAGTAAATTTCCAAAAACACAATCTGTATTGTCATTAAAATTATGAACTATAAGATCTAAAGATTCACTATTATAATAAACATCATCGGAATTTAAAAATCCTATTATGTCACCTTCTGCACATGCAATTCCTTTGTTGAATGCATCATAAACACCATCATCTCTTTCAGATATTATTTTTTTTACGTGTGAGAATGAAGAACAAATTTCAAGTGTATTATCAGTTGATTTACCATCAACAATAATATGCTCAAAATTTTTAAATTTTTGATTCTTAACTGATTCAAGTGTTTTATAAATTGTCTTTGAAGAATTGTAACAGACTGTAATTAATGAAACTTTTAGCACCTAAAAAAAGATTTAATGTTTTTAATAATGAAATCTTGTTCTTGCTCTTTTAAAACATACGATGAAGGCAATGATAAACTATTAAAATAAACATCTTCTGAAACTTGGAAATGAGCTGGATTAATACTTAAGAGTTCATTTTGATAACAAGGCTGTAGATGAAGCGGATAGAAAAATCTTCTGGTTTGTATGCCTTTGTTTTTTAAAAACTCTATAATCCCATCTACTTTTTTGCTATATAATGAACTAAACCAATATACTGGTTTTCCTTGATCTTTTATTTCATAAAAATTCAATTCATCAATCATTTTAAGGGAATCAAAATATTTGTTAAAAATCATTTCCTTTTTATTAATTATTTTGCCTAGTTTCTTCATTTGAGAAACACCTATTGCCGCTTGAAGATCTGTAAAAGAAAAATTAAACCCTATGTGATTGTGCATGAAGGTTCCTTTTTGATCTCTCCCATGATTTTTTAACCTGTAACATCTTTTTGCAAATTCTTCATTGTTAGTAAGAATCATTCCTCCCTCCCCTGTAGTAATAGTTTTGTTACCATAATAGGACAAAACACCTATATCGCCAATGGAACCTACATGCTCCCCTTTATAATTTACACCTACTCCTTGAGCAGCATCCTCTATTATTTTAAGGTTATATTTAGATGCAATTTTTTTTAATTCATTCATTTCTGCACTAAATCCATAAAGATGAACAGGCATTATTGCTTTTGTATTCTTATTTATTAGAGCAGATATTTTACTTTCATCAATTGTTAGTGTTTCTTTCTTTATATCACAAAAAACCGGCTTTGCACCGGCTAAAATAACAGCATTTGACGAAGCTATAAATGTAAGGTTAGGTACAATTACTTCATCTCCAATCCCAACATCTATTGATCTTAAAGCACAATATAATCCAACAGTTCCATTAGCAACAGATATCGCATATTTTGAACTAGTTAACTTCTTAGTCATATTTTCAAAAAGTTTAGTCATTTTATTTTCAGTTATATAAGTAGATTCTATAACTTTTTTCAATTCCTCTAATTCAGAATTGTCTATCCATGGTTGAATTTGAATAATCATATATCACTTGATATTAAGTTAGCAAGGGTTTCGATTTCTTCTTTTGTTAGTTCAGGGTTGTTTGGAATATAAAATCCTTTATCATGAATAATATTAGCATTCTTCATTTTATATTTTTTATCATTTGTCTTTTTAAAGAAAGGTTGCTGAGTAATATCACCACCAACTATAGGTCTTATCTCCACTTTATTTTTTAAAAAAGTATCTCTATATTTTATAAACGCTGATTTAGATTCAAATATCATAGGGAATGCAAAATTTGAAATTTTACTAAGATGCTTGACATCTAATATAATGAGGTTTTTATTCTTACAAGAAGCTTGATAAAATAATTTGAAATTTCTTTCTCTTAAATCTACAATCTCACTTAAATATAATAATTGGTGATTCCCTATAAAACCAGAAATCTCATTTGGCCTAAAATTAAATCCTAATTCATAAAAGGAATAATCATCATAAAATGAATCTATCTTATTTTTTTTGGCCAACATATTCCTTTCCTCATTTGAAATATTTCTAGACCATCCATGAGCTCTAGTTATTTTTAACATCCTTGATAGTTCTTGGTCATTTGTAGAAACTGCACCCCCTTCAATTGTTGATAAGTGATGCCCAACAAAAAAAGATGAAGTACTTGCAAGTCCAAAGTTTCCTAATTTTTCATTTCTTAACTCAGATCCTAAAGATTCACAATTATCTTCTAGTAACATAATGTTTCTTTCATCACAAAATTCTTTTATTTTATCCAAATCTGCACAAAACCCAAGTAAATTTGTGATAAAAAAAACTTTGAAAGGATTCTCAATAAAACTAGAAATTAAATTTTCAGATGTGACATTCAAATTAGTGATACTAACATCAATGGGAACAGGTTTCAAACCTAACTGAATAATTGGCATAACATTTGTTGACCAGGTTAAAGACGAAAAAGCAACTGTGTCTCCCTTTTTTATTTTCCCCAAGTTTAAAAGTGATTGTAAGAGCAATAAGTTTGCAGATGATCCACTATTTACAAAACAAGTAAACCTTCTGTCTTGAAATTTTGAAAAATTGTCTTCAAATTTAAGACACTCGCTTCCCATACTTAGCTTAGAAGCAGAGGTGATAAATTTGATTAATTCACCTTTAATCTTTTGCTCTTTATAAAAAGTGCTTTTGATTAATCTTATCATAAAATTTTGTTTATTTTTTTATTAAATCTACTTACAGAAAAATATTTTAATCTTTTCTTTCCTTTTAATTTTAGCTTTTCTCTCAGATCCCGGTCAACGTAAAGTTTATGCATACATTTATAAATGTCTTCAATAGATTCTGGATTAAACAATAGACCACAGTCTGAAACCTGATCCTTAATTGCCAATATTCTTGATGCACAAACAGGTGATTGATATTGAAAGGCCTCAAAAACTGGAATACTTATACTCTCGTGGAGAGTAGGTGCAATAGTAAAAACTGAATTTTTGAAAAAATATGGCATTAATTTCTGGGGAATTCTATTAAAAAAAATAATCTTGTCTCTAATTTTCAATTTAGTGATGAGATCTAATATAGAACTATATTCTCTATTCTTGTTTCCAGTTAGTATCATCTTAACTGATTTAAAATCTTTTGAAAATTTGGAAAAGGCTTTTAAAACTCTTTTATGATTTTTGTGTTTCCAAAATTGAGCAGGGAAAAAAATATATTCAAAATTCTGATTAATATAATTCTTAAATTCTCTTTCATTATTTAAAGTTAAATTCCATTTGTCAAAATATGGGGGTGATTCTATTACATGAATTTTTTCCTTATTAAAATTTAAATATCTAGCTATGTCTTCTTTAACATAACTTGATTCAGTAATTATATTTGATGCAATTTTTTTAATCCTTTGATACATAAATTTTCTCCAAAACAAGGTTGTTTTATTAAAATTTTTCGGATAATATATTTCTTGCAAATCATGAATTGTTATGTTTATTTGACTCTTAGACAAAAATAATAGTGGTGAATATGCAGGGGCAAACAGTAAATCAATTTTCTTAAACAAAAGTTTTGGAAAAATTGATATCGCTCCAAAAAATATTGAAAAAATTAACTTCAATGAATAATTTTTAATTAAAACAACTTTTACATTTTTTATAGTTAAATCATTTTTATTGGTGAAAACAGTTAATTCTTTAACCTTTTTGTTTTTCAATAGACAATCTATAAAAGATAAAGAATATTGATATACACCACCCATTTTTTGATTACTTAAAAATAAAATTCCAACTTTCATTTCAAAGAAACTAAATAACTAGTAATAATTCTGTTTTGCCCTTTAGGAGTATATTTCTCTGAGACTGATTTAATACATTGATCTGTAAATCCTTTTTTATTTTTTAATAGTATCCCTCTTTCTATTGCTTCGATTAAAGACTCTAAATCGTTTCTTTTAAACAGAACACTATTTTTTTTGTTTAATATTTCAGCTTCTGGCATTTGATGATTAATGTCATTGTGAGTGCACACTGGTGTCCCATATGTCAAACTGTGAATACCGGCCAAGCCTATGTTGCCAGGAGAAACAAATAATTTAGCATTTCTTATATAATCACATAATTTTTTTTCATCATAAATTCCACCTGTAAAATGAACTATTTTAGAGGTTATCAAATTATTATATTCCTTCATTAAATTATTTTTTTCAGGTCCTTCGCCCACAATAATTAGGTTTATCTCAACATTGTTTTTACGAAAATGATTCATTGCATCAAACAAAAGAGATAAATTTTTAATCTTAGTTAATCTCCCAGAAAAAATTACATAATTAGATGATTTCAAAACATTAAACAAATTAACTTTTTTATTATGACTATTTCTATAGATATCGGTTAATTTATCATGATCTAGAGAATTATATATGACTTGTATTTTATTTTCATTAATCCCTTTTTTGATCATCAGTTTTTTAGCATGTTCTCCATATAAAAAATGATGGCCTGCTAACTTTAAAAAGGTTGTCCTGAAAAAACCTTTTATGAAATTTTCATTTCCATAAAGTCCATGTCCCCAAAAAATGACATTTTTACCTCTAATTCTTGCAATTATTGCTGAAATCCAGGTAGAAAAAATGTTCATCTCTCCTAAAAAAATAAAAACTTCGGATCTAGACCTAATCACTTTTGTTATTACACCCAATTGCCATATAACTGTTCCAAAAAGAGATATGTTTTTGATCTGTCCCAACTTATTGAGCTGGGGAGACTCAAATTTTTTTAATGATGCTTGTTGAATTCCATTCAACTCTTTCTTTGAATAGTATATTTTAAAATTTACTTTTTTGTTTTCCAGAAACATTTCCCAAATACCATATCGATAATGAGAAAAAACATTAGTAAAATAGATTACCTCCATCAAAAGCGAAAGTTTTTTTCCCCCAACTCTGAGTAAGTTTTTTTTATTCCATCTTGAAGGTTAATTCCATGTTTCCATCCAAGAGAGTTTAATCTTGAAGAATTCAAAAGCTTTCTTGGTGTTCCGTCAGGCTTACTAGCATCCCAAACTATCGGTCCTTTATGGCCAACAATTTTCTGAATCATAAGAGAAAGATTTTTAATCGATATTTCTTCACCAGAGCCAACATTATAAATATTGTTATGCGTCTTAGATTTTAACAAAAAGAAAATTGCGTTGGCTAAATCATCGACGTGCAAAAATTCCCTTAAAGGCTCGCCCGACCCCCAAAGAACAACAGGTAAGTCCCCTTTAACTTTGGCTTCATGAAATTTTCTTATTAATGCAGGTAAAACATGTGATTTTTCCAAATCATAATTATCATTTGGACCATACATGTTTGTCGGCATAAGCGAAACATAATCCTTTTTGTATACTCTTCTTATAGATTCAATTAACTTAACACCAGAAATTTTGGCAATGGCATACCATTGATTGGATTTCTCCAATTGTCCTTCCAATAAATATTCTTCTTTGATTGGTTGATTTGCCATTCTTGGATATATGCATGAGCTCCCTAAAAAAATAAATTTTTCAACATTATTTTCAAGTGCAGCTTTTATAAGATTATTTTGAATTAACATATTGCTCATTAGAAAATCATATGGATATTCATTGTTGGCCCATATTCCCCCAACTTTAGCTGCAGCTGCAATTACTGCTTTAGGGGTTTCGTTTTTAAAAAAATCTGCTACATCATCTTGTTTGGTAAGATCTAATTCTTTTTTAGTTTTATATATAAGTTGATTATATCCTTCCCCCTTAAGCAATCTTAAACATGCTGAGCCAACCATTCCTTGATGGCCTGCGATATATATTTTTGAATTTTGCTTCAAATTAAAGCTCGTTTTGATAATTTGATGTGTTGAATCCTTTTTCACTTAGATGTTTCTCTTTTAACATTAATTTCAAATCTGAATCCATCATTTCATCAACTAAATTTTTAAGATTATATTTTGGTTTCCATCCTAATTTTGAATTTGCCTTAGATGAGTCTCCAACCAATAAATCAACTTCAGTTGGTCTAAAATACTTTTCATCAACTGATACAACTTCCTTGCCAATAGGTAATTGATACTTCGGGTTGGAACAAAAAGTCACATATCCCTTTTCATTTAATCCGGTGCCCTCAAATTTTAGCTTAATCCCAACAAAATCAAAACTCATCTTTACAAAATCTCTTACTGAAGTTGTTTTCCCTGTCGCAATTACCCAGTCTTCAGAATCTTTGGCTTGCAAAATCATCCACATTACTCTAACATAATCTTTTGCGTGTCCCCAATCTCTTTTAGCATCAAGATTACCCAGATACAATTTATCCTGCATCCCAAGAACAATTCGAGATGTAGCTCTGGTTATTTTCCTAGTGACAAAAGTTTCTCCTCGAACAGGTGATTCATGATTAAACAATATTCCATTACATGCAAAAATATTATATGCCTCCCTATAATTTACAGTTATCCAATAAGCATACATTTTTGCGACAGCATATGGGCTTCTTGGATAAAAAGGAGTTGTTTCTGATTGAGGAGTTTGTTGAACTTTACCATATAATTCAGATGTAGAGGCTTGATAAATTTTAATTTTATTTTCAAGTTTTAAAAAACGTATTGCCTCAAGAAGTCTCAATGTACCTAATGCATCAGCGTTAGCAGTATATTCTGGCATCTCAAATGAAACTGCAACATGACTCATTGCTGCAAGATTATATATTTCGTGAGGATTGATTTCTTTTATTAAACGAATTAAGTTTGTTGAATCAGTCATATCTCCATAATGAAGTATAAATTTTCTGTTTTTAGAATGAGGATCCTGATATAGATGGTCTATTCTATCTGTGTTAAAAAGAGAAGCTCGTCTTTTAAGCCCATGAACAATATATCCCTTGCCCAACAAAAATTCTGCTAAATAAGACCCATCCTGACCTGTTATTCCAGTAATTAAAGCAATTTTATCCATATTTTACTTTATATAGTTTGTATATTCTTGGAAAGAATATCAATATAATGTAGCCAATTGTAAATTTTATTGATTTAAATATTCCAAAATGTATTAAATTAAAATAAAAATACTCTCTAAAAGGTAAGTTTTTAATAGAATTTATTCTATTAAACCTTGTTAAAATATTTTCTCCTTTCTCCAAAATCTTTTTTTCATTTGGTTCACACTCACCAATAAAATCAGATGTTATATATACCCCAACCCCTTTCTTCAGACATCTCAATCCAAAATCTATATCTGCCAAAGAATGACTATAATACTTACTTAAAAACCCAGTTCTTGAAATTACCTTTTTCGGGATTAACACAAAATTACCATTAATATATTTAACTTCTTGAATTTCTCCTCTTGGTTCTAAAGGATCATCTTTAATACTATTTGCTCTACCCCCATAGGTTATTTCTTTTAGTTTTTTTGTTACACCAACTAAAATAGATTCTTCTTGACATTTTTTATAATCACCAAAAATTATAGTTAATGCATTTTTAAATAAAATGGTGTCATCATTAAGCCAAATATAAAAATCATAATCATATTTTGCTCTTGCTATTTCCCAGGCCAAATTCATTCCTTGTGCCCAATATTTATCTTTTCCAATGTTAACAATATTTATGTTATAATTGAGTTCATTTATTGCATCAATAGTACCATCACTAGAGTTAGAATCAGTAATGTAAATATCGAAATTGGCCTTATCATAATCCAAATTTCTTATTACTGAATCTATGCATTTCAATGTTATTGTCTTTCTATTAAATGTAGTAAGAAGAATAGCCGTTTTTTTCATTTAAACCAGATTTTTGGCAAATCAATATTTGGAAGCTTCGTGTTCGGTGAATCTAATTCATGAGGGAAATCAACAGCCTTTTTATAAGATCCTATTCTATTTTTATTTAAAAAAGTAAATTCCATTACCTTGGGAATTTCTATACCCTTATATTCATATATACCGCAACAATTATTTGGATGAATATGAACAATCATAAAGTTTTCTAGCAATTTTTCAAATGTAGAATTTATTGTATTAAAACCTATTTTAGTAAAAAGCATATCTAAATCATGAAATTCTATTATCAATATTCTAAAATTTGATAATATTTCCTCTTTTGTACTTAAAATAACACTGTATTCCCAACCCTCAATGTCCATTTGCAAAATACTATCATTGTTCGGCACAGTACTTTTAATCCAAGTCTCCATTGTTTGATATTTAGAATTGTTTATAACCCCTAAATATTTTTTTGTGAAAATCAAATTCTTGTGATTTACAGGAGAATTTTCAACAGACCAATCACACATATAGGATTTGATATCATAGTTTTTTGCTAGATCAAGTTCAAAAGAACAATTGTCCGAGGTGCCTGGAGAAAAACATGTTTTTATTCCTTCTAAATCATTAGGAATCAAATATCCTCCATCAAACTTGGAACCAATCCTCATTAATTCAAAATTGCCTTTAATTGGCTTTAAATTCTTAATAAAACTCGTTACTTCTTGAATGTTAGATTCCATTGAAACAAGTTTCTTTGAAAAAAATTTAAGAATTCTGTGAATTGCGTTTTTAATCATTGCTTTATTTGGATAAAAAATTTTTCATTTTTTTATACAGATCTTGCCTTTTGACAATAACTTTGTTTTTAAGGATTCTCATTTTAATGAGATCTTGACCAATTTGCCCTATCTGAACCCTAAGTAATTTCTTTTGCATCAGATAAGATTCAATCACCATATTTGAAAACATACCAACAACATAATCTGAAAAATAATTTAACATTAGAGAATCACAAAATTTTATCACTTTGGTTTCAATTTTGTCAGATATAATATCATGTAAAATGTGATTGAATTTGTTTACTTCTGCTTGAGGATGTATTTTAATTACTAACTGATAATCAGAAAATTTTATTTTTCCTTTTATTTTCAAGGTTTCAAAACAAAATAAAATTTCTTCCAAAATAGAATATTCATCATATCCCAAGATACAATTCCCATAATTGTCTTTGCCAAAATTTAATTTTATGTCATCAGAAATGAAAAGTATTGTTTTCTTTTTCTCATTCAAATTTAATTTGTTAAAAAACTCCCTTTTAGAAATATCCGGGCTAAATAATTTGACTTTTTCATAATATGGATTGCCCGTTATTTTAATAATTCCCTCCGGAATTCCTTCGCTGATTGCTTCTTTTCTAGCTAAATCATCAAGAACCCAAATTTCGTCACCAAAGCAAACCTCATTATTAAAACTAAATCTTTTGTAATAATTGGTCCAATGATCTATGAATGAATATACTTTTATTTTATTCAAATAAAATTTGCGCCATTGGTGTTCAAAATTATTAATTGATGTTCCACAAAAAATATAGTTTGGCTTAAAAGAATTGAAAATATTGTACGCTTTTTTTTCTGAAAAATTAATTCTTTGAACAAACGAATTATACTTTTCTTCAAAAGAATTATGTTTGTCAGTAAAAATCAAAAAATCTTTTTTGTAAACTTTTTGAGCACTTATCAAATTATCAATTAAAGAAAATACAACATTAGCTCCTGCTGGATCAGAAAAAACAAAAATCGCTTTACTTTCAAAGATTTTTTTATCTAAGTTCATCTAGATTATTCCAAACTTTTGTAAATGCCTCAATAATTAACTGGACATCTTTATTAGAAAGATCATGCAAACACATTTCATAGCCCAAAAAAGTATTGTCATGTAAATCCTCTGCTATCGGGCATATCCCTTTATCATAACTAACCTCTCTTTTACAAATTTCAGAGCTCCATGGAAAGCCCTGAGAACCATAAGCTATCTTTTTTTGAAAAATTGGTAATAAATGAATATTTGCATATCCTCCTATTAACCCTTCTACACCTTCTGCCTTTAAAGCAGAGATAATTTTTTCTCTACTAACTTTAATTTTTTCTATATCTAAAATCAGGGGGTAAATATAAAATGAATGAGTGCAATTGTCTTTGATAATAGGTGTTCTCAAGCCCCTTAGATTTTGAAGTCCAGCACTTAATTGCTTTGCTATATCCTGCCTTTCTGAAACAAATTTTGATATTTTTTTTAATTGCTCTATTCCTATTGAGCATTCTATTTCTCCAAGCCTAAAATTATACCCAACCATATTTGTTATATCATTTACTCCCTTCCCCTCGACAACTGCCTCTGCATGATTCCTTATTAGTTGAAGTCTTTCAAAAATTTTCTCATCATTTGTAACTATTATACCTCCCTCTCCAGTATTAATATGTTTATGATAATTTAGGCTATAACCTCCTACATCAGAAGAAGTACCTGTTAATTTCCCTTTGTAAAATGATCCCGGAGCTTGTGCCGTATCAGTAATTAATTTTAAATCATTTTCGTGGGCAATCTTTCTCAAAGCATCTGCATCACAGGGATGTCCAAAAATATCAATTGCAAGGATTGCTTTGGTCTGAGGAGAAATATTTTTTTCTACAGAAATAGGATCTAAATTAAAAGTTTCTTCTTCAATATCAGCAAAAACAGGAATAGCATTCCAATGAAGAATAGCTGTTGCACTTGCACACATAGTCCATGGCGATACAATAATTTCATCACCAGGTTCAATCCCTATAGCGCCAATTGCTGCTATCAATCCAGATGTCCATGAATTTACTGTAACTGCATGTTTTACTCCAAAATATTCTTCACACTTTCTTTCAAATTCCTGTACTTTTGGTCCCCCAAAAAAATCAGGTTCCCAACAACCCAGAAATTTTGACAAAACGCCAGATTCGACCACTCTTTTAGCTGCATTGACCTCTTCCAAACCAATTGGATTATAGCTATTGTATTTGCAATTAATTGTTTTATTGCCTCCAAATAAGGCAAGTCTTGAATTTTTCATGCCCTTTTAAATTTTTCTAATTTTCTAATTATATGATCTGTCAGATCATATATTCTAAACTCATCATCTAAAGTTGAGTAATTATATTCTCTCTTATTTAAAATATGGGAAATTAATTCATAGGTATGTAGCCCGTATGAATTTATATCTGTATCCTCTATTTTAAGAGAACCTAAGTTTTTATATCCACTAAAAACTATATCTTCTTGAGGCTCATATATTTCTATTTTACCACCAAAATCATATATTCTAAATCTCCTTTTTTCAAAAATTAAATCCATTTCAATTAAACTGAATTTTCTTTCATCTAATGCATTAAATATAACTGTTGTATGTTTGCCATTATATTTATAATTAACAGAAAAAGTAATTGATTCGTCATCAGATGAATAATCATTTATATAGTTAATTACTTTGACAGAATTCTTGTCATAACTTGAATCAAAGAAAAAATTTACTAAATCAATCAGGTGGGACCCATTATTTTTAATCCCTTTTGAATATCTAATATTAATGTTACTTAAGTCTCCAAACAAATGATTTTGAATATTCCCCCTTAATTCCCTAAAAAACGGAAGACTTTTTCTGTAATAATTTATATAGGTCTTATTTAGTATTTTTTTGAAATCCGAAATATTCACATTTCTATTTAAAAAAGGCTTTTCAATTAAAAATAATTTAACTTTCTCAATAGATTTTAATTTATTTAAATGGTAAACATTAGCTTCAGGATCGGCCGACAAAACTATTAAATCAGTAGGCGTATAATTTGAATCTATTGAGCTCAAATATTTTATCCCTATCCCATATTTTTTTTTTGCTAATTTTAATTTTTCCGGATCTATATCTATCAAATACTTGATTTTAAAATTTTTATGATAAAAAGCAGACTTTGTATGAGTTAGAAATACGTCAGAATCATTCTTGTAATCATATAACATTCCAATATTTCCTAATCCAATTATAGTTACAGAAAATTGATTAATCTCTTGGTCCATTTGCTATAAGTTGATATGGGGCATTGCTTGTTCTTGAATCTTTTATTAAATCTAAAAGATGTAAATTCTTTCTTAAGTAATTTATAACATCAAGTGCACGAAAAGAAAACCCAAATTCTCTATGTAATTTTTTTATGATTTTTTTAATCAAAAGATAATCCCCTTTGTCATCAAGAGTTACTCTCAAATTAGGCCAAAATAATTCCTTTGGTGCAACAATCCCATATATATTGTACTTGTTAGTCCTATATATATATGAGCTAACATTTTCTCTGTCATATTTGTTCTTTGTCAAACTAGAAACCTGAGACAATAATTTTGTGGAAAAAACCTGCACATCAAATCCATCAGGATAACTTCTCAAATGGGAATTAGAAACATAATCATAATTATTTTCAATGTAAAATAAAATGATTTCATCAACTATGTTTGGATCAATTAATGGACAATCTCCTGTTAATTCTACAATAACATCAGATTTGAATTTCTTGTGAGCATTTAAAACACGTAAAAGCACATCTTTTTCAGATCCCCTATAATATTTTACGTTCAATTTGTCACATAAATTAACTATCGGTTCATCTGTTTCATTTATGGTTGTCGCTATTACAATTTCATCAATTAATTTAGCTCTTTTAACTCTGTTTATCATAAACTCTAGCATACTCATTCCTTTTAGGGCTTTCAATAAAACTTTCCCTGGAAGTCTAGAACTTGTCATTCTAGCTTCAATAGTTGCTATAATATTTTTTTTGTTTTTTTTCAGTCCAATCTAGATTTTAAAATATATAATTTTTTGTTATCAGAAGTTAAAATATATGCGTTTGGATAAGGATCATTTAACATTCTTATTTTGTTATGTAAAAAGAGTGCTGGTTTTTTTTTAATTTCATTTAATGTTATCTCCGAATCCTTAGGCTCTCTTCTTTTAAATAAAGTTGCTTCTTCATGTTTTTGAGGTGTTAAATTATATTTCCCATTAATAATATCAAGTGTTGCAAAAAAGCCTATTTCAGTAATTCTTGAAAAAATTTCTTCCAATGAGCCTTCTAGTGAAAATGGAATCTGTTTATATATGTCTCCATCATCTATTTTTTTTGTCATTCTAAAAATAGTTACACAAGATTCTTTTTCATTGTTAATAATTTGATTTTGAAGTGGAGAACCTCCCCTATATTTAGGCAAAGGACTTGGATGAAGCATTATACAAGTGTAATTATCAATAAAAAAATCTTTAACCATCCAACTCCAACCATACCATAAAATAATATTTGGATTAAAAGATTTTAATTTTTCAGAATCAAATTCTTCTTTTGTTCTAAAAATTAAAAACTCATTTTTTTTATAAAATTCTTTTTCCAGTCTATCATAAATTTCTATTGCCCAGGATCTATAGGTAACACATGCTATTCTCATTGTTCATTAATTTATTTCTCTAATTAATTCAAAAGCTTCAGCATATTCATTATTACTTTGCATACCCCTATATCTTGCCAAAGATTCAAGACCCTCAAAAGACCTAGGATATGGGAAAGGTTTAATTTCAGATTTGTATTCTTTCAATGCATCCCATTTTTTTTGCAAATCATTTTTACTTATAGATTCAAAAAAATTTGGTTTGAAAGTTTTGTTAAATCTCCACTCACTTGAAGACAAAACTTCGTAAGAATATAGTTTTGAAACAAAATAGCTGCTACCAGGTCTGGTAGCCATAAGAGTTGATTTATGGACAATTGAATGATCATTATTCGCATCCTTATCCGAATGAGTAAAAACTATATTCGGACCAAATTCAATTATTTCATTTTCAATAATTTTATTAATATTTATGATTGGAACCTGATCCAATCTACCACATTTTAAATTGTAAAATTTAACATCGCTAACACCAAGGAGTTTTAGTGCGTTTAAGCCACACTCATTTCTTTTATTTATTTCATTAATTACCACTTCATTATCAATATCAGTATATCTACAACTAGAACCTTCGGCAATAAATATTACTCTAAAAATATTTTCTTTTGAGTACTTTGAGATAATACCTCCACAACCAATGATATCATCATCAGGATGAGCGGAGATAATTAAAATTTTATTCATAGTTTGCATCTTTTCTTAATAAGGACAAAATATGAGAATTATAATATTTTCCATTATAAAAATAATGTTCCCTTAAAGTAGCGTCAATTTTAAATCCAAGGGATTTAAAAAAAGCTAGCTTTTTTTTGTCAATTTCATAAATTTCAACCCATAATTTGTTCATGTTTAATGTTTTAAAGCCATAGTTTAGGATTAGTTTTATAGCTGTTGGAGAGTATTTTTTGTCAATCCATTTTGAGTTTTTCCCTATATAAAAATGAATATCACCGTGTTTATTAGGCCAATCTATATAAGTAATCCCTGTTACACCTATTACCTCATCTATTTTCATATCAACAATGACAAACATTTCAAATCTATTGTCATTAACCATCTTGAAATACCAATCTTTCTTTTGAGTTAAGGAAAACTCCCTGTATTCTCGAAAAAACCTCCTCAAATTATCATCATTCCTCCATTTTTGAATGATAGGCAAATCATCAAGTTCAATGGCTCTTATTCCAAGATCATTTAAAACTACCATAGTATATGTTCTTTTCTAATACAATCCCCCTTTTTAACATCTTTCTTTAATTTCTTACCTATTATGTGATGTATATCATTGATCGAAATAGCTCCCTCAGGACAAGGCCTTTGAAATTGTACATCTTTTATATTTAAAATATCTCCCGAGGATTTTTTTTTAATTACTCTAATAGCCCTTCTCTGCAAAACAACAGTTTCTGCTTCATTTTCTTCAACTTTTTTCATACTGGATCCCATTGCTTGTTCTAGTAACCTTGTATCATCAACCATTTTTTTCCAACTTTTTGGATCCATAGAAAAGGGGTGGTCAGGGCCATCTCTTGTAGTATCATCAGTAAAATGCTTTTCAATAACTTTTGCACCCAAAGCCACTGCACCTAAAACTGTCACGCCTCCATGAGTGTGATCACTTAGACCCAAAATTGTATCTGGAAATAAAGTTTCATATGTTTTTAAAACATTTAAATTTATGTGCTTAAAGTTCTCCTCTTTACCCGTATAATTTGTGTTACACTGCATCAAAATTATGTTTTCATTTATTGATTTTAAAGTTTTTATAGCATCTATAACTTCCTGCATAGTAGATGCTCCTGTAGCAAATAATACTGGTTTTTTTGTTTTTGCAACTTTGGTAAGCATAGCTCCCCAGGCAATATCTCCAGATCCTATTTTAAATGCAGGAACAAATTCATTAATATAATCAACAGTATCCAAATCATAAGGTGTCGTAAAAAAAGTAATGTCAATCTTCTCACAATAATCTTTCAATTCAATCGTCCAAGATCTAGGCACTTCTGCATCTTTGTAAACCTCAAAAATTGATTTTTTCCATGCTGCCTGATGGCTAAATTTCGAACCCAAATTTTTAAACCCATAATCGCTTACATACTTTGTAACATCATGATGTTGAAATTTAACAGCATCCGCTCCAGATTCTTTAGCGAGTTTTATAAGTTTTTTAGCTCTTTCAATATTCCCATCATGATTGGCTGCTATGTCAGCAATAAAATATGTAGGGTATTTATCTCCAATAAAACGACTCCCTATTTTAATATCTTTTCTCATTTCTAAAGTTTTTTTTAATAGAATCAATTGCATCTTTTATACTTGGTAATTTACGATTAAATTTCTTTTGATACAATGAACAATCTATGGATTGATCTCTTCTTTTGTTGGCTATTTTTATGTTATCCTTTATGGATCCTTTTTGAATATAATCTAAATTTAGTTTTAATGCTTTTAACAACTCAACCCCAAAAAAATATTTAGAACAATTTTGATTTCCTGAAACATGCAATATTTTAAAATCAATTGTTTCACAATTAATCAAGAAATCTAATTCTTTAATCAAATCCCAAATTGATATTGGATTAAATATGACATCATTAAATAGCGTAATTTTTCTTTTGGAATTGACTGAGTTAATAATCCATTCAACAAGGCTATTCCCTTTCCTGTAAAAGTTAATTCCTACAATTGTAGTCCTTACTATAATTACATTACTTCTACTAGAATTCAGTATGAAAAATTCACCTATTTCCTTTGTTTTTCCATAAACATTATTTGGATTTGTATAATCTTTTTCTTTTGATTTATTATTAATTAAATTAAATACAGCATCCGATGAAATATAAATTATTTTAACTTTTTCACTTACACATTGAATTAGTTTTTCGACAGAAAGTGCATTAATTTTGATTGCTTCCAATGAATTTGCTTCACAGAATTCGGCGTCAGTTATTGCTGCACAGTGAATAATTAATTGAGGATTTGACCATTCAACCAAAGGTTTATAATTACTGTTAGATAAATCAAAAGACTTATATTTAAGATGAGTAACAAAATCACTTCTCCCTGTGGCAAAAACTTGATGTTTTTTTGAGAGTTCAGAAGCCAAAGCTGAACCCAACATTCCTGAAGCACCTGTTATTAAAATCCTCATTAGTTTAATCTTTTAAATCCATCATGACAAACTGAGGAATCCAGTAAACTATCAATATTAAGCTCTTCATTCTCACATTTGCTAATCAAAGAATATATGTGATCTAGATTATCAAAATACTTGTCAATTACTTTAGTATCATGTGCAATAGAAGCATAAAAAGTTGTACTTGCTAAAAACCCTTTTTTAAGCATTTCTTGCGTGATCAATGTCTTGTATTTCAGTTTATTTTTACTGTTGAAAGAATAAGAAGCTATCGATGGCAATCCAACTACTTTTATTGACAAATTATGTTTCTCTGACAATTTTTTCCACTTACTGACAACATCTTTCCCAATATCTGTTATTACATTCCAGGAATTTGTTTCTTCCATAACTTCCAGTGTTTTTAAAGCTGCTGTGGGACCAATTCTTTCTGTCCAAAAAGTGCTACTAATAAATGTAGATTGAGCATATTCCATAACATCCCTTTTCCCTACCACGGCATTAATTGCATATCCATTTCCCAAAGCTTTCCCAAACATTGCTATATCTGGCTGAACCGAATATTTTTTAAAAAGCCCCCCAAAAGTTTCTCTAAATCCTGAAGTACATTCGTCAAAAATTAAAACAATATTATTCTCCGTTGCTAACTTTCTAACTTTTTTTAAGAAATCATTTTTAGGAGGAAAATTACGCTGGACTTCCATCTTTATAACTCCAATTTCTTCATTATTAACAATCTGCTCTAACCCTTTAAAATCATTATAAGAAAAAGGGAAAACTGTATTTTTTAAATCTTTAGGAACCCCTAACGGATTTAATCCTGGTATTAAGTGATTAGCCAACCCATCATTATTTTCTTCATTATGATTTACAGATAAATACCAGTCATGCCATCCATGATATCCGCAAATGGCTACTTTATCTTTGCCAGATGCAGCCCTACCAATTCTTATAGCAATTGCATTTGCTTCGCCACCACTTCTTGAAAATCTTACCATTTCTGCCCATGGATTAATTTCAATTAATTTTTCTGCTAAATATATTTCCTCGGGGCAATTTAGGGTTGACATATTTCCTTTTTTTATGTTTTTTAAAACAGCTTTGTCAATCTTATCATGGCCATATCCTAAAGAATTAGTCCCTATACCCATAATTGACATATCATTCAACAACTTATTCTCCAAATCCCAAACCTTATACCCTTTCGCTTTAGAAAAATAGGATGGCCATAACCCTGGTAAAAACATTTCTGGCCTTTTTGATAATAACATAGTTCCCCCAGGGATTATTTTCTTTGCTTTTTTATATAGTCTCTGTCCTTTATTAATCATTTTTTAACGATTTTAAATAACCTTCGTTACGAATAATATTTTGGTTTATTTTCAAATTATTTTTGATTATAAAATTAACATATTCAATCCAAGAGAGTTCAATTCCCAATTTCTGAACCAATATTTTAATTAATTTGAAATCTATTTTTTCATCAACAGTCATCCTAATTGAATTAAAATTGCCATGACATGGATAATTTGCCGAAACAAATTCATTTTTATTATAAAAAGTTGAGTTAACTTTCATATAAGGTGTAACATGCTCTCTCTCAGAATTTAATTTTGCCTCTAACCAAGTCTTTTTTAAAGAATCGAAAGTAAAAATTTCAACATCTTGACCATCAGGATAATTTTCAATTAAAGTATTGGAACAATAATCTAATTTATTATTGATTGTAAAATCAATCATCTTATCAATAAGAACTGGATCAATAAGTGGACAATCGGATGTCACTCTAACAATATAATCAGTTTTAAATAAAAGGCTTGCTTTGTAATATCTATCAAGAACATCATTCTCATTCCCCCTAAAAACATCGCATCCCCATTGTTTGCATTTTGCTTCTATTTCATTATCTTCTAAAGATTGCGTTGTGGCAACTATTATATTGTCTATATTATTACACCTTAATAGTCTCTCTATATGGATTTTAAGCAATGATTTCCCATTAATTTTCTTTAAAATTTTACCTGGAAAACGAGTGCTCCCCATCCTAGCTTGAGTAATTAGGTTGATCTTTAGGGCCATTTAGATGGATTTAAAAGGTTCTTGTTTACTATATTTATTGAATCAATCTCCTCAACTAACTCCTTGTCTATTTGTAATTGAACGGATTTGATATTTTCACTTAGTTGCAGTTTAGAATCCACGCCCATTAAAACTTTTTCTACGTTTTGTTGTGCTAAACAATAAGACAATGCCATACTTGAAATATTAACATTATACTTTTTAGAAAGCTTTTTTAATTCTCTTAATTCATTTTTTAATTTATTTATTGGATATACGTTTTCAAGGCCAGATTTAAAAAATAATCCTTGCAAAAAAGCTGATCTTATATGAACAATTTTCCCTGAATTTTTAAGTTTTTTGATAACCTCTCCTCTATGTAACTTATTGTCAAATAAATTAAATGGTAATTGAACCAAATTTACCCTATCTTCTTTAATTAAAAATTCCACTTGTTCATTCGTATATACTGATACGCCAATATTTTTTACCAACTGGTTGTTTTTTATAGCATTAAAACTTCTCATCTTGTCTCTGAAATCATAATAACTTTGAAAAGAATGGAACATTAGTGTCTCTATATTTTTAACGTTTAGGTCTCTCAAAAATTTTATTACTATAAATTCAATATTTTTCTGATTTAATTTTTCTGGAAGTTTAGTGTTTATTTTAAATTTATTTCTTCGTCTTTCTTTATGATAATCCCCAATAATCTGATGAGAATTACCATAAGATTCAGCAGTGTCCAAAATCTTAATCCCAGATCTAAAGGCAAAATCTAAAATTTTAAACACTTCTTCCCTAGAAGGTTTCCCTAATTTATTATTTATTCCATATTTGAGACCAAACTGAACAGTCCCTAAAATTAATTTTTCCATTATATGATTAATCATAACTTTCTTAATTATTTATGATATCTGAATAATCTCCTATTCGATAAGATTTACCATCTTTAAGATCAATTATTTTAGAACATTTTTTTAAAGTAGTTGTCCTATGAGCAACTATCATTATTGTCAGCTCTTTACTTAGGTTCTCTATTGCTTTCATTACTTCATCTTCAGTCCTAGTATCTAGAGCGCTTGTAGCTTCATCAAAAACTATAACATCCGCGTTTTTATATAAAGCTCTTGCTATTCCTATTCTTTGCCTTTGCCCTCCTGAAAGTCTAATTCCTCTCTCCCCGACAAAAGTCTGATACTTTTTCTCCCAAGATTCAATAGTTCTATGAATTTGGGCTTTTTTCGCAGATTTTTTGACACGCTCAAAATCAATTTTGTTTTTGGGAATTCCAAAAGCTATATTTTCAGCAATTGAGGTATCAGATAAAAAAATTTGTTGTGGAACATGAGCTATTCTGGCTTGCCAATTCCTAATGTTTTTTTTAGAAATTACTTTATCATCAACTGTTAAAAATCCTTTTGATGGTTCCAACAAACCCATTATCAGATCTAATATTGTGCTTTTCCCGCTGCCCGTAGTTCCAACAAATCCGATTCTATCGCCTTTGTTTATTTCTATGTCAACTTTATTTAAAATAAATGGAGAATTAGCCACATATTTAAATGAAATATTATTTAATTTAATTTTTTCCTTGAAAGACAAAGGTTTTAAATTTTTGTTAATTGCTTGGGGAGGTATTTTTTGAATTAATAGCTCAAGTGTATCTTTCAAAGTTTCTTTTGAAACATTCATAGCTGTCCATTTAGAATAAGCCATTTGCATTATTGGTAGAAGTCTCTGAGCTCCAAGTGCAATAGCTCCAAGTGTAGGAATTACAGAATTTAATCCGCTCGTTTTTGAGCTAAAAGACAAAGCTAAAACAGCAATAAAAATCATCCCTAAAGCTTCTAAAATAAACCGTGGGCCTCCGCTGATAATTTCAACCTTTGCTTGAGCATTTCTTAATGGAATGTCAGAGTCTTGATATATTTCAAAATAAGTTTCTTGTGTCCCATTAATTAAAACATCTCTAATTCCACCCAATCCTTCTTGCAAGGCTTTAATTATATTTACTTGATTAGAATTTATTATTTCACTATGAGTTGAAATACTTTTTTTTGCTAAAAAAATAAGTATGTAATACATTATTCCGAAACTAAAAAATCCAGTAAAAACCATAATCGGATTT
This sequence comes from Bacteroidota bacterium, assembly GCA_036340635.1. Classification (GTDB taxonomy): domain Bacteria; phylum Bacteroidota; class Bacteroidia; order Flavobacteriales; family Flavobacteriaceae. Next base: position 9,248 of record JAYYYF010000022.1, on the reverse strand, counting down.
ATTGAAATCAATGCACTTGTAATAATTAAAATCATTAGAGCTGAACTAATTAAAATCAGACCAGAAAAAATTACGTTAGAAACTACTGCATTTACTTTATTGGCAATTGTAGCAATTACTTCACTACTATTTCTCGAAACATGGAATGAATATGGCTGATATAAAGTTTTTTTATAAACAGAAATACTAATATCATTCCCAATTGAAAAAGTCAATTTTGATTGAATCCACAGCAATAAAAGTCTCATGAGTGCAGATAAAACAACACACAAACAAAATAATAAAGTAAAAGGCATCAAAATTTTGTCAGGGCCACTAATACCAAAAAAAACAATAAAAGGTTCTGTCAAATCATTGCCATATAATTCTTCTGGGGATGACAAAGCAGCTAAAAAAGGAATAATTGATCCAATACTTAAAACCTCAGTAAAAGAAGAAATTATACTTAAGATAAAAACTAAAACTAGTTTAATTTTTTTCTCTCTTTTAATTTCTTTCCATAGTTTTTTTAATAGAAAAAGTAAAGATTTATTAGATAAATTTGCCATCAATTAATTTATTATTGTTCTACAATTTTTTGAAACAGATTTTCAATTGTTTTAGGAGTACTTATTTTATTGTAATTCTTAAACCCCTTGAGATGTTTAGATCTTAAGTTAAATTTGTCTTTAAGATTTAAAACCCTCTTGTCGTTTCTCATAATTTTGTATACACTGATAGATTTTTGGGGCTGAAAAATTAGAGATGTTGAAAACAATGATATTTTATATCTATATTTCAACTCCATAACTTCAAAAGGAATATTTTTTTTAATCACTTTGTCAAAATTAAACTCATCAAAACTTGCTCTGCATTCTGGATGAGCTTTGCAGTATACTCTCAAATTTTTGCTGTGGCAAAATTTGATAATTGAATTATAATAGTCCATTTGAATCTTTATGTTTATAACATCATCACTAATTAAAAAAACAATTATATCACTGTCATATATGTCAATATTTTCAGATCCATTAAATCCATGGGCGTGGGAAAAACTTTGAATGAAATTAGAGGCCTTGTAATTGAGTTCTTTTACTAAAATAAAGGAATTTTTATTTCCTCCTTCTGTGGGCATTAAGTGGTATTTGAATCTATTTATATGAATAAATTTCCAGTAAATAAATTTTAAAATATTTTTCAAATTAGTTTTACTATATCCATATTTTATTATAATTATTATTAGCTTAAATACATCTACTTTATTAAAATAATTTAAGTGACTAACTGGGAAAACTTTAGTTGGAATTTTATATTTTAAAATTAGATTATCAAGCTTATCCCAACAGCATTCATGAAAAACAATGAATTCGTTAGATTTAGAAAATATCTTATCAAATTTATTTCTGTCAAGTAAAATCTTGTCAAAGATTAAAATTTCTTCATAATTTGATAATTGAAGACTTTTAAACATTTTAAAAATTTTTATATTTCTAGCAACTACAACGTGAGCCCTTATTTTACTTTTGTTTTTTAAGAACCAAAAAGGCAGAGTAGAAGCTATAAATAAGACTTTCATTTTATCTATTAATTATATACGATTTTTATTTTTTTAAGTGTTCAATTAGCTTATTAAATTCTTCTAACCCAAGAGAAATATCATCATCAATTTTTTTTGAGGTGCCTATACAATACGGATTTAAAAATGTATTCTTATTAAAAACCTTTAACAAATACTTTTTGGCTGAAATCTCTATTTTTTTGTCATATTCCAAAGTCAATTCATCTATTTCTTTTTTGTCCTGAATAGAATCCAAATGAATTAACCCAGGCATATCCTTAAACCAAGGAAGTCCGCATATAATAGTTTTATAACCATTTAATGCTCTTTCTATAGCCAATGTTCCTCCTATAGTAATGGGAATGTAATTAGTGCTTGTGTTTTTTGTTATTTTAAAATCAAAATTTAAAAAGAAGCAGTTGTATTCTTTAATTTGCTTTATAAATTCTAAATTTTTATAAATTGAGACTTTCGTCAGAAAAATTGATGGAGGATCAATGTACATTTTTGAGCCTGGGTGCTCCTTATAAAATAAATCATCTTTATAACCAATACTCCTTAGTTTATGTATTATTTCTATGTGGTTTGAATAATTCCCCCCCTCAGGAAAAGAGGTAGCCTCAGGCTGATAATGAGCAGCAATTAATAGAGTTTTTTTGTTTTTTGTTTTGTTATGAAATTCTTCATTCGTTAGTGCCTCTCTGACATATTTTTTTAAAAATTGATTTTGCCGTCTAACTATTTTTAATGAACTAGCAAAACCTAAAATATTTTCTTCAAACTGAAATATTTTAGCATTATTCTTCTTTTTTTTAAAAGAAAATATTTTCTTTAGTCCTCTCAAATTTAATATCAAAAGAGCAATAATATAAGATGTTTTGTAGCCTGAAATTTTAGTATTTGATTTTGGATAATATCCCTTGTTCAAATTTTCTAAAAAAGACTCTATTTTTTTTTCATATTTATGTTCATTTTTTTTATACATAAATATTTCTCTTTCGAATATATTGCCTTTTTGTTTTAAGACTAATAATCTCCCATCGATAACATTAGAATATAAATAAAGTTGAATTACATTTAGTTTTTGACAAGAAATTGAAATTAAAATATCTTGAAGATGATGAACTACGCCTGTCATCAGAATTACATGTTTAATTTCATATTTTTTTAGATAAAATATAATTTGATTAATTAAGATTAATGATTTAATCCTATTATATTCATTCATAAAACTTTCAGAAATCCATCTGTCAAATATTGGAGACCACCAATTTAATTCATCCCTTACTTTTGAAAGATCCTCATACTCTATGGGATGCTTTTTTAATTTTCTTTTCCCCGAGCTCCCATCATAAACCCAAAATCCATAATCATCAAGAATAATTAAATCTTTATTATTCCAAAGGCCTTTTTTTACAACTTCATTGGGAAACGTAATGAGCACATTATTTTTCATTATCTATAATCAAACGGGTTTTTTGTAAATCAGAAATAAAACATTTATCATTTTGTTCATATTGAATTACTTAAACATGAGATTTAATTAAATCTCTCAAATCTTCAACTGATAAAAAGTCTTTGTTTTCTCCTGAATTATATGAGAATCCTTTTCTTACCTTTTTCAAATTATATTTCTCAGAATAAATTTCCGGTTTGATGTATTTTGAATTAGGTAATGTTACATAGTATTTTCCAATATCATAAGTGAAATCTGAATCAGATCTACTTATCATTTCTTCGTGGATTTTTTCTCCTGGCCTAACCCCAATAATTTCTTTTTTTATATTAGGGGCTATGGCTTCAGCTAACTCCATTATGTTATAAGATGGAATCTTAGGAACAAATAATTCCCCTCCCAAAGAATTTTTAATTGCATAAAAAATAATTTTTATACTTTCTTTAAGGGTGATATTAAACCTAGTCATCTTAGGATCAGTAATAGGTATTAGCCCATTTTGCTTCATCTTCATGAAAAAGGGAATAACAGAGCCTTTTGATCCCATTACATTTCCATATCGAACTACGGAAAATGAAATTGAAGACCTCCCTTTAAAATTGTTAGCTGCTATAAATAATTTGTCAGAAGTTAATTTTGTTGCTCCATATAGATTGACTGGTGAACATGCTTTATCAGTAGAAATTGCCACAACTTTTTTTACCTCAGAATCTAATGAAGCGCTTATTACATTTTGAGCTCCATTAATATTAGTTTTTATGCACTCATCAGGATTGTATTCTGCTATAGGAACATGTTTCATCGCTGCAGCATGTATAACATAATCAACATTTTTAAAAGCTCTTTTTAATCTGTCTTTATCTCTTACATCTCCTATAAAATAACGTATAAAAGGATATTTTTCCTCCGAATATATTTTAGACATCAAAAATTGTTTCTGCTCATCCCTAGATAAGATTATCAGTCTTTTTAACTTTTTCTTAGTTCTAATTAAATGATCTGTTATGGCATGTCCCAATGAACCTGTCCCTCCTGTAATTAAAATTGATTTATTATTTAATTCCATTTTATTTATTTTTCATTAATTAGTTTTTCAATTAATTCTACATGTCAAATATTCTACCATGCTGTTCTACCACATCAGCAGAAATTATGGCACCATTTATATAACTTGAAGCGTCACTAAATAAATATATAATTACCCCCTGATATTCATCTTTTTTAGTTATTCTTCCCATAGAAATTAATTTTTATAAGGTTATATTTTTTTATAAATGTCAACAATTTTTTCTGGTGTAAGTATTGATTTATAGTTTTCACCCAGTGCATTAATTAAGGGGTTTATCATTAAATAAGTAGTTTTAATTAATCTTTTTATTCTATCATTATTGAGATCAAAGCAAATATTTTGTGGTAGACTTATCTTATTTAATTTTAACATTTCTTTAAATCTAACAACATGTTTCCCATAAAATTCTTCTAGATGACTAAAAATTAAACAATTAGCTAACCCATGTCTAATACCATACTCAATACTCAAACCATAAGATAAAGCATGGCAAATTCCAACTTCTGAATTCACAATAGATACTCCCCCAAAATAACTAGCAAGAGTCATGTTTGCATCTTTTTCCATTTTATAATATCGAGATTCAGATATTTTTAGACCTAGTAAAGCATATTCTTTAGAAAGTGCATTAATAAAATTACCTTCTAAACTTTCAACACTATGAATGTAACAATCCATAGCGGAATAAAATGCAACTTCAGAATTAACAGTCTTTGTTAAACTATTATCTAAAATAATACCATTAAACATTGAAGCATAGCTATTAATTCCCTGTTTTTTTTCTCCATTATTTAAAACCGCAGTTCTACTTGCTTCCGAACCAGACCCAGCAATTGTAGGTATGCCTATTTTATAAATTGGATCATGATTTACTAGATCCCAGCCTTGAAAATCCTCGGATAAATAATTATCAATTACTGGTATCAAAACTGAAACTGCTTTAGCAACATCCATAGTACTTCCTCCACCAACACCAATTATAACATCAATTTTATATTTCTTATATTTTAAAGCTAACTTATCAACATCTTTTGTGTAAGGTTCATTTTTAGTTGCATCAAAGCTCTCAGTATTTACTTCATAATCTTTAAATAAAAATTCGAAGTTTATATTTAGAACATTATCGTATATAATTAAAATAGATTTTGTGTTTTGAGGTAATAACTCAATTAATCTCTCAACAATATTATTACCATAGATGACACTCGGGACTTGATAAAATGGTTTTTTATAATTCATGATAATTTTTATGTAAAATTTCTAAAGCTTTAAATTCTTCGTAAGAATCAATTTCAATAGTATATGGGAAATTATTTATTACTTCTATCCTATTTTTAGATGACCATTTGTTTTCTAGAATAATTCTTTTTTTAAATATGTATACATTTCCATCGTCATAAAAAAAACCCCCTAATTCTTGTCTTGATTTATTTTGATGGGTACCATATTCATATGCATGAGAAATATATCCACTTACTAAAACATCTTTTTCTGTATTTTCTAGAATTTGTTCACAACAATTTTGAATAAACTTTTTTTCTCTTAATGGTGATGTTGGTTGAAGAAGACAAACATAATCAAAAGAAGAATATTTTTTTATCAAATAATTTAACACATCAATAGTTTTAGAAGTATCTAATGCTAAATGATCGGGTCTTTTATCACAAATTATATTACTAAATTTATTTTTACATAGATTTAAAATCTCATCACTATCTGATGAAACGACTACTTTATTAATCAAATTATTACTTAATGCATCTTCAATCGACCAAAAAATCAAAGGCATATTATTAAATTTTAAAATATTTTTATTTTTAAGGCCCTTTGAATCTCCTCTAGCTGGAATAACACAAAGTATTTTAGACATATTTCAAAATCTTTTTTAGTGAATCAATCATATAATTCGCCTCATCATGAGTTTTGGTAGAAGAAAATGGCCAATTGATTTTAAATTTCATAAAAATATGTTATGATTGAAAAAAAGTTTTATCTGATTCTGCTCTATCATCAATAAGTAGATCAAAAACTGGTTTGTTGCCAATATCTAATTCATGATATTTAACACCCCATTTATTAAGTTGTTTTTCTGTTAAATCCCTATGATTAATACCAGTTTTAGATCCTCTTGCGGTATATATAACAATTTTATTTGTTTCATATAACTTATTAATTTTATGTATTCTATCCATTATCGGAACTGATTTCTCATATTTAAGACCATCTGTTTTACATAAAGTATTATCAAGATCTACGTATATTATCATTTTTTAGCTTTTTAATAAAAGGTAATTCAGAATTAAAAACTTTTTTTTCTGGCTTTCCAATCATTTTATTAATACCATTAATTCTTTTATTAAGCATTACCATTGCATGAACTTCTAAACTAGATTTATGATCAGAACCCCACATATTATGATCCATAGTAACATGTCTTTCCAAAACTTTTGCGCCTAAAGATATTGCAACAATTGATGGGTCTAAATCGTGTTCATGACCACTATATCCAACAGTACAATTATATCTTTCTATAAAAAAAGGTATTAAAGATAAATTTAAATCCTCATGCGGTGCTGGATAAGCACTATTTGTATGCATAATACAAAAATCATTTGAATGTTTATTTAAGATATTTACAACTTTGTCAGATTGCTTCAAATCAGCCATTCCTAAACTTACTACTATAGGTAAATTAGTTTTACATGCATCTATTAAAAAATCATATGATTCATTTATTGCACTAGGAATTTTAAGAAATTTTACATTATAATTGTTTACAATAAAATCTAAAGAATCATAATCCCATACACTAGCTGTCCAGTCAATTGAATTTTCAGAACATTGTTTATCAATAATATCATATTCTTTTTTTTCAAATTCAACTTTATACTTATAATCTATATACTTCATTCTACCCCAAGGAGTATCTCTCATAACAGATTTTTGCTCTTCGGGAACACAAACATCAGGGTTTCTCTTCTGAAATTTTGCACAATTCCAATTAGATGCGTGAGTTGCGGAAATTAATTTTTTTGCAATATCAATATCACCATTGTGATTAATTCCTATCTCTGCAATAAGATATGGGTCATTTAAATTTTTAAACATAATTTATGATTTTATTTAAAAGTAATTTAATCAATGAGTCATCTCTGTCAAAAACAATACACTTAGAACTCATGGTTAAAAGTTTTGTTATTTTGTGTTATATAATTCATTTTCCAGTCGCGAAAAAATTAATTCCATTCTTCTTACTTAATATATTTCTCCCATCAAAAACTATTGCATTATTAGATATATTCTCTTTTATATCTCCCCAATCATAATTTTTAAATTCATCCCACTCAGTAATTATGGCAATAGCATCTGCTTTTAAAAGTGCCTTTTTAACATTGTCAAAAGCAAATAGATTTTTATTTAATAATGACAAAAAATCGTCTTTTAAATCATCATTTTTATTATAATATTCTTCTAAATCCCTTTTTATTTTAGCTTGTCCAATCATAGGGTCATAAACACATATTGTTGCACCTTTCTCTAATAAAAAACTTGAAATATAAATCGCAGGAGACTCTCTAGAATCATTTGTTCCCTTTTTAAACGCCCATCCCAAAATAGAAATCTTCTTGTCTTTTAATGATCCGTCTAAGGAAGAAACTATCTTTTTTGCAAAACGTTTTTTTTGATAATCATTAATTTTAACTACTTGATGCCAATATTCAGCTGTTTCCTCGAGGCCATAATGACGACATAAATAAACGAGATTTAAGATATCTTTTTGGAAACAACTACCTCCAAAACCAACTGAAGCTTTCAAAAATTTTGATCCAATACGATGATCCATTCCTATCCCCATAGAAACTTCATCTATATCAGCTCCTGTTTTTTCACATAAAGCTGAAAGACTATTAATAGATGAAATTCTTTGAGCGAGCATTGCATTTGAAGCTAATTTTGTTAATTCAGAAGACCAAACATTTGTAGTTAAAATCTTTTCTTTTGGAATCCAATTTAAATAAATCTGCATTAACTTATTAACTGCTTCTTGTCCTGACTTCGTTGAATCCCCCCCTATAAGAACTCTGTCTGATTTGAACAGATCTTGAATGGCCGTTCCTTCAGCTAAAAACTCTGGGTTAGAAATCACTTCAAATTTTACTCCTTTCCTGCCTTCTTTTTTTAAGATTTCTTTAATTCTTTCAGCTGTTCTAACTGGCAAGGTTGACTTCTCAATTATTATCTTATCTTTTAAAGCTGTTTTAGCAATTCTTTTTGTGCACGAATCAATATACTTTAAGTCAGCTGCCATGCCAGCCCCAGGACCTTCATTTTTTGTCGGAGTATTAACTGCCATAAAAATCATCTCAGCTTCTTCAATTGCCTCATCAATTTTTTCGGAGAAAAATAAATTCTTATTCCTTGTTTTATCAATTACAGATTTTAAACCGGGCTCAAAAACAGGAAGCTCATTTAATGGTCCGTTCCATGCATTAATTTTTTTAATATCAACATCTACAACTTTAACATTTATGTTAGGACATTTTAGTGCAATAACTGCCATCGTTGGACCTCCAACATAACCAGCTCCAATACAACAAATATTTTTCATTTTAATTTTTTAAGAGCCATGATGAAGATTGAATTTTACTTCCCAAGCCATCAATTAATTCAATTCCTAATCTATTACAAACAGGAACCTCAGGAGAGGTCTTATTATTTTGATCTCCTCCATTTCCAAAAAACAATTTAAATTTTTTTGAAAATATTGAATGAACTTTTTCAATGCTTTTACAAACAGTCTTATCAATATCTACAGATATAAAAACTTCATCTATTACTCTTAATTCTCTTAATATTATGGCTCTTTCATCTTCTAACATAAACTCTTTTGACCTTTTTAAAGCTCTTTGGCGATCATTATTTAGAATAACAATAAGAAAATCCGCTTTTTCTTTTGCCGACTTGAAATAATCTATATGACCTTTGTGTAATGGATTAAAGTATCCAGAAACTATAATTGCTTTTTTCATTGAAACCTTTAATTATTTTAAAAATCTAGTTCTTTATCTCGTCTTTATCTTTTTTAAATAAAACAATATTTGGCTGATCACTTAAAAACTTACTTGCCAAGTAAAAACTAACTTTCCTTTTTATAAGATTTTCTATTTTTTCCTCTAGCTGGTTTA
>JAYYYF010000021.1:0-118230 GCA_036340635.1 Bacteroidota bacterium | reverse complement strand
GACTTCTACCCTGTCAAGGTAGCGCTCTAAACCAACTGAGCTAAACACCCATTTAGATTATAAAATTAATCAATCAACTTAGAGTACAAAATTAAATAGCTTTTCTTGTTTGGATAAAGTTTGTCTTTAGCTCAAATATGGATTTTTCAATAATCACAATGAAAAGTTAAATTATTATCACCAAATCAATTAAAATGATTTTTTTTCAAATATAATTTTATAAGATTTTGCAGTTTATTGAGAATTATTCAATTTCAATCTTTCTATTTAATGATTTGAAAAAATCTTTGGAATTATTTTATATATGTCATAAAAACGTTTATGAAAAGGGATTTTATTTTTTTAAATCTAAAAAAGCTCAATATTTTTGAATCGTAATTAGGTACTGAAACACATAAATGTCAAATACCTAGTTTAGTTAATTTAATTGTTTGGTTTTTTTTATTATTTCGTTAATTGGGCGGCTCTTCTTCTAACCGCCCAATTTTTTTTGAGCATTTTTAATTTCAATAATTATCTTTACTTAATATGTTGAATAAATATGTTTAACAAAATTTTAATTCTAGGTTTCGTTATCTGCATAATACTTCTGATCTTTATTGTTGAGACTAATGATAATATTAAAGATGCTGATGCATGTTTGTGTACGGAAATATTGAGTAATAAAACTTTTCTGAAGAATATAAATAAAATGCCATCAGTGAAAAATTGTAAGAATAAATTCAATGACTTTGAAAGTGCCCACCTCAGATGCATAAAATCATTAAATTTTGATAATCCTGAAATAAAAACGGATTCTTTAAAATCAACATAAATTAATTGTTTGGTTATTTATTTTAGACCTTCGACACAGAAAATAAATTATGAAAGAGAGATTAAAGAAACTAAGTTTCATCCTGATATTGATTCCCCTGGGGATTATCATTCGATTTGTTGATCAAAAAGTAACTGAAGAAGGTTTTTTATCTACCAATGCGATTTCAGATCATTACATTTTTGTTACAGGCTTAGTCATTATTGTTATTGGTTTATTGGCTGCAATATTATATTTTGATAAACAATCTAATCCTTAAATGATCTAAATGCAACATTTCAACACAAATGATATCCAGGGTTTTTCAAAAATATATCGTCTAAACCTTATTAACAGTATTACAGGTTATAAATCCGCCAATTTGATCGGTACAAGATCCAACTCTGGCGAAGAAAATGTTGCCATTTTCAGTTCTATAACTCATCTGGGGAGCAATCCCGCCCTACTTCATTTTACATTACGGCCAAATACAGTTCCCCGTGACACCTACAAAAATATTAAAGAAAATAAAGTCTTTACGGTAAACCATGTCACATTGAGACAAATAGAGCAAGCCCACCATACAAGTGCTAAATACGATGAAAACATTTCGGAGTTTGATCAAACCCAATTGGAATCAGATTACAGACTAGATTGGCAAGCTCCATATGTAAAAGGTTCACCTATTTGCTTGGGATGTCGTTACCTCAACGAATACCTCATAAAAGAGAATGGTTGTGTCCTTATTATAGCTTCCATAGAGCATATTTTTATTAAGGATCAGCTACTTCAAAAGGATGGCTGGGTAAAACTAGAGTCTGGAGAAGTGGTTGCCATTAATGGGCTTGATGGATATGCCCTACCCCAGTTGCAAAAAAGAATGGAGTATGCCCGACCCAAAGAAATCATAAAAAAAAGATAAACCTCACGATGGATTTTATCGATTATGAAATCATACAATATGCCGAAAGCCATTCACAAAAGGAATCCGAACTGCTAAAAGCTCTCCAAAAGGAAACCCATCAAAAAATATTACAACCAAGGATGATTAGTGGTCATTTACAGGGCAGGTTTTTAAGCCTGATCTCCCATTTGACTCGACCAGAAAAAATACTTGAAGTTGGTACTTTTACTGGCTACGCTACGCTTTGCCTTGCTGAAGGATTAGTAGAAAATGGCTCCATTCACACCATCGAAATCAACGAGGAGTTGTATGATTTCCAAAAAAAATATTTTGACAAGAGTAGCTATAAAAAGCAAATCTTTTGTCATTACGGTGATGCAAAAAAAATTATTCCTGAACTTGATTTAAATTTTGATTTGGTATTTATCGATGCAGACAAGCCCAACTACAGTTATTATTTTGACCTTATCCTTCCTAAATTAAATTCGGGTGGAATAATAATTGCTGATAATGTTTTGTGGAGTGGTAAAGTACTTAACGAAAATCCTTCAAAAAAAGAATTAGATACTTTAGGACTCAAAAATTTTAACGCAAAGGTGATGGCAGAGAAAAAAGTTGAAAACATGCTTATTCCTCTCAGAGACGGTCTGATGATTTGTAGAAAAATCTAGAGGTCTCTTTTGATTGAATCGGTCAATTCATCAAAGTCCTCTTTCACCTTATCCACTTGTTTTTTTATTCCTTTACCCGCATCAATAGCAGGGTTTTTTGTATCAACAGACTTTTGAATTTCTGTTTTAATTTCATTAGTAGCATTCCTCACCTGATTAACGCCCTTGGCCAATGTTCTTGCAATAGAAGGGATTTTATCGGCACCAAAAATAAGCAGTACAACAAAAAATATAAATACAATTTCAGCACCGCTAATAAAAAGAAACATAGGTTATTTTTTGACAAAGATATAAGGTAAAGCATTAAAATATGGAAATCTACAATAAAATGATGATCATCCCAATATATTTAGTTTTTCATCCTAGCTTTAAATTGATCGAACTCTGACATTTGCTGTTCCTTAGGCCAACTGTTATTCGTAAGGTCAACGTCTGCAGTCTCAAAATCGGGATCAATCTTAATACCTATGATTTTCTTATCAGTTGCAACAACCTTTTTAACTTCATTATCGTTCTTTCTCCATACTTGGACTGGATATTTGACTCGTTCTGTAGAACCATCATCATAGGTATAATCTACAATAATTGGCATTACCAAACCTCCGGGTTTTTCGAAAGTGATTTCGTAAAAGTTTTTTGGAATTTTAATAGTAGAATTTAATTCATTAGAATTTTGATCCATATAAGATTTAAGATCCATCGAGTGATCAATTGGGCTCCCAGATTTGTACTCTGATTTGAAATCTTCGTCATCTTCTACCATTGTATAAACCACCGGTGGTAAATCAGCCTGAGTCATACCATAATTTTTGAGCATTTCAATGACCTCCTTACTAGGTTCATCACTAACAAAAAATTGATTGACCGATTTGACCCCAATATCTACATAGTCAGTGGTATAAAACCATCCTCTCCAAAACCAATCCAAGTCTACGGCAGATGCATCTTCCATAGTTCTAAAAAAATCAGCAGGAGTAGGGTGTTTAAACATCCACCTTTGAGAATAGGTTTTAAAAGCGTGATCGAATAAATCTTTACCCATCACAGTTTCCCTCAAAATATTTAGAGCAGTTGCGGGTTTTCCATAAGCATTGGGCCCCAATTGATAAACATTTTCAGGATTGGACATAATAGGAGCTAAGAAGCTCTGATCGCCAGACATGTAATTAACAATAGCTTTGGGCTCTCCCCTTCTCGATGGATATTTTTCCAAACCATCAATTGAATTAGGATGTGTTTTAGCAAACTCCTGCTCAGTAAGATATTGCATAAAAGTATCTAAACCCTCATCCATCCAACCCCATTGTCGCTCATCAGAGTTGACGATCATAGGAAAAAAATTGTGACCTATTTCGTGGATGATCACGCTGATCATACCAAACTTTACAGAATCTGAGTAAGATCCATCCTCATCGGGTCTCCCATAATTCCAACAAATCATGGGATACTCCATCCCTTGATTTTTTGAATGAACCGAAACCGCCTTAGGATATGGATAATCAAAAGTGTGTTTAGAATATGTTATTAAACTTTGTACAACCGCTTTTGTTGAATATTCTTCCCAAAGAGGATTTCCTTCCTTGGGATAAAGTGAAACAGCCATTGCTTTTCTATTTCCAATCTTTACAGCTTGCATTTCCCAAATAAATTTTCTAGAGGAAGCAAAGGCAAAATCACGAACATTTTCAGCTATAAATTTCCATGTTTTATTCTTTTTTGAAAACTGTTTTTCATTTTCTTCTGCATCTTCTTGATTGACAATTATTACGGGTCTATCAAAACTATTTTGAGCCTCTTTGTAAAGGGCATATTTTTTTCGACTCAAAACCTCTTTAGGGTTTTGTAAAACTCCTGTTGCTTCAACAGTATGATCTGCAGGAACAGTAAGATTTACCTGATAATTCCCAAAATTTAAGGCAAACTCACCATCTCCCCAAAACTGAAGATTCTGCCATCCCTCTACATCATTATATACAGCAAGTCTTGGGAAAAACTGTGCTATTACATAAAGCTTATTTTTATCTATAGGGAAATATTCATAACCGGATCTAGCACGGTTTTTTACATGATCATTAATGTTATACCACCATTTAATTGAAAAAGTATATTGTTCGCCACTTTTTATTCCTCTAGGAAGGTCAATTCTCATCATTGTCATGTTTATATTGTACTCTAAAGAGTTGCCATTCATATCTCTTACCCACTCTACATTAAATCCACCATCAAAAGGCTCTGTCATATAATTAGAAACAAATTCCTCAACCTGCATTAGAGGTTGGGCACCTTCTCCATCCTTCATAAGTGTAGGAGAATCTTTTTCCCTAATGTTCTGATCCAATTGTACCCATAAATAAGTTAATTCATCTGGGGAATTATTTTTATAAGTTATTTTTTCTTCCCCATAAAGACGTGAATTTTCATCATCTAATAAAATATCCATAACATAATCAACCTGTTGTTGGTAATAATCTTTTCCTGGCTTTCCAGAAGCTGTCCGGTAATTATTTGGAGTTGAAAATTCATCGTAAAGTTGTCTAAATTTGTTTTTGTTGACATGCCCTTCCTGTCTTGTTTCAGCACTTTTTTCCTGAGAGATTAGTTCATTTGGATAAAAAAATAATGCACTTAACAAGAATAAAACTTTTATTTGTTTCATAAAATTTTAATTTTCTGCGATTAAATTACAAAATTTAAAGTTTCTGATTCAAATTCATACTTTTACTTTGACTATCTCAATTTAATACTAAAAGTATTTTCATCTGGATGGAATAAGAAACTTTTCCTTAAATTTTCATTTTGGAAATGGAAAATATTTTTTTGTTCTAATGTAAAATCAAAAAGAATTGTATTTCTGACCTGAACTGATTTAGGTATTGAATCAAAAAAAAATTCTGTGTAACATATAGCTACATCCTTTTTATATTCTTTACCAACAAAAAAACTATTTAAAACTTTACCGCTTTCAATAAATTTTAAATTATTTTGAAAGTAATCACTCAAAAGGCTGTCAACAATAATTGAATTGCTGTCCGGAGCTAATTTTATAATCTTATCATAATTTAATTTAAGAGTGTTTTCTAAATCATCAATAAAAATTTGAGAAATAACTTGAATGGTCTTTTTACCTTGAATTAATTTAGCAATCGAAGTACTAACATAAAATTTATGATTATCTGCCCTGACAAATAAGATGAACAGTATAAAAACAAGAAAACTAATTTTTTTTTGAGAAAAATTTTTCATTGAAATGAGATAATAAATTACAATTGATTCTTATAATTTTCACTTTCAATAATCAAAAAATTAATTAGTTGAAACTGCTGACTAACCTGCAATAATTTCTGTGAAGGAAGCTTAGAATCAACATATTCTAAAAATCCTAATATTTGATCTTGCTTTAAATTTAAATCATTAATAAAAAAATCATCCCTAAAAACATAAGGCAAAACTTCACTAGCTTTTAGTTGTTCTTTTTCAACTTCATTTTTTGATCCAATTATAGAAGATATTAATTTGGCAATGTTGACAATGTTTAATCCGTCAGTAAATTGCCTGTCATCGGTTAAAGTATTTACTACTTTAGTTGATTTATCAAAAGTATAATCATACCCTCTAAATTCTTCTTCTTTAAGATCTAAAAACTTTTCTTGATTATCAGGTGTTATTACTACTTCCTCAAGTTCAGTTATTTTCTCATTTATTGAAACTACCAATCTCTTACTACTTAAAATTTGTTCTGTAATCTTGACCGCTTTAATTTGATATTGGACAGAAGAAAAAATAATCTCATCATTTAAAAAAACATCTATATCAAATTCTCCATTTGCATCTGTTATAGTATTTATTTGAGCAGTATTATTGACAACATTAGCAGCAACTACATTTACATTGCGATAAATTAACTTACCTTTTATTGGCACCCTGTTTTGAGAAAACAATAAGGAACTAAAAAATAGAAAAAATAAGATTGACAGCTTTTTCATACACTAAAGATAACAAGCCGATGAAATTATTCTAAAGTAAATCAATTAATTTTTGTCTAAAAAAATTTAACTTTTATTACATTTTTTAAAAAACATGTCTGTCAGAATAATTTTTATTTTAATAATTCTATTATTTTAATGTGATAAGGAAAAAGATAAATTAGATTTTGTAACCTGGAAAAATTATCTTGATGACAAAGGAAGAATACATTATGTTGCTTTTTCATTAAATAATAAATTATTAAAATGATTATCAAAAAAATAACTGCAAAAGAGACATATGTGATTAGACATCCAATACTGAGAAAAGGATTACCCTTGGAAAGCTGTAAATTTGAAAATGACAATAATCCAAATTCAATCCATCTTTGTGCAATTGAAAAAGATAAATTAATTGCAATTATAAGTGCGCTGCCAAATAAATGTCTGAATTTTCCTGAGAAAAAAGCTTATCAAATAAGAGGGGTAGCAGTATTAGAGGAATATCGTGGCAAAGGAGTTGCTTCTACTTTAATGAAAGAAATAGAAAAAATTATAAAAGAGAAATATTCTATTGATTTGATTTGGCTTAACTCCAGAATCAAAGCATCAAAATTATATCTAAAAAATAATTATAAGCCATATGGGGAAGTATTTGAAGTAAAATATTCAGGTGTTCATCAAAGCTTTTATAAATCACAAGATTTGAAATTTAATTAAAAGTGGATAAATTAGTGCAACAAAATTTAGCATATGGGTAAAGGAGATAAAAAAACGAAAAGAGGAAAAATTGTAAATAAAAGCTACGGGGTTCTTAGAAAAAGAAAAAAGAAAAAAATTATTGATAAAGCGAACTCCTCTAGCAAATCAAAAAAAAGAAAAAGTTGAATAATTTTACTCTAGCGAAGAAATACTGGTTCAGATTCTGATTCAGTATATTTTTCACTGTAACCATATCCCTCATAATTAAAACCTAAAATAGAATCATAGTCCTCAATATTATTATCAATTATATAACGGACCATTAACCCTCTTGCTTTTTTGGCATAAAAAGAAATTATTTTCAACTTGCCGTTTTTAAAATCTTTAAATTTTGGAGAAATCGTTTTCGCTTTCAATGCATTCTTTTCAACTACTGAAGAATATTCTTCACTTGCAAGATCTAGAAACAATTCATTTTCTAAAAGTTCAGAATTTAAATACTCTGTAACTTTATCTTTCCAAAACTCATATAAGTTTTTATCCTTCCCCATGCCAAAATTTGTTCCCATTTCTAATCTATAAGGTTGAATCAAATCAAGAGGTTTAAGTATTCCATATAATCCAGATAAAATTCTTAAGCTTTGATTCATCTTTTCTATTTTATCTTTAGAAATCGATTGAGAGTCTATTCCCTTATATACATCTCCATCAAAAAAATATATCGAAGGGCTTGAGTTTTTTTGATCAAATGGAGTCTTGAAATTTTGATTTCTCTCCCAATTTAATGATGCCAAATTAGATGAAATTTTCATTAATTTTGAAAGATCCTCAGGGGATTTTTCTTTTAGACAATTATTGATCTGAGTAGCTTCATTTATAAAACAGGGTTGTGAAAATTCGCTTTTAGGAAAACCTGACCTAAGATTCAAAGATTTTGCTGGAGAAATAATCATTTTCATACTATAATCTTTTGTTCAAAAATAAAAGTATTTAGAGTTAAATACAACTAATTATTATGTTCAAATTACTTTTTTTTGTGAACAGCATAATTTTCCCACTTGGAAAGAAGTTTTGTAAAATCTTTTGGAAGGTCTGAATCAAATTCTACCCATTTTTTTGACTTTGGGTGAACAAATCCTAGGGTTTTGGCATGAAGTGCCTGACCAGGAAGAATAGAAAAACAATTGTCCGCGAATTGTTTGTATTTAGAAAAAGTAGTCCCTTTCAAAATTGAGTCTCCACCATAACGAAGATCATTAAATAATGTATGCCCTATATGCTTCATGTGAACCCTAATCTGGTGTGTTCTTCCAGTTTCTAATTCGCATTCTACTAAAGTTACATATCCAAAACGTTTTATAACTCTATATTTTGTAATGGCTTTTTTGCCAAAATCTCCATCAGGATAAACACTCATTTGGAGTCTATTTTTTATACTTCTCCCAATGTTTCCCTCAATTTTACCAATATCATTTTTGACTTCTCCCCAAACTAAAGCAAGATATTTTCTGTTTGAAATTTTATCTTGAAATTGTTTTGTTAAACTAACCATTGATTCCTCTGTCTTAGCAACAACTAATAACCCGCTCGTATCTTTATCAATTCGATGGACAAGTCCTGGCCTGTTATCAGAATTTAAGGGTAATTTTTCAAAATAATTTATTAATCCATTTAGTAAAGTCCCTGAATAATTACCATGACCAGGATGAACAACCATGCCAGCTTTTTTATTTACAACTAGTAAATCATTATCCTCATAAACTATATCTATTTTGATGTCCTCAGGAACTAAAAGATTTTCATGTGGGGGATAAGAAAATAAAATTTTAATTGTATCTCCTTTTTTTACTTTGTAGTTAGATTTTACAACTAGGTCATTTACTTTAATGTTACCACTTTTTGCAGCTTTTTGAATTTTATTCCTTGTTGCATTTTCAATACGATTCATCAAAAATTTATCAACCCTTAAAGGATTTTGTCCTGAATCAACTATGAAATAAAAATGTTCATATAATTCTTGTTCTTCAAATAATTCATCTGCCGAAAGGTTAATTTGTTTTTTTCCCATTACCTAAAACTAAATCAATCTTTGATGTCTTTGGCAATAATTCCCCCGGGAGGATTTTTTTGCCATTAAAACGTACTTCTAAAACCATATCCTTTCCAATGTTGTCTCTGTAAAATATTTGCCCTAATTCAAAGCCAACAGACTTTAATTTTGTCTCTGCATTTCTTTTAGTTATTTGAATAATATTTGGAATACTGATTCTTCTATAACCCGAAGGATTTAGAGTCAAATATATTTTGCGATTTTTTTTAACAAAATCTCCCGCCTTTGGAATTTGATCTAAAACACTTAATGGAGAAAATTCCGGTGTGAATTTTGAAGAGTCTAATACTTCATATCTGAGCTTACTATCAAAAATTATTTCTTGTGCATCGTCAATTAAAACTCCTGTCAAATCAGGAACTTCTTCTAAATTATTATGATGTGTGAAAAATTTTAAAAAAGTTAATAGTAGATAACAAAAAAAGATAAATGCTAAGAAAGCAAGAGCAAGATTTAAAATAAAAGATCTACTAAAAAAAAATCGCATTAAATGATTAGATTATTAATTGTAAATATAATAAATAGCTTGTCTTTTGGATTAATTTTAAATACAATACCTTTGTTTAAAACAATAAATCATGCGCAAAAAAATTCTTGGAATTGCCATGGGAGGGTTCTCATCTGAAAGAAAAATATCAATAAAAAGTGGGACCAAAGTTTACAAAACACTGGATAAAGAAAAATGGAACCCATATAGAATAGATATAAATTCAAAAAATTGGTTTGTTATAGATGACACAAACAATAAATACCCTATAATAAAAGAAAAATTTTCCTTTGTCAAAGGGAATAGAGAATTGTTTTTTGATGTTATTTTTAATGCCATTCATGGGTCACCAGGAGAAGATGGGAAACTTGCTAGAATTTTAGAATCTTTAAAAATACCCTTCACTAGCTGTAATAGCAAATCAGCAAAGTTAACTTTTAATAAAAAAAAATGTGTAGATTTTGCAAAAGAAAATAATATCTCAACTGCACAATCTGTTTTGTTAAAAAAAACTGACCCGATAAATATTGATAAATTGATTCATGAAATTGGACTCCCCTGTTTTGTTAAGCCAAATTCATCTGGAAGTAGCTTTGGAATTAATAAAATAAATGTAAAAGAAAACCTAAATGCTGGAATTGAATCTGCTTTTAAAGAGGATAATCAAATAATTATTGAATCTGAATTGAAAGGTACAGAAGTTTCTATTGGCGTATATAAAAATCAAAGTCAAATTATTACTCTTCCAATAACTGAAATAGTTTCAGAAAAAGATTTTTTTGATTATGAGGCAAAATATAAGGGAAAAGCACAAGAAATAACTCCTGCAAATATTTCAGAAAGTCTAAAGAAAATAATAAGTGAAATCTCTAAAAACCTCTACGAAAAACTTAATCTCAAAGGTGTAATAAGGAATGACTTCATAATTGTTGAAAACAAACCTCACCTTCTAGAAATCAATACTGTTCCTGGGCTTACAGAAGGAAGTATTATACCAAAACAAGTTTTAGCTGCAAATATTTCTCTCAAAGAACTTTTCGAGTCTATGCTTTTAGTAGCTTTGAAAGAAAATAAAAAATAAAATTAATGAAAATTGCTGTTTTCCCTGGTTCATTTGATCCCATTACCTTAGGTCATTGTGATATTGTAAAAAGAAGCTTAAACTTGTTTGATAAGGTTCTAATTGCCGTTGGAACAAATAGTGAAAAAAAATATATGTTCCCTTTAGATAAGCGAATGGAATTTGTTAAAAATACTTTTGAAAAAATTGGATCTATTGAAATTGAAAGTTTTAAAGGCTTAACTATAGATTTTTGCAAGAAAAAAAATGCCGATTTTATTATTAGAGGAGTTAGAAATCCTGGAGATTTTGAATTTGAGAAAACAATAGCCCTTACCAATAGAAAACTTTCAGGTATAGAAACTGTTTTTTTACTTACATCTCCAAGCACATCATATATTAGCAGTAGTATAGTTAGAGAAATTATTGCACACAATGGAGACTACAAACATTTGGTCCCAAATAACGTAATTCTTTGATTTACCAATACTAAATAAAACTACAAAACTTGATCAAATAATATTTCAATGTTTTTATAGGCATTTTTCATAAGTACATTAATTTCACTTTTATCTTTCCAAACAGCTTTTTTAATACCCTCCTTCGCTTGAGGAATCAACTTGCCATTATATGAAGTTTTCATTAAGTACCAATATGTTTTCTTATGTTTATACTTATGATTCCTCTTGAAAATATGATGAGTTATAGGAAGTTTTTTTAACACAATCAAATCTTTAACTGAAGTTTCTTCCTCTACCTCTCTTTTTGCAGCATCTATAATCATTTCTTTTTTAAACATTCTCCCCTTTGGAAGATCCCACTTATTATTTCTATATATAAGTAAATATTGATTCGATTCGTTAATTACTAATCCTCCTGCAGCTTCAACTTGAGGGAATAGTTTATTAAAATGTATTTCCAGTTTGTCTTTTTTTGGATGATAAAGAATAACAGAATTTATGCTTTTCTTTTTTAAAGCCGAAACAATTTTTTCTGTCACAGAAAACTTAATATAAAAAAGAGGACAGCTATCATCATTTTTAATTATTTCTGTAGTAAGAATTAAAGGTTTTTGATTGAAAAAAACTTTATACATTTACATATATGGTTTACGATGAAAATATAGCAGAGCAAACTTCAAAATATTTGTTACAAATAAATGCAATAAAATTGAATACAAAAAATTTTTTTCAATGGTCAAGTGGGTGGAAATCTCCTATATACTGTGACAATAGGCTTGCTTTGTCATATCCTAAAATTAGAAATTACATATCAAAAGCAATTGCGAATCAAATTTTATCTCTTCATGGCGGAAAAAATATTATTGCTGGAGTAGCAACAGGGGCAATAGGGATTGGCGCATTAGTTGCAAATGAATTAGATTCTCCTTTTATATATGTTAGGCCTGAACCTAAAAAACATGGTGAAAAAAATCAAATAGAAGGAAGCGTAAATAAAAATAAAAATGTAATAGTTGTTGAAGATCTTATTTCAACAGGTATGAGTAGTTTAAATGCAATAAATACTCTAAGAGATAATGGAATGATAGTCAAGGGAATCATTGCCATTTTTACTTATGGGTTTAATTCTACTATAGAAAAGTTCAAATCTGAAAACATTAAGGTCAATACGCTTTCTAATTACGATTATTTAATTGATCAAGCAGTAAAAGAGGACTACATAAGTCCGAATGAGGTTAGCCTGCTAAGTTCTTGGAGAAATAATCCTTCTGAATGGAGTCCAATCTAGTAAAACATTTTAATTGTAGAACTTGAAAACATAACAATTTCATCTTCTTTATTTTGAACAATTAGTTTGCCATCCAAATTGACTCCCTTTATAATTGCATCGAAAATGTTATGCCCAATTTGAAACTTATAAATTTGGTTTTTACCAAAAAGTAACTTTTCATATTCTTTAATTAAATGTTTCTTATTTTTTCTTTTGCAATGTCTAAAACTTTCTTCAAAAGAATCTAGCAATAGATTTAAAACAAATTCTAAGTTAAACTCTTTTTTGGTTTGATTTAAAATAGAACTAGCACCATCAAGATTTTCAAAATCAATTTGATTTACATTTAAGCCAACCCCAACAATAGTTCCTGAAATAACACCCCCTTTAACAAAATTCTCAATCAAAATACCACAAATTTTTTTGTTTTCTGACAAAATGTCGTTTGGCCATTTCAAAGACATTTTTGGGACATAAATTTTTTTTAATGCATTTATAATTGCCAAAGAAACTGAACAATTAATGATAAATTGATCATTTGCCTCTAATTTTTTTAGTACTTTAAAAAAGCTGAAGGTTAAATTTTTTCCTGGTTCAGAAATCCATACTTTGTCCTTTTGACCTCTACCCTTTGTTTGTTTGTTAGCCCATACTAAATCTCCATCCCTACATTTGTTTTTATCATACTTTTGTTTCAGCCAATCATTTGTAGAAGTTATGGCATTAAGTTTGATTATATTGAAATTGGACATAAATTCAAGCGTTTGGAATTTAAAAAGTAATAAATTTGTAAAATTAAAATATTTAATGGTAAAACTTAATTCTAATTTAAAAGAACTAATAGACAGTATTGTTTTGGGAATTAATAATGTCAAAGGTGTTGATGTTAAATTACTCGATTTTGAAAAAATAGATAATTCAGTCTGTTCACATTTTATTTTATGCTCAGGTACCTCAAATACACATGTCAGTGCCATAACAGGTTCAATTAAAAAAAATGTAAGTAAAAAAGTGAAGGAAAAGCCTTATCATATTGAAGGACTTGAAAATTCAGAATGGGTCCTACTAGACTATATAGATGTGGTTGTTCATGTCTTTCAAAAGCACATAAGAGAGTTTTATGATCTTGAATCACTTTGGGGTGATGCAAAAACAAAAAAAATCACTTCTAGTTATTAAAAAAATGGCGAAAAAAAACAATCAAGAAAAACCTACATTTAACTCATACTGGATATATGGAATAATTATTTCTATTCTTCTTGGAATAAGTATGTTTGGTGGTGAAAATAAATGGCAAAATTTAAAGAAAACTGATATTTCAAATTTTGAGAAATTCCTTTTTAATGGAGATGTAGAAGAAGTAGTTGTAATAAATAAAAATTTAGCTAGAGTAACAATAAATAAAAATGCCATTGTAAAAAGTGAACATAATGGTATAAAATCAAGGAATTTTCTAGGTCAAGAAAATCTTGATGGTCCTCATTACCAGTTTGAGGTAGGTAATCTAGAACTTTTCCAAAGAAAGCTTGAAAAAGCAGAAGAAAATGGTATTGCATTTAGATATGAATTCCAAACAATTGAAAATAGATGGATAGACATGATTATAAGTTTTATTCCTATTATAGTTATTATTGCCGTATGGATTTTCTTAATGAGAAGAATGTCAGGATCTTCGGGAGGTGCTGGAAGCCAAATATTTAATATAGGGAAATCAAAAGCTAGGCTTTTTGATCAAAATACTAATGTAAGAACTTCTTTCAAAGATGTTGCAGGTTTGAAAGAAGCCAAAGAAGAGGTGCAAGAAATTGTTGATTTTTTAAAAAATCCTCAAAAGTATACTAAGTTGGGAGGTAAAATACCTAAAGGAGCCCTTTTAATTGGCCCTCCAGGGACAGGTAAAACTCTATTAGCCAAAGCAGTTGCAGGAGAAGCAAAAGTTCCTTTTTTCTCTCTTTCTGGTTCTGATTTTGTTGAAATGTTTGTTGGTGTTGGAGCTTCCAGAGTTCGAGATCTTTTTAAGCAGGCAAAAGACAAATCACCAGCAATCATTTTCATTGATGAAATTGATGCCATTGGAAGAGCGCGTGGTAAAAATAATTTTACAGGTTCAAATGATGAAAGAGAAAATACTTTAAATCAGTTGTTGACTGAAATGGATGGCTTTGATACTAATACAAATGTAATTGTTGTGGCAGCAACTAATCGAGCAGATGTTTTAGATAAAGCTTTAATGAGAGCCGGTAGATTTGACCGACAAATATACGTAGATCTCCCAGACTTAAATGAACGCAAAGAAATTTTCCAGGTTCATTTAAAGCCATTAAGAGTAACAAAAACACTTGATGTAGATTTTTTAGCAAGACAAACTCCTGGATTCTCTGGAGCAGATATAGCAAACGTTTGTAATGAATCTGCATTAATTGCTGCAAGGAAAAGTCGTAAATCAGTTGGTAAACAGGATTTTCTTGATGCAGTAGATAGAATAGTTGGTGGACTTGAAAAAAAGAATAAAATAATTAGCGAAGAAGAGAAAAAAACTATTGCTTTTCATGAAGCTGGTCACGCGACAGTTAGCTGGTTATTAAAATATGCTGCCCCCCTTGTTAAAGTAACGATTGTTCCTAGGGGACACTCACTTGGAGCTGCTTGGTACCTTCCTGAAGAAAGATTAATTCTTAGATCTGAACAAATGCTAGATGAAATGTGTGCTGCTTTGGGTGGTAGAGCTGCTGAAAAGATAATGTTTAATAAAATATCAACTGGGGCCTTAAGTGATTTAGAAAAAGTGACAAGACAAGCAAGAGCAATGGTTTCGGTTTATGGCCTTAATGCAGCTCTAGGGAATATAACATATCATGATTCATCCGGTCAATCTGATTATAACTTTACAAAACCATATTCAGAAAAGACAGCGCAAAAAATAGACGAGGAAATTTCAGCTATAATTGAAAGACAATACAAACGTGCCTGTGATATACTCAAGAAAAATAAAGCTGATTTAATAAAATTGGCTGAAAGATTACTTGAAAAAGAAGTGATTTTTAAAGATGATTTGACTACCATTTTGGGTAGAAGACCATTTGAGAGTGAAAAAAAGTCAAACCCTAGTTTGAAAACTAGGAAAAGTTCTAAATAGAAGGTGAGTTTTTGGAACATTTTTTCTAGAAAGAAAAAAAAATCAGAGGATTCTAAAGAGGAAAGCCCATTCCTGCCTAAAAAAAGAGATCCAGTAGAAATTTTATTTGCAAAGAATTTTACAAAAAAAGGAGGCAAATTTATTTTTTGTGAAAATGCTTCTGAAACGGATAATTATTTTAATAATATTCTACAGGAAAATAACTGGTCAGAAAGAGAGATTTATTGTAATAATGAAGACCTAATTTTAAGATTTAGAATTAGCAAGAATTTTTTAAACTTAAAGCCAGATGAATCCTCTGTTTTCCTTACAAGTTGTGAATACCTTGTTGCAAATAAAGGCAGTATTTTAATAAGTAATGAACAATTAAGTAACTATAAACTTAATGAGTTGCCAATAAACATAATTGTTTTATCAAGTATTAATCAAATTGTAACAGATGTGAGTGCCGGTATGACTAAGCTTAAAAATAAATACTCAAAGAAAGTCCCTTCAAATATTACAACTTTAAAGCCAAAAAAATTAATTGAAGAAAATGATTTTTTATCCTATGGCAATAGTGCCAAAAATATATATTTGTTATTACAAGATGAGTAATTAAATGAAGGAAATCTTTATTAGAGCTCTTTCGGGCTCAGTTTATGCTATTGCAATTATAGGATCTCTTCTTTATAATCAAATTGCCTTTTATTTAATTTTACTTCTTTTTGTTGGTCTTACAGTTTTTGAATTTCAAAAGCTAATTAATCATAAAGCTCTTGTTCCTTATATTTTTTTAATTATTATTTGGGGGGTTTTTATTCAATCAAATTTTATATATAATGATTATTTAAAATTTATTTTGTTCCCTACTTTATTTTTCCACATTTTATTAATTGTATGGTTATATAATCAATTTAATCTAATAAATAAAAACTATGCGAAAAATCTACTGAGTATTTTCTATATTACCCTTTCGGGATTTTTTATTATCGCATTAACTCAATCTAATGATGAATACGATCCATACATTTTGATATTTTTGTATTTACTTACTTGGGTTAACAATACATTTGCCTATTTATTCGGTGTCTTGTTCGGTAAAAATTTACTTTTTAAAAGTATTTCTCCAAAAAAATCTTGGGAAGGTCTTTTAGGGGGAATTCTGTGCTGTCTTTTTTCCTCTTATTTATTTATCTATTTTGAATACCCGATAGAAAAAAAATTAATCATAATATTGACCATTATCATTCCACTTTTAAATCTATATGGAGATCTAATTCAATCAAAATTCAAACGCCTTGCAAAAGTTAAAAACAGCGGCTCAATTATACCTGGTCATGGAGGATTTTATGATCGTATGGATAGCATATTACTGACAGCTCCATGGGTTTATTTAGTTATATTAATTAAAAATCATGTTTCATAGGGAAGGATTTAAAATAATACTTGTCACTTTTTTCTTAACCAGTGGATTATCTATTTTTTCTGAGTTTTTCATTGAAAATGAAATTTTAAAAAAAGTGATACAAACAACTTCCTTATTATTATTAATACTTATACTACAATTTTTTAGAAATCCAAAAAGGGAAACAAATCCTAATAAAAATCATGTGATAGCACCAGCAGATGGAAAAATTGTTATAATCCAAGAAGTGTTTGAAGAAGAGTACTTTAACGAAAAAAAATTGCAAATATCTATTTTTATGTCTCCATTAAATGTCCATGTAACTAGATATCCAATAAGTGGGAAAGTGATTTTTAACAAATATCATTCAGGAAAATACTTAGTTGCGTGGCACCCAAAATCTTCTAAAAAAAATGAAAGAACAACAATTGTTTTGAAAAACAAAACCATGGGCGAAATATTGTATAGACAAATTGCGGGAGCCGTTGCAAGAAGAATTGTCAATTATGCAAAAAATGGTATGGATGTCAAACAAGGAGAAGATGCAGGATTTATAAAATTTGGATCAAGAATAGACTTGTTTCTCCCTACCAAGACAAAAATTGATGTTACTATTGGTCAGAAGGTTAAGGGAGGTATTACTCTAATAGCCTCTAAGTTTGTTAATTAAATTGAGAAAGTCCCTTTTTTAATAAAGAAATCTTTAGTTTTATATCATTCTTTTTCTTTCTTTCAACATCTATAACTTTCTGAGGAGCATTTGATACAAATTTTTTGTCTGACAATTTCTTTTCAACGGACTTAAGAAAACCTACAGCATACTCCAATTCTTTTTCAATTTTAAGTTTTTCATTTTCTTGATCTATTTTGATAGACGAAGAAGGAATAAAAAACTCAAGATTATCTATACGAAAAGAATTTAAGTTTTCATTTTTAAAATTTTTAAAATCTTCTATGCTTTCTAATCCACCCATTTTTTTTATTATATCAATATATCGAGGATTAATTTTTGAAGATGTGATTAGAGTTAATTTAGCTTTAAATCCAATACTTTTTTCTTTTCTAAAATTTCTAATTCCTATAATAATTTGTTTAACCAGTTCAAAATCATCAATTATTTTAGTGTTGTAAGAATTTTTTAAAGGCCAAGAAGAAATAATCAAAGCTTGATCAGTCTCTCTTTTAGAAATTAAATGCCATATCTCTTCACTCAAAAAAGGCATAAAAGGAGCCAAAAGTTTTAAATTATTCTCAAAAATTTCTTTTGTTTCATTCAATGTTTTTGAATCAATTAAATCATTCTGATCAGGTTTTACTATCTCGAGAAACCAAGAACAAAATTCTTCCCAAATAAATTTGTAAAGGGTCATTAAAGCATCTGAAATTCGGTACTTGCTAAAATGATCTTCAACTAACTGGACAACTTTAAAAGATAAGTTTTTAAACCATTCAATAGCAACCATGTTTGATTCAGAAGTTTTTATTGATTTTTGAACCTTCCATCCGCCAACTAATCTATATGCATTCCAAATCTTATTAGCAAAATTTTTACCTTGTCTGCATAAAGTCTCGTCAAAAAGCAAATCATTCCCAGCATTTGAACTAAGCATTAGTCCAACTCTTACTGCATCTGCACCATAAACATTAATTAATTCTACTGCATCCGGTGAATTGCCTAGTTGCTTTGACATTTTCTTTCCAAACTTATCTCTGACTAGTCCAGTAAAGTAGACATTTGAAAAAGGTTTTTCTTTTCTAAATTCATATCCAGACATAATCATCCGTGCTACCCAGAAAAACAATATGTCTGGGCCTGTTACAAGATCTTGGGTAGGATAATAGTACTTGATTTCATTATTTTCAGGATCTAATATTCCATTGAATACTGAAATTGGCCAAATCCATGATGAAAACCATGTATCTAAAACATCTTCATCACGATTCAAATCATCCAAATTTAAGTTTGGGTTTTTTGATTTTTTCTTTGCTTCCTCAAGCGCTTTTTCTTTAGAATCTGAAACAATAAAATCCTGGTCACCTTCACCATAATAATAAGCTGGAATCTGATGCCCCCACCAAAGCTGTCTGGAAATATTCCAATCCTTAATATTCTCCATCCAATGCCTATAAGTATTGACAAATTTTTCTGGCACTAATTTGATTTCATTATTTTTCATGACAGCTTTTATAGCAGGTTTCGCTAATTCCTCCATTTTTAAAAACCATTGTTTAGAAAGACGAGGTTCAATAACTACTTTTGTCCTTTCAGAAATTGCAACTTTATGTAAATATTTTTCTTCTTTCACTAATAATCCTTTTTCTTTCAATTCCTCCACTATTTTTTTTCTAACTAGAAAACGATCCTGACCTGCATAATGCAATCCATTTTGATTTATAGTTGCATCAGAATTAAAAATATCTATTAGTTCAAGATTATGTTTTTCTCCCAAAATATTGTCATTAAAATCGTGTGCAGGTGTAACCTTTAAACAACCTGTTCCAAAATCAATGTCAACATAATCATCTTGAATGATTGGAGCCTTTCTATTAACAATTGGGATTAGAACACTTTGGCCAGCCAAATGCGAATACCTTTCATCTTTCGGATTTATACAAACAGCTGTATCTCCTAAAAGTGTTTCCGGTCTTGTTGTAGCAATTATAATCCTTTCTTCTGAATCATACAACGGATAAGCTATATGATATAATTTTCCTTCTTTTTCTTCATATAATACTTCTTCCTCTGAAAGAGTAGTTTTCGCCTCTGGATCCCAATTTAACATACGATAACCTCGATAAATTAAATCTCTCTCATAAAGATCTATAAAAACTTTAATTACAGATTCCGACATTTTAGGATCTAATGTAAATCTTGTCCTTCCCCAATCACATGAACATCCAAGCTTTTTTAATTGATCCAATATTATTCCTCCGTATTGATTCGTCCATTCCCATGCATGTTTTAGAAAAGCATCTCGAGACAAATCACTTTTTTTAATCCCATCCTTTTTTAATTTTTCTACGACTTTAGCCTCAGTAGCAATCGAAGCATGATCAGTTCCTGGAACCCAACAAGCATTGAGTCCCTTCATTCTTGCACGTCTTATCAAGATGTCCTGTAATGTATTATTGAGCATGTGCCCCATGTGAAGAACTCCTGTAACATTAGGGGGTGGTATCACTATAGTATATGGCTCTCTAGAATCTGGTTTTGAATCAAAAAAATGATTATCCATCCAGTATGAATACCATTTTTCTTCAACTGTTTTCGAAATAAATTTAGATGGAATAGCCATTAATTAAGTCTGATTTACTTGACAAAAGTAAGATACCTTTACGTATTTTAAAAACAAACTTTTTTTGATTTTATTTAAATATTGTAATTTTAGATTCTATATACTTATTCTGTGAAAAAAATTTTCTTTTTAGGGTTATTAATTTTCTGTTCAGAAACAATTTTCTCACAAGAAGTTACTCCGGAGATTAAATTTGAAAAAGAACTGATTGATTACGGGACAATAAAACCTAATAGCAACGGTATTCGTGTTTTTAATTTTGTAAACAATGGAAATGCCCCACTAATAATACAGAGTGTCAAATCTTCTTGTGGTTGTACAATTCCTAAAAAACCAGAAGTTCCTATTGAACCTGGAGGAAAAGGAGAAATACAAGTTAAATATGACACCAACCGAGTTGGTGTATTTAGAAAAACTATAACTGTTACTTCTAATGCAAATTCAACACCAATAGTTGCATTAAAAATTAGAGGTACTGTTGCAGTAAAAAGACAATAATCCTATTTTCCTATATTGTCAATATTCTAAAAAAATAAAAGTTTTGTCACATAATTTTGTTCTATGCTAAATTTTAAAAATAATGTTTCTCTTTTACCTTATAACACCTTTGGTATTAACGTTAAAACATCATCTTTCATCAAAATTAAAGAGGAAAAAGATTTAATTCATGTTTTTAAAAAAAATCCTTTTAAAAACTTTTTGATCTTAGGGCAAGGGAGTAATGTTTTATTTACAAAAAAATTTTCTGGATTAGCAATTTTAATTGATAATAAAGGAAAAGAAATAATCGAAGAAAATGAAAAAGAAGTGATTGTCAAAATCCAATCAGGAGAAAACTGGCATGAATTTGTTTTGTGGTGTCTTAAAAATAATTTTGGAGGGGTAGAAAATTTAGCTCTAATACCGGGGAAAGTTGGGGCTGCCCCTATACAAAACATAGGAGCATATGGTGTGGAATTAAAAGATGTGTTTGTAAGCTGTAATGGGCTAGAAATATCAAGTCTTAATTTTAAAAATTTCAATCTAGAACAGTGTAAATTTTCCTATAGAGACTCCATTTTCAAATCTAAATTAAAGGGGAAATATATTATAACATCTGTAAATCTTAGACTTCAGAAATTTCCTCATAAAACCAATACAAATTATGGGGAATTAAAAAACATGCTTGAAGGTAAAAAGAAGACTATTCAAAATATTGCTGATGCTGTAATTAAAATAAGATCTTCAAAACTACCTGACCCTAAAGTCATAGGCAATTGTGGAAGTTTCTTTAAAAACCCTATAGTATCAATATCAAAATTGGAAAGCCTAGAAAAAAAATTTTCCGAAATTCCTCACTACCCATACAAGAATAATCAAGTAAAAATACCTGCTGCTTGGATAATCGAAAAGCTTGGGTATAAAGGTTATAAAGAAAATAATGTTGGTGTTCATAAAAATCATTCACTGGTTTTAATTAATCTCGGAAAAGCTAAAGGAAAAGATGTTAAGTTTCTCGCTGAAAAAATCAAACACGAGGTTTTTATTAATTTTTCAATCTCTCTTGAATACGAAGTAAATATTTGGTGAAAGTCTAAAACAAAAACTATTCTTTTTGTTTTGAATCTATAATAAGTGTTACAGGACCGTCATTACATAACTCAACTTTCATATTTGCGCCGAAAATCCCACTTTTAACCTCTCTGCCTAATTTTTCTTGACTAAGTTTGATAAACCTTTCATATAAAGGTATTGCCAAATCATGTTTTGCTGCCCTAACATAAGAAGGTCGATTTCCTTTTCGTGATGATCCGATTAAAGTAAATTGACTAACAACTAAAAGTTCACCTCCAGAATCTAACAAAGAAACATTCATAACACCTTTAAAATCATCAAAAATTCTAATATTAATTATTTTATTGACTAACCACTTCAAATCTTCTTCCGTGTCGTTCTTGTCAATTCCTAACAGTAAAAGCAATCCATTCTCAATAATAGATTCCTTAATACCTTTAACACTGACCTTTGCATTTGAAACTCTTTGAATTACTGCTTTCATACTATCTTATATAATTATCATCTTCTTTCATTAAACTTAAATAAGATTCATATCTAGTTTTAGAAATAACATTACTTTCTAAAGCTGATTTAATAGCACACTTTGGTTCTTTAATATGCAAACAATTATTAAATCTACAATTCTTCTTTAAAGCGAAAAATTCAGGAAAATAATCACCTAACTCTTTAGGATCAATATCAACTACTCCAAAACTCTTTATGCCTGGAGTGTCAATAATTTTTATTCCACCATTTAAGTCATGCATTTCAGAAAATGTTGTTGCGTGCTTTCCTTGCTTATGAATTTTTGAAATTTCAATTGTTTTTAATTTCAATTTAGGAAAGAGAGTATTCAATAAGGTAGATTTGCCAACGCCACTATTTCCAGAGAACATGCTAACCTTATTTTTCATTAAATTTTCTATGCTTTTAAGGGTATTTCTTTCTCTAGCAATAACTTCAAAACAATTATATCCTATTTTAGTATAAATTTCTCTTAAATCTTCTAAAGATTTTTTTTCATTAGAAGAATAAAGGTCAATTTTATTAAATAAAATAATTACCTCTATTTTGTAGGCCTCAGCTGTAATAAGAAATCGATCAATAAAAGAAGTAAAAGTTTTCGGTTCTTTAATAGTTACTAAGAGAAAAACCTGATCAATATTGGATGCAATAATATGAAACTGTTTAGACAAATTAACTGATTTCCTTATTATATAATTTTTTCTTTTTTTTACTTGAAAAATTAATCCTGTTTTTTTTTCTTCACTCTTTTCTATAGTAAAAAAAACTACATCTCCAACAGCAATTGGATTTGTTGTTTTTATTTGCTTAATTCTAAACTTCCCCTTGACCTTACATTTGTAAAAAATATCTTCAGATTTTACTTTGTAATTGCTCCCTGTAGAGTAATAAACTATTCCTTCTTTAATCATAAACACAAAATAACAATAATTATTTTTCCTACAGGCTAACTTTTTTAATGCATACTGGAATTCATATCTTAGCTAAAGATTTATGTCTAAAAAAGTTTGCCTTATAATTCTTGATGGTTGGGGAATTACCTCAAAACCAAATTATTCTGCTATAGATCTTGCTAACACCCCTTTTATTGACGATCTATTCAAACAATATCCCAATGCTAAATTACGTACAGATGGTGAAAATGTTGGTTTGCCAGGAGGTCAAATGGGAAATAGTGAAGTTGGACATATGAATATAGGAGCTGGAAGGATAGTTCAACAAGATCTAATGAAAATAGATGCTGAAATTAAAGAAAAATCTATTTTAAAAAATTCGATTTTAAATAATGCAATAGACTATTCCGTTAAAAACAATAAAAAAATTCACTTATTAGGTCTTTTATCTAATGGAGGTGTCCACTCTCATATTGACCATCTATATGGGCTTATAGAATTGATTAAAATAAAAAAAGCTAATAACGTTTTTATTCATTCTTTTACTGACGGAAGAGACACTGATCCTGAATCTGGAATAAAATTTATTGATATGCTTGAAAATCAAATTAAAAAAACTAATGCTAAGTTGGCTTCTATTATTGGAAGGTATTATTCAATGGATAGAGACAAGAGATGGGATAGAACAAAAATAGCTTATGATTTACTAATAAATGGAAAAGGAACAAAGACTAAAAATTTTAAAAAATCTATTCAAAAAAATTATGACAATGGCATTACTGATGAATTTATAACTCCTTTAATAGGAGTTGACAATAGTAATTCCCCAATAGGGACAATAGCAGGTGGAGATGTAGTTATTTCTTTTAATTATAGAAATGACCGTGTTAGACAAATTACTGAGGCTTTAACACAAAAAGAAATAACCGGATTTAATATGAGTCCATTAAAACTTTTCTATGTTACCATGACAAAATATGATGAGAAATTTAAGGATATCCATATTGTTTATGATAAAGAAAACCTAGATGATACCTTAGGAGAAATATTATCAAAACAAAATAAAACACAATTGAGGATTGCAGAAACTGAAAAATATCCCCATGTCACTTTCTTTTTTAATGGAGGAAATGAAATTCCTTTTCCTGGAGAGGAAAGAATTTTATGCCCATCACCTAAAGTAGCAACTTATGATATGAAACCTGAAATGAGTGCATATAAAGTTAAAGATAGGGTAATAGAAAAAATTGAAAATGAAAACCCTCCCGATTTTATTTGCTTAAATTTTGCAAATCCTGACATGGTAGGTCATACTGGAAAACTTAAGGCAGCAATTAATGCTTGTGAAGCGGTAGACAAATGTTTGAAAGAAATTGTGCCAATTGCTAGGAAAAAAAATTATTCATTACTAATAATATCTGATCATGGGAATTGTGAAAAAATGAAAAATGACGATGGTTCCCCCAATACTTCACATACTAAAAATCCAGTTCCAATTATTTTAATTGACAAAGATTATCATGCTATTAAAGATGGTATTCTCTCAAATGTTGCTCCTACAATTTTAAAATTAATGAACATTAAAAAACCTCAAGTAATGACTGAACACCCAATAATTTAAAAACATGAAAAAAAGATTTTATTTTATTTCCCTGTTTTTTTTGCTTTCATGTGGAAATAATGTAAACCAGAAACCATTAAATATAAAACATGGCAAAACAATAGATGGAAAAGTAATCCTTCTTGGGAAAATAAATCGTGCTAATCTTGAACAATCAGAACATGTTGAATGGTTTAAAAAGGAATATGATTACTACAAATTAAGCGATCAATGGGTTGAATCTGTTAAAAATCTTTTTGGAGATATAAGTTTAAAACTATTCATGGGTACTTGGTGTGAAGATAGTGAAAGGGAAGTTCCAGCAATGTTTAAAATTTTAGATGCTGTAAATTTTGATGAAAATAAAATTGAAATTTATGCTATGTCTGAAGAAAAAACTACACCTGAAAATTTTGAAAACGGATTAAACATTATAAAAGTTCCGACCCTAATCTTTTATAAAAATGGAGAAGAATTAAATAGATTTGTTGAATTTCCAATTGTTTCACTAGAAGAAGATATAAGAAAAATACTCAGTGGTGAAGAATATCGTGATGCTTATTACAGTGAATAAAAATTATGGTGAAGTTAAAAACAATTGAAGAGATTCAATTTATAAGAGAAAGTGCCTTGATAGTTTCAAAAACTTTAGGGATGATCGCGGGTGAAATTCGCCCTGGTATCACAACTTTAGAATTAGACAAAATGGCAGAAACATTTATCAGAGATCATAATGCTGAACCAGGATTTTTAGGGCTTTATGATTTTCCAAACACCTTATGTGTTAGCCCAAATGAACAAGTAGTACATGGAATTCCAAATAATGTTCCACTAAATGAAGGTGACATACTTTCTGTAGATTGTGGGGTAATAAAAAATGGTTTTTACGGAGATCATGCTTATACATTTGAAATTGGTGACGTTGCTCCTGAAACAAAAAAACTACTTGAAGTAACCAAAGAATCACTTTACATAGGAATTTCTAATTTCAAATTAGGTAATCGAGTTGGTGATCTAGGTAATTCAATACAAAAGTTTGCTGAAGAAAATGGATATGGAGTCGTAAGGGAACTTGTAGGGCATGGTCTTGGCAAGAAAATGCACGAAGAACCAGAAATCCCAAATTATGGAAAACCTGGAACCGGAAAAAAATTTCAAAATGGAATGGTAATCGCAATTGAACCAATGATAAACCAAGGAAGTAAGGAAATCAAAAGATTAAATGACGGATGGACAATCATAACTCAGGATAAAAAGCCAAGTGCTCACTTTGAACATAATGTCGCTCTGATAAATGGCAAACCGCAGCTTTTATCAACATTTAAATATATTTATAAATCTATTGGTTTTGATAGTAAAGAAGAAGAACCTTTCTCTAGCAATTCAAAAAATTAATGAAATTTTTACTTTCAATTTTACCAAGATCTATACTAATTAGGCTAAGTATTTTTTTTCTTCCACTTCTAAAAATTATATATAAAGGGAATAAATTTACAGATCCCATTAATGGGAAAAGCTATAGAAAATTTATACCCTATGGATACAAAAAAATTAGACCTAATGCTCTTTCACCTGGAACTCTTTCACTAGAAAGACATAGATTATTATGGCTTTATTTAAAAAGAGAAACAACCTTTTTAAAAGACAAAAAAAAAGTCTTGCATATAGCGCCTGAACAGGCATTATATAGGGAATTCAAAAAAAATAAATTTTGGAATTATACAACACTTGATCTATCTTCTCCACTAGCAGATATTAAAGCGGACATAACAAATCTACCTTTTGATAATAATTTTTTTGATCTTATAATTTGCAATCATGTTCTAGAACATATCCCTAAAGATCTAATTGCCATGAAAGAGATTTTTAGAATTCTAAAAAAAAATGGGGTAGCAATAATGCAAGTACCTATTGATAAGAATCGTTTAGAAACATTTGAAGATTTTAGTGTAAAAAGTAGTAAAAAAAGAGAAGAATTGTTTGGTCAATATGATCATGTGAGAATATACGGGAAAGATTTTTTTGACCGCCTGAAAAGTGTAGGATTTAGAATTCAAAAAATAGACTATACCAAGGAATTATCACAAGAAGAAATTAATAAATTTTCAATAAATAAAGGTGAACTAATTCCGATTGGAATAAAACGATCTAATAATTAAATCAAGCATTAATTCCATCCAGATGATTTTATTTGGACTAACTCATTCTTCCTGCTAATTACCCAATTAGCCTCAATTTTTTGATTTTCTTGAACAATTTTTTTGCCATTTTCCAATGGCATTACCATCAAAGCCGTAGCAAATGCATCAGCTACAATACAAGATGGTGCAATAACTGAAACACTAAGAATATTTGAATCGAATGCTAATCCGTTTATAGGATTAACAGAGTGTACAAATTTTTCGCCAGTTAAACTATCTATTCTAAATTTGTTATAATTGCCAGAAGTTGCCATCGCATAATCACCTATTTCATATGTTTGAATAAATTTCTTTCCCTTATCTTTTTCCGGAACACTAATTCCTATTTTCCATTTTTTTTGAGTGCTGGGATTAAAACCTTTAGCCCTAATTTCACCTCCTATTTCAATTAAAAAGTTTTTATTACCTAAAGAAATAAGGTAATCATAAATACAATCAACTGTATATCCTTTAGCTATGGCATTAAAGTCAATATAAGTTTGTGAATGTCTTTTTATAACCCTGTAATCTGAAGTGATCTTTATTTTGTTCATACCTACCCCATCCATTAAACTGTCCAGAACAAAAGAATCTATTTTTATAATCGTTTGTTCAGGTCCAAATCCATAAGCATTAACTAATGAACCAACAGTAGGATCAAAATAACCATTGGTAACTGCCCATATTTCTTTTGATTTTTTAAAAACTTTTCTAAAATGTTTATCAACTTTAATTAGAGAATCTCCATCATTTATTCTTGATATATCAGATTTTTTAATATAAGTAGACAATGAATTATTGATTTCAAAAAAAATTGAGTCAATTCCATTTTGGAATTCTAAAGGATTAATATTATTTCTTTCATACTTTATCGTATAAAATGTTCCTAATTCATTACCTCTATTGGTTACTATATTATTATCAAAGTAACAACTAGAATAAATTAGAAAAAAAAATGGAAGAAATGCTTTATTTAAATAATGCACTGTTTTAAAATAAATTTAAAAGACTATCCTCCAAAATCGTCAAAACGAACATTTTCTGGGGGAACACCAAAATCTTCAGCCATCTTTTCTACAGCCTGATTCATTAATGGAGGACCACAAAAATATACCTCTATATCTTCAGGAGAATCATGCTTAGAAAGATAATGATCAATTACAACCTGATGAACAAATCCAATAAAACCATCTCCATTTTGATCATCAAGACTTTTCTTTTCAATCCATTTATCTTCAGGCAAAGGTTCAGAAAGAGCTATATAAAATTTAAAATTTTTAAAATCTTTTTCTAATGCTTTAAAGTGATCAATATAAAAAAGTTCTCTTTTTGATCTCCCGCCATACCAAAATGTAACCTTTCTACCTGTTTTAAGAGTTCTAAATAACTGATATAAATGTGATCTCATTGGAGCCATTCCCGCACCCCCTCCTACATATAACATTTCTTCGTCTGATTCATTTATAAAAAACTCGCCGAAAGGTCCTGAGATAGTTACCTTGTCACCCGGTTTTCTGGAAAAAATATATGAAGAAGCAATGCCAGGATTTACATCCATCCAGCCATTTTTATTTCTATCCCATGGAGGAGTAGCTATTCGAATATTTAACATTATCTCTTTTCCTTCAGCAGGGTAAGAGGCCATAGAATATGCCCTTTCAACAGTGTCAGAGTTTTTCATTTTCAAAGGCCACAAATTAAATTTATCCCATTCTAGCTGAAATTTTTTAGGATCTTTGGGATGCTCTTCTGGATGAGCAGAAATATCAATGCTTTCATAATCTATTTCACACTTGGGTATTTCAATCTGAATATAACCCCCCGCTTTATAATTCATTTCCTCTGGGATTTCAATAACGAATTCCTTAATAAAAGAAGCTACATTCCAGTTTCTAACAACAGTCGCTTCCCATTTCTGGATTCCGAAAACCTCCTCAGGAACCTCTATGGTCATATCTTCTTTTACTTTGACTTGACAACCCAAACGCCAACCATCAGCAATTTCCTTTCTTGAAAAATGAGGAGCCTCTGTAGGAAGAATTTCACCACCTCCTTCTAAGACACGACATCTACATTGAATACATGTTCCTCCTCCACCACAAGCAGAGGGAAGAAAAATTTTATTGTTGCCTAGTGTAGATAAAAGTGTTGCTCCTGAACTAACCTCAACATTATTTTCTGTATTAATTTTTAGAGTCACAGGTCCAGATGGAACAAGTTTAGCTTTGGCAAATAAGAGCATTGAAACTAAAGCAAAAGTTGCTGTGAAAAAAACAATTACACTAGAAACAATATAAGTCAGTAATGAAACCTCAACATCCATAATATTAAATTTTTATTCCCATAAAACTCAAAAAGCCTATGGCCATCAAACCTGTTACAATAAATGTTATACCTAATCCTCTTAGAGGTTGTGGGACATTTGAATAAATTATTTTTTCTCTGATCGCTGCAATTGCTACAATAGCCAATAACCATCCGATTCCTGAACCAAAACCATACGTTAGTGATTCCAAAATATTTGAAAACTCTTTTTGCTGCATGAACAAAGAGCCTCCTAAAATTGCACAATTAACTGCTATTAGGGGTAAAAAAATACCAAGATTACCATAAAGAGCCGGAACAAATTTTTCGACTATCATTTCAACTAGTTGAACCATAGAAGCAATTACAGCTATAAACATTATAAAGCTTAAAAAAGATAAATCTAATTCAACAAATTTTGGATCCGTTAAATCAACCCATTTAAGTGCTCCAGGGCTCAACAAATATTCATATAGCAAATAATTTATAGGAACTGTTACTGATAAGACAAAAACTACGGCAAGACCCAATCCTAAACCAGTCTTAACTGTCTTTGAAACAGCCAAATAAGAACACATTCCAAGAAAATATGCAAAAACCATATTTTCAATAAAAATACTTTTGACAAATAAATTTACATATGATTCCATTTCTAATCTTTCTCTATAAGTTTACGGTTCTTTGCTCTTTGAAACCAAATATAAATACCAACAATTATAAGTGCCATTGGAGATAAAAGCATCAAACCATTATTTTCATATCCAAACTCGTAAACTGATTCCGGAATTACCTGAAATCCATAAAGTTTGCCGGATCCAAAAAGTTCTCTAAAAAAAGCAACTACAATTAAAATTAGGCCATAACCGGCAGCATTTCCAATACCGTCTAGAAAGGACCTCCAAACATTGTTACCCAAAGCAAATGCTTCTAGTCGACCCATTACAATACAATTAGTTATGATTAGACCAATAAAAATAGAAAGCTCTTTATAAACATCATATGCATAGGCTTTGAGAATTTGATCAACTAAAACAACCATTGAAGCTACTACTACTAACTGCACAATAATTCTAATTCGATTAGGAATCAAATTTCGCAACAATGAAACAATTACATTACTTGCTCCCATAACAGCTACAACGGAAATGCTCATAACGACAGCAGGTTCTAGTTGAACAGTAATAGCTAATGCAGAACATATTCCAAGAACTTGAACAGTAATTGGATTGTTATCATCTAAAGGATCTGTGAGTAAAACACGATTTTTTTTTGAAAACAAAGGTTCCCTTTCTTTATTTAAAAATAATATTGAACTCTTTTTTTTCTTAATTTTTCTTTGCTCCTCTTTAATCATAAGTCTAATTTATTAAAATAAGGCAGATAATGTCCAATTCTCTCAAGAATCATGTTTGAGACTCCATCACCAGTTATTGTAGCTCCCGAAATTGCATCCACTTCATGATCATCTTTATCAAGATTTTTTGGATCATTATTAGTTTTTGAAACGTTTATACCAACTAAACTCCCTTCATGATTAAAAATCTTCTCCTCTTTAAATCGATCTTGAAACCATTGTTGGGTAATTTCTGCTCCTAATCCAGCTGTTTCTGCTTTGTGATCAAAAATGATTCCCTCAATTGTTTTTTTATCATTCCTTAGAGCAACATACCCCCAAATGGCATCCCAAAGACCTGCTCCTCTTAATGGAATAATATAATATTTATTGCCTTCAGTTTCTGCTATAAAAACAGGAAAACGTTGCTCTGAAATAGGTTTTTTAATCTCTCTGATTAATTTAATTGAAAAAGCAGAAACAGAATTGTCAACATTCCCTTTTTGATCTATTGAAAGTTCTTCTTTTATATATTTGTTATATAGTTCTTCTGCCCCATCTCGACTAGTATCTACTCCAATTGTCTTAAGTATGCTTTGCATTTTCTCCTTCCGAACATTTTCATCTTGTTTCTTTTTTAAACTACTAGCAGTAAAGGCAAGAGTAGAAGCAACCACAAAAACCATAGCAGCAGCAAATAAAAATGTGTAAGAATTACTTTCTGTATTCATTTTAAATTGTTTTTGGAATATTTTCTTTCCATCTTTTTCTTCTTTTTTTAATGTTTGCATCTATTACATAATGATCAATAGTAGGTGCAAATACATTCATTAGAAGAATTGCAAGCATAACACCTTCTGGATATGCTGGATTGAAAACCCTGATTAATATACAAAAAACACCAACTAGAAAACCATATATCCATTTACCCTTATTTGTTTGAGAAGCTGAAACAGGATCTGTTGCCATGAAAACTATTCCAAAAGCAAATCCTCCAACTAACAGATGATTTATCCAACTAAAGCTCATTAGAGAATTTGCTCCCCAAAGGTTGAATAGAAATCCAACTAATGAAGCTCCTAAAACACCAGATAACATAATTCTCCAACTACCAACTCCCGTAAGGATTAAAATCAAAGCCCCTATTAAAATACATAAAACCGAGGTTTCAGCAATTGATCCAGGAATAGATCCGTAAAACATTTCAATAATGGAATAATTAACTTCTTCTCCGGCTGCCAATGATCCTAATATAGTTTCACCAGAAATGGCATCAACCTTAGAGGCCTCGGAAACCCAAACTTTATTACCAGACATATAGGTTGGATATGCAAAAAAAGCAAATGCACGAGCAGTTAAAGCAGGGTTCAAAATATTCATTCCTGTCCCTCCAAAAGCTTCTTTAGCAATTACAACAGCAAAAGCAACAGAAATGGCTACCATCCACAAAGGAATATCTATTGGCATAATCATTGGGATTAATAATCCAGTTACGAGATATCCTTCATTGACCTCATGTCCTCTATAAACTGCGAAAATAAATTCAATAGTTAGACCAACAAAATAAGAAACAAAGATCATTGGTAATATTTTCCATGAACCATGAATGAAAGCATCAATAAAAGTAAATGAAGTACCTAACTGAGAATAATGTTGGTAGCCAGAATTATATATGCCATATATTAAAGCAGGTAATAGAGCAATAATGACAGTAAACATAGTTCTTTTCAAATCAACAGAATCTCTTATATGTGATCCTTTATCAGTAGTATGGTTAGGCACAAATAAAAAAGTATCAAATGCGTTTATTGCTGGCGCAAATTTTTCCCATTTACCCCCTTTTCTAAATGGATATCTGAGTTTATCTAATTTTTTGCGTAAAAACTTCATCTAATACTATTATGTTTCTTTAATCATTAATTCAATTCCTTCCCTAATAATTTCTTGTGCTTCAATTTTTGATGTGTTTGAATAATCAATTAAACCAAAATCTTCAGGAACAACTTCATAAATCCCTAAGCCTTCCATTTTATCAATATCTCCAGCCATACAAGCTTTGATTAACTGCATTGGATAAATATTCATTGGGAAGACCTTCTCCATTTCACCAGTAACAACAAGAGCCCTTTCTTCACCATTTAAATTAGTGTCTACTTCATACCCTTTACCTCCAAAAAAACATGAAAGAGAAGTTTTTGATAAACTTGGAATTCTATTATCTATAAAAGGAACCCACCCAAAAAAACGATAATTATTTCCTTCAGGAATTATAGATACTAAATTGTTATAAAAATCAATGTGCCCATCTTGTCTAACTTCAATTCCAGAAAAAATGTCACCATTTATATAACGATTTTGAGAAGTTAAATCAATATTTACCTTTTTAAGAAAAGACGATAAGCTTGATCCTATTATTGTTTTAAAATATTGTGGATTTGATACAGGAGAACCTGAAACAGCTATAGTCCTTTGACAACTATAAACCCCTGTTGAAAATAAAACTCCAATATTAACTACATCTTCAGGACGAACAACCCAAACTTTTTCACCATAATTTATTGGATCCGTTTTTTGAATTTGAACACTAACATTTCCAGCAGGATGAGGACCAGATATATGAAAAGAATTTACGTTTTTTACTTTAGAAAAAAATCCTCCGAAATCCTTGTCAATAAAAAGGTTTACTTCCCCAGGAAGAAGAGTGTTTAAAATGTCTATACCTAACTGAAAATCCTCTTTATTATTTTTCACAATAAACTCATAATCAACTCCCAATGGAACTGAACTAACAGTTGATATGTGAATTGACTTTGGTAAAATGTCTGGATCTGCCAATACATTAAAAGGTCTTTGTCTTATAAAAGGCCAACTTCCACTTTCCAATAACAAGCTTTTTATTTTATCTGGTGTAAGAGACTTAAAATTGTCAACTTTATGAGAAATTTTATCTTCATTAGAAAGATTAAGTTCTATAATTATTTCTAAAATTTTTCTTCTTTCTCCCCTAATAATTTGCTTAACAATCCCTGAAGCCGGAGACACAAAAATAATTCTAGGATCATTTTTTTCGTAACAAATAGGAGCTCCCAAACTAACCTTTTCGCCTTCTTTAACAAACATTTTGAGAATAGAGTTAAAAAAATTTCCTGGT
Organism: Bacteroidota bacterium; assembly: GCA_036340635.1. Taxonomy (GTDB): domain Bacteria; phylum Bacteroidota; class Bacteroidia; order Flavobacteriales; family Flavobacteriaceae. Next base: position 84,469 of record JAYYYF010000021.1, on the reverse strand, counting down.
TTGATTGCACAAGACTTCACTGATGAAACATCAGTCAATATCTTTTCAGCACTTCCTTTAATTTTAATATTTGCTCCTCTAGATATACGAATATTTTTTGACATATCACCAACTTGTAAAGAACGATACAAATGTACTAATTATCAATAATTGTAAATAGTAAATTAGTTTAATTTTTATTATAGATTTTAATCTACAATAAATCAAATTTTACTGATTTTGTTTTTTAACTTTACATATATGCACTTTAAAATAATTTTCATTTATTTCCTCGCAATTTACATTGCATTTAGTCAGGAAGGAATTGAAATATCAGAACCCCCAAACATAAAGTCTATTATTTTTAAAGGATCTGATAAAATAAATCAATTCCCATTGGTTTTTATTGGTCAATCTATTTCTTTAAAATTTGATGACCTAAATGGTGATGAACAGAACTATTATTATAAGATTAATTATTTCAACTATGATTGGGAAAAATCAGATCTTTTTAAAAGTGAATTTTTAGAAGGGCTTGACAACATTAGAATTGAAAATTATCAAAATTCGTTTAATACACTTCAACCATACACTCATTATGAATTAGAACTCCCAAATTCTAATACGAATTTCAAATTGCCTGGCAATTATATGATTGAAATTTATGATGATTCCGATAAACTTGTTTTTTCTAGAAAATTTTTGATATATGATGATACTGCAATTGTCTCTTCTAAAGTCTTTCGATCTAGAGAAATGGATTATTATGATACCCATCAAAGTGTTCATTTTTCAATTATTCCAAAATCCAATATACCCTATAGAGATCCAGAAAATTTATTAAATGTTGTTATTCTAAAAAATGAACAATGGTCAACAATTAAGCACGGTTTAAAACCTCATTATATTAGTGGCAATAGACTAGAATACAGTTATGATGAAAAAAGCAGATTTGAAGGGGGTAATGAGTATTTATTTTTCGATACTAAAGATATTAGAGTTAATGGAAGTAACATAAGTTATGTTAATTTAAACAGACTCTATGAAACTTATTTGTATACTAATAATTATAGAAGAAATTTGCCATATAGTTTTGCATCAGATATAAATGGTGATTTTTTAGTTAGAACTCTTCAAGGAACTCAATCTAGTGACTATGAAGCAGACTATAGCTGGGTACACTTTAGCCTAGTAATGCCAGGATCTGCAAATGAAAAAGAAATCTACATTTATGGGAAATTTAACAATTATCAATTAAGAGAAGAAAATCGAATGATATACAATCCTTCTCTTGAAATCTATGAAGGAATAATACTTTTAAAACAAGGTTTTTACAACTACAAATTTGTTGAAAAAAATTCTGAAAAATTATTAAAAAATTCTATCTCAGGGACACATGCATTGGCTGAAAACAATTATCTTATCTTAGTTTATTACAAAGAATTTGGTAATCGTTATGATTCATTAGTTGGTGTGGGAAGATCTTCTTCTTTTGAAATTATTGATTAAATTTTACAAACCGAATTTTTAAAATGCTATAACCAGATTTAATTAATTGAATTTTATAAATTTGGAAAAACAATATAAAATGTCAAACAGTTCTTTTAAAGTACCATACCCGAAAAATGAGGAAATATTAAATTATTCACCTGGAAGTCCAGAAAAAAAATCTGTTTTAAACGCATATAAAGAACTATATAACAACTCTATTGAAATTCCTCTTTGGATTGATGGAAAGCATATCAAAACAGGAGACACAGCTAATATTTCTCCTCCTCATGATCATAATCATAACATAGGATTTTACCATAAAGCAAAAGCTAAAAATGTTAGAGATGCAATTGATGCAGCATTAAAGGCTAAAGACAAATGGAGTTCGATGACATGGTCTTCTCGGGCATCTATTTTTCTTAAGGCTGCCGAACTTATATCTGGCCCATATAGAGATAAAATAAATGCTTCAACTATGTTATGTCAATCCAAAACAATCTACCAAGCTGAAATTGATGCTGCATGTGAGCTAATTGATTTTTTACGTTATAATGTACATTACATGCAGGAAATTTATCAGCAACAACCTGAGTCAGATAATCAAGTGTGGAATCGTTTAAGTTATAGACCTCTTGAAGGTTTTGTTTATGCTATAAGCCCTTTTAATTTTACTGCAATTGCTGGAAATCTTTGTGCCAGTGTAGCTATGATGGGAAATGTTGTTGTTTGGAAACCTAGTGATTATCAAATTTTTTCAGCAAAAGTAATAATTGAAGTTTTTGAAAAAGCCGGGCTTCCAAAAGGTGTAATAAATGCTGTTTTTGGAGATCCTGAAATGATTTCGAATGAAGTGTTAAAATCAAAATACTTTTCTGGATTACACTATACAGGTTCAACTGAAATTTTTAGAAAGTTGTGGAAAAAAATTGGAGATAGATTAGACAACTATATTTCATATCCAAGAATAGTTGGGGAAACAGGAGGAAAAGATTTTATTTTAGCGCATCCTTCTGCAAATATAAAAGCTTTAAGCACAGCAATTATTAGAGGAGCATTCGAATTTCAAGGGCAGAAATGTTCTGCTGCTTCTAGAGTTTACCTTCCTAATTCTATCGCAGAAAAAACCATAAAAGATGTTAAATTGCAGATGGATTCCTTAAAAATTGGTTCCCCTGAAAATTTTGAAAATTTTATAACTGCACTTATTCATAAAGATGCTTTTGAACGTTTGAAAAATGCAATTGAGAAAATTAAAAAAGATAAAGATGCAGCCATTTTACACGGTGGAGAGTATAATGACAGAAAAGGATATTTTGTACACCCTACACTTGTAAAAACCAATAATCCAAATTATTTCTCAATGGAAAAGGAACTGTTTGGTCCTTTAGTTACAATATACGTTTATGATGATTCTAAGTGGAGTCAAACCCTAGAGCTAGTTGACAGAACTTCTTCATATGCCCTTACAGGAGCCGTTTTTTCTCAAGATCGGTATGCCGTCGATGAGGCATTAAAAGCACTTGAAAATAGTGCTGGAAACTTTTATATAAATGATAAGCCAACCGGAGCTGTAGTTGGAAAACAACCCTTTGGAGGGTCTAGAGCCTCAGGAACTAATGACAAAGCAGGATCTGCATTTAATCTACTAAGATGGGTCTCTCCGAGATTAATAAAGGAAGTATTTGTCCCTCCTGAGGATTATAAGTACCCGTTTTTAAGGAAATCTTGATAAAAAACTTTTAAATATTAGTATGGAAGGTAAATAATCTTTTTAGTTTCAAAAAAAGATTCACTAAAATATGTGCTCATATTAACTACTTCAACATTTGGAAAACTAGATAATACATTTGAAAGATCTCCCCCTTTAAGACAAATTAATCCATTCTTCCTAGAATTAATTTGGTTAGAAGAAAAATTATTTTTAATCCAAGGAAAAAAAACCTTGATTTTTCCTACTGCTCTTACCACTACAAAATCAATCTTCTCATCAAAATTTTCAGCTCTAATTTTTTTTGCATACACATTTTCAAGATGTAACTTCCCAATAACATCTTTGACAGAATCTATTTTCTTACCTATCCCATCAATTAGATAAAAATTTACTTTAGGGAAAAAAATAGCTAATGGGATCCCTGGAAAACCACCACCTGTGCCTAGATCTAAAACTTTTGTTCCAGGTTTAAATTCCTGAAATTTTGCTATCCCTAATGAATGTAAAACATGATGGATGTAAAAATTGTTCATATCCTTTCTAGAAATCAAATTTATCTTATTATTTAACTTTGAATAAATGGATAATAACTGATTAAATTTATTAATCTGACGGTCACTAAGGCTAGGAAAATAATTAGAAATGATTTTCAAAAGTATTTTTTTTTAAATGTACTTAAATGGATGAAAAAATCGATATTTTTACGATTGCAATTTTAGATTAATTAAAAAAATCAATCTCGATGTTATCAAACAGAATAAATGATTTACCGATATCAGCAACCTTAGCTATGGCTGCTAAAGCAAGAGAATTAAAAAATAAAGGTGTTAATGTAATTAGTTTAAGTCTAGGTGAACCTGACTTTAATACTCCTGAATTTATAAAAAATGCTGCAAAAAAAGCTGTAGATGACAATTATAATTCTTATCCTCCAGTTGATGGGTATTCGGATTTAAAAATAGCTATTTCTAAAAAATTTAAAAGAGATAATGGGCTTAATTATAAACCATCGCAAATTGTTGTTTCAACAGGAGCAAAACAATCAATAGCCAATGTTTGCATGGTGTTACTAAATCCAAATGATGAAGTGATTTTACCAGCTCCTTATTGGGTTAGCTATTCTGCAATTTCAATATTGGCTGAAGCAAATCCCGTAGTTATACCTTCTTCAATAGAATCAGATTTTAAAATAACTGCTGAGCAAATGGAAAAAGCTATAACTCCAAAAACTAAAATGGTAATAGTTAATTCTCCAAACAATCCAAGTGGAAGTATTTATAGTGAATCAGAATACCGCGCAATTGCTGAAGTATTAGAAAAGCATCCAAATATTTATATAATCTCTGATGAAATTTATGAACACATTAATTATGATAACAAGGTTTTTAGTTTTGCTTCTATACCTGAAATGTATGATAGGACAATAACAATAAATGGTGTGGCTAAAGCTTTTGCCATGACAGGATGGAGAATAGGTTACATAGGTGGCGCCGAATGGATTGCAAAAGCATGCAATAAAATGCAAGGACAAATAACATCAGGCGCTAATTGTATTGCTCAGCGAGCTACAATAGCAGCCTTAGAGGCATCACCTGAAAAAATAAAATATATGGTTGATGAGTTTAAAGATAGAAGAAGAATTATCCTTAATCTTTTATCTAAAATCCCAGGTTTTAAAATAAATCAACCTGAAGGAAGTTTCTATGTTTTCCCTGATATTTCAAGTTTTTTCGGAAAAACAATTAATAATAAGAAAATTAATGGGGCAGATGATTTTGCCCTCTTACTCTTGGAGAAGGCCCATGTAGCAACAGTTGCAGGGGGAGCTTTTGGAAACCCAAATTGTATAAGAATTTCTTATGCAGCATCCATAGAAGAAATTGAAACAGCAATAGAAAGAATTGAAAATGTTTTAAAAGGATAATACACCCCCTTTAAGAATTCAAAATATTCTGTTGATGATTAATTGATTCTTGATGAATTGCTTTGAAAATTTTTAAAATAAATTCTTCACTTAGCCCATGAGATTCACCATCAATTATCATTTTCCCTAAAATTTCATTCCATCTTTTATTTTGTAAAATAGCAACATTATTTGATTTCTTAAGTAATCCGATTTTCTCAGCAACATCCATCCGCTTTCCTAAAATTTCTAATAGTAATTGATCAAAATTATCTATTTTTTGACGATAGCCATCCAACTGATTTTGATATTCTTCTTTGTCTATAGTTATTTCTCGGATTTTCAAATCTTTCATAATGTCAACTAGTGAAGAAGGAGTGACTTGCTGTGCAGCATCACTCCACGCATTATCTGGATCATAATGTGTCTCTATCATCAAACCATCATAATTTAAGTCCAATGCACGTTGACTTAGATTAAAAATCAAATCTCTCCTTCCAGCAATATGAGAAGGATCACAAATTAAAGGTAAATCAGGAAATCTACTTCGAAGTTCAATTGCTATTTGCCACTCAGGGTTATTTCTATATTTAGATTTTTCATAAGTTGAAAAACCTCTATGAATTACTCCAAGCTTTTTGATATTTGCCGAATATAAACGTTCAATTCCTCCAAGCCAAAGTGATAAATCAGGATTGACAGGATTCTTAACCAAAACTATTTTATCAGTACCTTCAAGTGAATCTGCAATTTCTTGAACAATAAATGGGCTAACAGTAGAACGAGCACCTATCCATAAAACATCAATTTCGTGATCTATGGCCAATTTTACATGTGTTGAATTTGCGACTTCAATAGCAGTTAACAATCCTGTTTCTTCTCTTACTTTTTGAAGCCATTTTAATCCAATTGCACCTACTCCTTCAAACATTCCAGGTCTAGTTCTGGGCTTCCATATACCCGCTCTAAAAATTGTAACATCTGTTTCTTTAAGATCATTTGCTGTTTTAAGAACTTGCTGCTCAGTTTCTGCGCTGCATGGTCCTGCAATTACAAGTGGATGAGATAAATTTAAATCACCAAGCCATTTTTTCATTTGTTTACTATTTTTCATCTTAATCAATTTTAAATATTTAACTTGATTTCGTTATACCGTCTAATATTTTTTTGATAGAATTAATTGATTCCATTTGCTCATACATTTCTTTATATTTATTTTTTTCTATTAGTTTTTTAAACTTTTCCAAATTATCTATGTATTCAGAAAGTGTTTCAATTATATTTGATTTATTTTGTTCAAAAATAGGAACCCACATGTCAGGAGAGCTTTTAGCTAGTCTAACAGTTGATTCAAAACCACCCCCAGCTAAATTAAGAATTGTTGTCTCATTTTTACTCTTTTCAATCACGGTTTTACCCAACATGAATGAACTAATATGTGAAAGATGTGACACATAAGCAACTTGGAGATCATGTTCTATTGGGTCAATTTCACAAATCCTCATTCCAATTTTTGAAAACCAGTTAGTTGCAAAATCTAAAAGGTTTTTTCTAGTCTTTTTAGTTTCACATAATATTTGAATTTTATTTAAAAACAAGTTTTCTAAGGCTGATTCAGGACCTGAAAATTCAGTTCCTGCAATTGGATGTGTGGCTAAAAACTGTTGCCTTTTTGGATGGTTAGAAGTAGTTTCACATATTGCTCTTTTTGTTGAGCTAAAATCAATGATCAATGAATCATTATTGATTTGATCTAATAATTTAAGTATTATTGCTTCAACTGAATCAACAGGAACAGCAACTAAAATTAGATCTAAAAGCTTTATTTTGTTCTTTTTTAAAACCGTATCAATTAATCCTAATTCTATAGCTCGGTTTAGATTTTTCTTACTGATATCAAATCCATAAATTTTAGAATCAGAAAAATGATTTCTTACTTGAATAGACAATGATCCTCCTATTAAACCAATACCAAAAACACCAACTTTCATTTTTCTAATCTTTTTATAGCAGTTTTTATATCATCTTGATTAACACATAGCGAAATCCTAACATAACCTTCTCCTTGACTTCCAAAAATATTCCCTGGAGCAAAAAATAAATTTTTATCATAAAGCATCTTATCAACAAACTGTTCAGAATTAATTGAAAAATCTTTAAGCTTTGCCCAAACAAAAAGACCAGAGGTTTTTGTGTCAAAATCTGTGTTCATTTTTTTTGCTAGTTTAAAAATTAACTTTCTCCTTAAATTATATTCATGATTTAATTCATCAAACCATGATTTTGACATTTCCAAAGCTGAAATAGCAGCCTTTTGAATTCCATAAAACATACCCGAATCAACATTTGTTTTAACATTGACAACCGATTTGATCTTTTCACTGCTTCCGATTAACATTCCTACTCGCCAACCCGCCATATTAAAACATTTACTGAGCGAATTAAGTTCCATACAAACATCTTTTGATCCTTGAATTGACAATATACTTTTGGGCCTAGAAGTTAAAATAAAACTATAGGGATTATCATTGATAATCATAATTTTTTTCTTTTTACCCCATTCAATTAATTCTTTATAAATCTCCTCTTGTGCATCAGCCCCAGTTGGCATATTAGGATAATTAATCCACATGAGTTTTACACCTTCTAGATCAGTATTTTCTAAATCATTAATATCAGGTTGCCAATTATTTTCTTGCTTAAGATTATATAGAACTGTTTCTGCACCAACCAAATCACTAACCGATTTATAAGTTGGATATCCAGGATTAGGTATTAACACTTTATCTCCTGGATTAAGAAAAGCCATAGAAATATGAAATATTCCTTCTTTAGAGCCCATTAATGGAAGAATTTCATTGTTGTAATCTAAATTAACCGCATAATGATCTTGGTAAAATTTAGCCATTGCTTCTCTAAGCTCTGGGATACCTTGATAACTTTGGTATTGACTATGTTTTACATTTGTAAAACATTCCTTTAGAGACTCTATAACACTGGGAGGAGGTGAAAGATCAGGATTCCCAATTCCCAAATTAATAATAGGCCTTCCGTCTTTAATTAAACTAGCTACTTCTCTAAGTTTTTTAGAAAAATAATATTCTTTAACATTATTTAATCTATTGGCTTTCAAAACTTACCACTTTTATATTCCCCCAGTACCTTAAATGAACTAGACATTATTTCTATAAGAGATTTTGCTTTAAAATAATCTAATTCAATTTCAAATGTCAAATCAACAAAGAAAGCGTATTTGCCAGGAGTTTCAATAATTGGTAAAGACTGAATTTTAGTTAAATTTAAATTACAATCACTTATAACATTTAAAACTGTAGCGAGGCTACCCCTCTTATGTTCTAAAGTAAACTTCCATGCTGCTTTTGTCACTTTTTGTTTGTTTTTTGAAAAAGCATTTTGAACTAAAACAAATCGAGTGACATTATTTTTTATTGTTTGAATAGATTCACTTATGATTTCCAATTTAAAAAGTTCAGATGCTTTTTTACTCGCAACAGCTCCCATTGCGATAGATTTATTCTCTAAAATTTCTTTTGCTACAAGTGCAGTATCATCACTTTCTACAAGTTTGATATGAGGATATTTAGCAAAAAAATGTTTACATTGAAGTAAAGCCATTGGATGAGAATGTACCTCCTTAATTTCATCTATTTTCTGACCAGGTAAAACCATCAGATTGTGGTCAATCTTTAGGTAATACTCCCCAATAATTGAAAGAGCATGTTGATCAAGTAAAGCATAATTAGGCAAAATAGATCCAGCAATTGAATTTTCAATTGCAATAATTCCTTGGTCGCACTCTTTATTTGAAACTCCTTTAGCTAATTCATCAAATGTTCTATACTCTAAAAGTTTACATCCATTCGGGAAAAGTCTCTCCACTGCCATATGATGAAAAGATCCTTCTATGCCTTGTATTCCAATTTTATTCATATAAAAAAAAAGTCCTGAAAAAACAGGACTCGATATATTATGTTACACATTTTTTTACAAAGTCCTCCCTACATCTATGAAATAGAAATAAAAAAAAGCGTTGTAAAAAAAATTTTTCTTTGTCATCTTGCTTGCAAATGTAGAAATGCTTTCGCTAAAAACAAACTTTTATTATTTTTTTTTAACTTGACATCATTGAAAATCAAAAAGTTAATTTTTTTTGTGATGGGTTTGATTGTAAAAAATTTAGTTAAAAAGTACAAATCAAAAAAAGCTCTAAATAAGATCTCATTCTGCTTTGAAAAACCTCAAGTAATTGGTTTATTAGGGCCTAATGGCGCTGGGAAGACAACTCTAATGAAAATACTTACTGGTTCAATGTTAGGTTGGGAAGGAACAATAAAATATAATCATTTTTCATTGCCAAAGGATAATAAAAAGTTTCAACAAAAAATTGGCTATTTACCTGAAAATAACCCATTATATGATGAAATGTATGTCAAAGAATATCTTTTGTTCAGTAAAAAGTTTTATAATAAAAATGGAGTTTCTATTGAAGATATTATTGAAAAAACTGGATTAAAAAAATATTCAAACCAAAAAATAAAAGAACTTTCAAAAGGATATCGCCAAAGAGTTGGAATAGCAGCTTCCATTTTTCATGATCCAGATTTGTTGTTCCTTGATGAACCAACCACTGGACTAGACCCAAACCAAACATTAGAAATTAGAAATTTAATTAAAAATCTTGGAGAAAATAAAATAGTTCTTATATCATCTCACATTCTACAAGAAATTGAGGCAATGTGTAACAGAGTAATTATTTTAAACAGGGGAAATATTATACTCGATGAGAGTTTAGCAAAAATTCAAAAGAAAAATATTAAGCTAGAAAAACTATTTAATAGGCTAACAAAAGAGATAGGATAAGCTAAAACAATCTTGAAGCGACTTCATGAATATTATCTGACTTCCCCATAGAATAATAATGCAAAAAAGGGACACCAAATTTTTTTAATTCTTTACTTTGATTTGCACACCATTCTATACCAATATTCCTGACATTTTTATTTTTTGTCTTTAAAACTTCTTTTATAAGATCTTCTGGGAGATCAACATTAAACCTTTGTGGAATAGTACTTAATTGTTTTATTGAAGACAGGGGTTTTAACCCAGGAATTATAGGTAATTTTATCCCCTCTTCCCTACATTTCTTTTCAAATTCAAAGAACTTCTTATTATCAAAAAACATTTGAGTGACAATATAGTCTGCACCTGCTTTGATCTTTTTCTTTAAAAAATGTATATCACTTTCAATATTAGGTGCTTCAAAATGCTTTTCAGGATATGCAGCAATTCCAACACAAAAATTGGTAGGTGTAGTATTTAAAATTTCATCATCTAAATACTTTCCATGATTTAAATCTTTTATCTGTTTAACTAATTCATTTGCATAAGAATTTCCATCCTCATTAGGTTTAAAATAAACTTCTGATTTTACAGCATCTCCTCTTAAAGCCAATACATTATCAATTCCTAAATAATCCAGTTCAATCAAAAAATTCTCTGTATCCTCCTTGCTAAATCCACCGCACAATATGTGAGGCACAGCATCTACCTTATATCGACTCTGAATCGCAGCACAAATGCCAACTGTTCCAGGTCGTTTTCTAATTATCTTTTTTTCAAGCAAACCATTTTCATGTTTCTTGTAAACGTATTCCTCACGATGGTAAGTAACATCAATAAAAGGTGGTTTAAACTCCATTAAAGGGTCTATTTCATTGAAAATAGAATCTATATGTTGTCCCTTTAAAGGGGGTAAAATTTCAAAGGTGAATTGGGTTTTCTTTTTTCCTTTTTCATAATGTTCACTGACTTTCATAATATCTTAAATTAAATTAGGGTTTAACCACTTTCTAGCAGTTTCAAGAGATATACCCCTCCTCTTGCTATAATCGACCAATTGATCTTCTTTTATTTTTCCTAAGCCAAAATATTTTGCCTCAGAATTTGCAAAATAGTATCCAGAAATAGAGGCAGCAGGATACATTGCATAATTTTCTGTTAAGGTTACTCCTATTTTTTCTTTTACTTGGAGCAAACTCCAAATGGTTTTCTTTTCTAGATGATCAGGACAAGCAGGGTATCCAGGTGCAGGACGTATTCCTTCATATCTTTCTTTTATAAGATCTTCATTGGTAAAAGCTTCTTTAGGCACATAACCCCAATATTTTTTTCTAATCTCCAAATGTAAAAACTCAGCAAATGCTTCTACTAGTCTATCAGAAAGAGCTTTAATCATAATCGAACTATAATCATCATTTTTTTTCTCAAAAACATCTGCTTTTTCTTTTGTGCCAAAACCAGCACTAACACAAAAAACACCTAAATAATCAACTTTATTATTCTTTTTAGGTGTCACGAAATCTGATAAAGCAATATTTGGAACCCCCTTACTCTTTTTTAACTGTTGACGAAGGGTAATAAACTTAGTGTTAACTTTATTTAAATCTTCTGGGTCGTAAATTTCAATATCATCACCTGAACTATTTGCTGGAAAAATACCAAATGTAGCCTTGCCAACTAACCATTTTTCATTTATTATTCTCTTAAGCATAATTTTTGCTTCTTCATATATTTCTGTTGCCTGTTCACCGACTATTTCATCCTTTAAAATATTTGGATATCTCCCATGTAAACCCCAAACACGAAAAAAAGGGGTCCAATCTATAAATGGGACTAGTATTTGCAAATCTGCAATTTTTAATACTTTATTACCTAGAAACTTTGGTTTTTTAGGAGTATAAACATCCCAATTTATTGAAAATTTATTTGCTCTAGCTTCGGAAAGAGAAATATATTCTTTACTCTTCTTTCTTTTTAAAAATTTGTCCTTAATTGAAATATAATCTTTTTTAATACCATCAATGTATGACTTAGAATTTTTTTTACTAATAAGATTATTTACAACATTGACAGCTCTAGACGCATCGTTCACATGAATAATAGGACTTTTAGATTCCGGTGCTATTTTTACTGCTGTATGAAGTTTCGATGTTGTAGCTCCACCTATTAGAACTGGAATGTTAAGTTTTTCACGTCTCATTTCCTTTGCAACAAAAATCATCTCATCTAGTGAGGGAGTAATTAACCCAGAAAGTCCAATGATATCTACATCATTTTTTTTAGCCTCTTCAATTATTACTTCAGAAGTTACCATAACGCCTAAATCAATAATCTTATAATTGTTACAAGCTAATACAACACTAACAATATTCTTCCCAATGTCGTGAACATCACCTTTAACAGTTGCCATTAGTATTTTACCCATTGAGTTAATTTGAGATTTTTTTTCAGCTTCAAGAAAAGGCTGTAAATATGCTACAGCTTTTTTCATAACCCTAGCAGATTTAACAACTTGTGGTAAAAACATTTTGCCGGATCCAAAAAGATCACCAACCAAGTTCATGCCATTCATTAAAAACCTCTCAATTACTTCTAAAGGTTTAGGCACACTCTTTCTTGCTTCCTCAACATCTAGCTCAATATATTTGTCAACCCCTTTAACAAGTGAATGATTAATTCTTTCCTGCAGATCTTGATTTCTCCAAGAATTGTCTAATCCATTCTTTTTTACTCTTTTGTCTTTTATAGTTTCAGCAAAATCAAGAAGATTTTCTGTAGCATTATCCTTTCGGTTTAAAAGAACATCTTCAATACACGTCAAAAGATTTTTAGGTATTTCGTCATAAATTTCTAGAAGTGTAGGATTAACAATCCCCATATTCATACCGTGTCTAATAGCATGATATAAAAAAACTGAATGCATTGCTTCCCTAACAATATTGTTCCCTCTGAAAGAAAATGAAACATTGCTCACACCTCCACTTACACTAGCATAGGGTAAATTTTTTTTTATCCATTTAGTTGCCAAAAAGAAATCGAGCGCATTTTTTCTATGCTCTTCCATTCCCGTTGCTACAGGAAAAATATTGGGATCAAAAATTATATCCTCTGGCGGAAAATTAATTTTGCTAACTAAAATATCATATGATCTTTTACAAATTTCAATCCTACGATCAAGGTTATCAGCTTGCCCCTTTTCATCAAATGCCATAACGACTAAAGCAGCACCATAATTTCTAATTTTTTTTGCCTGTTCAATAAAAACTTTTTCGCCTTCTTTAAGACTAATTGAGTTAACAATACTTTTCCCTTGAACAACTTTAAGTCCTGCCTCAATAACTTCCCACTTAGAGCTATCAATCATAATGGGAACTCTAGCAATTTCAGGTTCAGAAGAAACAAGATTTAGAAATTTTGTCATAGCTGAAACACCATCAATCATTCCCTCATCCATATTGACGTCCAAAATCTGAGCTCCTCCCACTACTTGTTCCCTAGCAATTTCAATTGCTCCCTCATAATCTTCTGTTTCAATTAATTTTAAAAATTTTTTAGAGCCAGTAACATTAGTTCTTTCACCAATATTGACAAAATTACCCTCTGGACGAACAATCAAAGCCTCAAGACCAGATAGCTCTAAAAATTTATAGTCTTTAAACATTTGAAAATATTTTAGTTTCCCTAGGTTTAAACTTTTTGACTTCTTCTGAGATTAATTTAATATGTTCTGGAGTAGTTCCACAACAACCGCCAACAATATTAACAATCTCTTCTTTCAAATATCCCTGAATAAATTTTATCATCTCAGTAGGAGTTTGATCATACTCTCCAAAGGCATTTGGCAAACCTGCGTTTGGATAAACAGATGTAAATACTGGTGTTATTTCTGATAGTCTTTTCAAATAAGGATGAAGTTGATCTGCTCCCAATGCACAATTCAATCCAATACTGAGCAAAGGAAAGTGAGATATTGAAATCACAAAAGCTTCTAAAGTTTGTCCTGACAATGTTCTCCCACTATTATCAGTTATTGTAACACTAAGCATTACAGGTAAATCAAAACCATTTTGTTCAAAAATTTTATTTATAGCAAACAATGCGGCTTTGGCATTTAGTGTGTCAAAAATAGTTTCTACTAATAACAGATCTACTCCTCCATCTATAAGCCCTTTTATTTGCTCAGAATAGGATGCAACCAAATCATTAAAACTAATAGCTCTATGGCCAGGATTATTCACATCAGAAGACATACTAGCTGTTTTGTTTGTAGGCCCAATAGAACCAGCAACAAAACGAGGTTTCAATGGATCTGATTTTGTAAATTTTTTAGTTGCTTTCCCAGCTATTTTGGCAGATTCAAAATTAAGTTTATAAACTAAATGTTCCATCTCATAATCTAACATAGATATTGAAGTAGATGAAAATGTATTTGTTTCAATAATATCAGCACCTGCCAAAAGATATTTCTCATGAATTTCAGATATTATATTAGGTTGGGAGATTGATAAAAGATCATTATTCCCTAATAAAGAACATGGGTGTTTTTTAAAAAAATCTCCTCGATAATCAACCTCTTCAAGACCATAAGATTGTATCATAGTCCCCATGGCTCCATCTAAAGTAAGTATTCGATTATTTAGTATTTCTTTCAAACTCAAATTTCAACGTTATTTAAAAAAATCCTGTAATTAATTTTTGCAGTAGACTCGAGGGTCTTGGAAACAGAGCAATATTTTTGAAATGAAAGATCTACAGCCCGTCTAACTTTATTTGGAGATATCTCCCCTTCTAAAAAAACCCTAACATCTATCTCCTTAAATAACGAAGGGATTTCTCCTTCAAAACGTTTGCCGTCAACCTCCATCTTCAAAGAAACAGGGTTAATCTTTTGTTTACCTAAAATCGATACTACATCAATACTACTACACCCTGCCAAACCCATTAGCAAAAGTTCCATTGGACTAATTCCTTTTACTGTGCCTTTTTCTTTAGATTTGTTATCTAAGAAAACCCTATGGCTAGATTGATTAACTACTTCAAACAGGTAATCGGTGTTTATTCTCTCTAAAACTATTTTCATTTCGTTTGCTTTTAAATATTTTGCTTAAAATTTTTGTCATTTTTTTGTTTTCAATTAAAAAAGCGTCATGTCCATGAATAGAATCTATTTCATGATAAAAAACATTTTTCTTTTTAGATTTTAAAAGTTCAAAGGTTCTTCTATCTCTATCGGGCGTAAAATACTGATCGGTATTAACAGCTATTATGTGAATATTTGAATTGATTTTTGAAAGCTTCTCTTTAGGATTTTTTCCATCACGAATGACATTTACAGTCGACAGAAAATAATTCATTGTTTTGTATGCTTCAAGTGAAAATCTTTCAAACAACTTGTCTCCATGATATACTAACCAGTCCTCAACTGCATATTTGCCGTTTGTATTCTTTTTTTCAGAAAATCTATCAGTAAAGGAAAACGGTGTTCTATAGGATAGCATTGCATGAATTCTGGCGTCCTGAATTGGATTGTTAGAATTTTCTAATAACCTCCTCTGTAAAAAAGTATTTGCAATAATCCAATCTGATGATTTCCAATCACAAGCAATAGGTATTAAATTATCTGTTAAGTCATTGTAGAGAGAACCCATTTCCCATGCAATTCCTCCTCCAATAGACCCTCCAATAATTGCATATGTTTTTTTTATTTTCAATTTTTTCAACCCTATATAGAAAAGCTTTGCAATATCTCCGGTATGAAAATCAGAATAATTATCTAAAAAGGAACCATTATATCCATTACCTGGAATGTTGTAAGCCAATACGGCGAAAAAATTTGTATCAATTACTTTTCCTGAACCAATTATTTTATTCCACCAACCAGATGTCCCTGTAACATTAGAATTACCAGTCAATGAATGGTTTACTAAAACAATAGGAAAATTATTGTAATCTTGCCCAAAATGCTCAAAATGCAAATCAATATTTTCTAAATTCACTCCAGAATCTGTTGTGAATTTAGATATTCTAATTGTTTTAATCTTAGACATAAATTAATTTAAATTTTCTTAAAAGCTTGATCTAAATCATTTTTTAAATCCTCTAAATCTTCAATACCTACAGAAATTCTAACTAAATCAGGAGTAACGCCAGTACTTTTTTGTTCCTCTTCATTTAATTGTGAATGAGTAGTACTTGAGGGATGTATTATAAGTGATTTAGTGTCACCTATATTTGCCAAAAGAGCAAAAATTTCAGTGTTTTCAGCTACTTTTTTAGCACCATCATATCCTTTTTTTAACCCAAAAGTTATAATTCCACTTTTACCTTTTGGAAGATACTTAAATGCTAAATCAGAATATTTAGAAGAAGCTAGTCCAGGATAATTTACCCAGCTTACTTCATCTCTCTTTTCTAACCATTTCGCTAATTCAATTGCATTTTCTGAATGCTTCTGCATACGAACCTCTAATGTTTCCAGACCTTGAATAACTTGAAAACTATTCAAAGGACTTGGGGCACTACCTAAATCCCTTAGACCCTCAACTCTTACTCTAGCAATAAAAGCAATTGGCCCAAGAGCATCATGATAAACCAGGCCGTGATAAGCTGGAGATGGTTCAGTAAATTCTGGAAAATTTCCATTTGAATAATCAAAAGTTCCAGCATCAATTATAATACCCCCTAAAGTAGTTCCATTACCAGTAATGTATTTGGTCAGAGAATGAATTACAATATTTGCTCCGTATTTAATAGGATTTAATAGAGCAGGAGTTGCAATAGTATTGTCTACAATGAAAGGAACTTTGGCTTTTTTTGCGTGATTGCTAATACCTTCTAAGTCAATAACATCTAATTTTGGATTGCCTAAGGATTCAGCAAAAAATGCTCTTGTATTAGATTTGACAGCATTAGAAAAGTTATCTACATCATCTGGATCTACAAAAGTTGTAGTGATTCCAAAACGAGGCAAAGTATTATTTAACATATTGTAAGTTCCACCATAAAGGCTATTTGATGCTACAATATGATCACCAGCTTTTAATAAAGTCATAAAAGTAGTAGCTATTGCAGAAGTCCCTGATGCTGTTGCTACGGCAGCAACACCCCCTTCAACAGAAGCAAGTCTTTGTTCAAGAACATCATTTGTTGGATTGTTTAATCTCGTGTAAATATAACCCGTGTCAGCAAGTGCAAATAAATTGGCTGCATGATCTGAATCATTGAACACGTATGATGTGGATTGATAAATTGGAACAGCTCGGGTTCCTTGTGTTTGTTTCACGTCATGACCTGCATGAAGTGCATTTGTCGCTAGTTTTAAACTCATAATTAATAGTTTTAGTTAGTTTAATTGGGTTAAAAATTTAATTAGTTTTTAAAAATATTTTTCTGATTTGTCTAACATGGTCTAATTTTTCCCATGTAAATAGTTCAACTTCCTTTTTATATTTCCTACCATCAGGCAACTCAAAAGTTTTTATAATTTTTACAGGTTCTCTACCCATATGCCCATAAGCTGATGTCTCAAAATAAATTGGATTTCGAAGTTTTAGACGTTTCTCTATTGAATAAGGTCTCATATCAAAAATTTTCGAAATTTTATCTGCGATTTCAGAATCAGATAAATTAACTTTTGCAGTTCCAAAAGAATTTACATTTATCGAAGTCGGAGCAGAAACACCTATTGCATAACTTACCTGAACTAAAATTTCTTTTGCTACTCCAGCTGCTACTAAATTTTTTGCAATATGTCTTGCAGCATAAGCTGCGCTTCTGTCTACTTTGCTTGGATCTTTTCCGCTAAAAGCTCCTCCCCCATGAGCTCCCTTACCTCCATAAGTGTCAACAATTATTTTTCTTCCAGTAAGTCCAGCGTCTCCGTGTGGACCCCCAATTACAAATTTTCCTGTAGGATTAACATGATAAGTAATGTCGTGGTTAAATAAAGACTTAACTTTAGATCCTTCTTTTTCTAATACCCTGGGAATTAAAATATTCTTAACATCATCTTTTATTTTCTTCAGCATCTTTGCATCATCTTTGTCAAAAGGGTCATGTTGCGTTGAAACTACAATAGTATCAACGTTCTTTGGGACTCCATTTTCATCATACTTTATAGTTACTTGGGATTTTGCGTCTGGACGTAAATATTTGATCTGATCACGTTCCTCTCTTAGGGAAGACAATTCGATCAAAATCTTGTGTGCTAAATCTAAAGCAAGTGGAATAAAATTTTCTGTTTCGTCAGTTGCATAACCAAACATTATTCCTTGATCCCCTGCACCCTGATCTTCTTTTATTTCCCTGTCAACTCCCCTGTTTATATCTTTTGATTGCTCATGTATTAGGGATATTATATCACATGAGTTTCCACTAAATTTGTATTCTTTTTTGGTATATCCGATTTTATTTATCGTATCTCTTGTGATTTTTTCAATATCCAAATTGACACTGCTTTTGACTTCTCCTGCAATTATAACTCTACCAGTTGTAACAAGTGTTTCACAAGCTACTTTGCTCTGGGAATCAAAAGCAAGAAAATTGTCTAATAAAGAATCACTGATTTGATCAGCTAATTTGTCTGGGTGACCTCCACCAACAGATTCAGATGTAAAAAAATATGCCATTTTAAGTTGCTTTAAACGAAGAATTTGACATTTGATATTTAAAGCAACACTGCTTTAGCATTTTTTTTTAGAGGTTGCAATCAGTCAAATCCTTCCTCTTTTAACAGGGCAAATATATAATTTTATTTTATAAAAATTAAAAAAGGTTCTATTTTGTATTGTAAACAGATAAAAAAGTTTTTATCTTTTGAAACAAAAAAATATGCATGTAGCTGTCGCAGGAAATATTGGTTCTGGAAAAACTAGTTTAACAAAATTACTTTCAAAGTATTATAAATGGGAAGCGCACTATGAGGATGTCATAGACAATCCATATCTAAATGATTTTTATGATCATATGGAAAGATGGTCTTTTAACTTACAAATATATTTTCTCAATAGTAGATTCAGGCAATTGCTCACATTTAAAGACAATAAAAAAACTTTTATACAAGATAGAACAATCTATGAGGATGCGTATATTTTTGCCCCCAATCTAAACTCAATGGGGCTTATGAACAAAACAGATTTTAATAATTATAAAAACCTGTTTGAATTAATCGAGTCGCTAATAAAAGGTCCTGACATATTGATTTACCTGAGAAGCGGTATTCCAAATCTTGTAAATAAAATTCACAAAAGAGGAAGAGACTATGAAAATTCTATAAGTATTGATTATCTAAGTCGTTTAAATGAACGTTATGAAGCATGGATTTCAACTTATGATAAAAGTAAGTTAGTAATTGTTGATGTAGATGAAATTGATTTTGTAGAAAACAAGAAAGACCTCAAAATTGTTATAGAAAAACTTGATCCAATTTTAAGTAAGTTATAAAATAAGTTATTACTTCACTTTTATTAATCTTATTTAAGATTAGATATTATATTTGCCGTAAAATAAATTCAATATCATGAATAACATCTTATACCTTGTACCAATAACTGGTATTATTGCGTTAATATACGTTTATATTAAAAATCAATGGGTCTCATCACAAGAAGTAGGCAATGCTAAAATGGCTAAAATTGCCAAAAACATAGCTGACGGAGCCATGGCCTTTCTTAAGGCCGAATATAAAATTTTATCAATTTTTGTAATCTTAACATCTATATTACTAGCAGTTAAAGGAGTTAATGAAGGAACTAGTTGGCTAGTAGCTGTTTCATTTGTTATTGGAGCTGGATGTTCTGGTCTTGCTGGTTTTATTGGTATGAGAGTTGCTACAAAAGCAAATGTAAGGACTACAAATGCCGCCCAAAAATCTTTAGGGAAAGCACTAGAAATTGCCTTTTCTGGTGGGTCAGTGATGGGTATGGGAGTTGTTGGCTTAGGAGTTTTAGGTATAAGTTCATTATTCTTGATTTACACTGAAATATTTGACAGTATTGACGTGGTAATTAAAGTTATATCTGGTTTTTCTTTAGGGGCATCATCAATTGCTCTTTTTGCTAGAGTTGGAGGTGGGATTTACACAAAAGCTGCAGATGTTGGTGCAGATCTTGTTGGCAAGGTTGAAGCTGGTATTCCCGAAGATCATCCGCTTAACCCTGCTACAATTGCAGACAATGTTGGTGATAATGTTGGAGATGTAGCAGGAATGGGTGCTGATCTTTTTGAATCATTTGTTGGATCTATAATTGGAGCAATGGTTCTTGGAGCTGCTTTTTTAAATCTTAAAGAATATGAAGGAAATGAAATAAATGCAGTAATCCTTCCTCTTTTTATAGCAGGAGCTGGAATTATTATGTCGATAATTGGAACCTTCTTTGTAAGAGTTAAAGAAGGAGGAAATCCTCACACTGCTTTAAATCTTGGTGAATTTGGATCTGCACTATTAATGATTATAGCTACTTATTTTCTAATACATTTTTTGTTGCCTGAAACCTGGGAATACAACGATTTTATCTACACAGCAAATGGTGTTTTCTATGCAACAATTTCAGGTTTAATTGTAGGTTTAGGGGTTGGGAAAATAACAGAATATTATACTGCTACAGGTAAGAAGCCAGTTCTGTCAATTGTAAGACAATCTGAAACAGGTCCAGCAACAACAATTATTTCAGGTCTAGGAGTTGGAATGATCTCCACTGCAATTCCAATAATTCTTATATGTATTGCTATAATGACCTCTTACTATTTTGCTGGTCTTTATGGAATTGCAATTGCAGCTGTTGGAATGCTTGCTAACACTGGAATTCAACTTGCAGTTGATGCATATGGTCCCATATCTGATAATGCTGGAGGTATTGCTGAAATGGCTGAGCTTTCACCTGAAGTAAGAGAAAGAACTGACAAATTAGATGCTGTCGGGAATACAACCGCAGCAATTGGTAAAGGATTCGCTATTGCATCTGCTGCACTTACTGCTTTAGCACTTTTTGCAGCATTCATGCAAACTGCTCAAATATCTTCTATTGACATTTCTAACCCAATAGTTATGACCGGACTATTATTAGGTGCAATGCTTCCATTTGTTTTTTCTGCTCTTTCTATGAATGCTGTTGGAAAAGCTGCAATGAGTATGATTGAGGAAGTCAGAAGACAGTTCAATGAATTGCCAAAACTTAAAGCCGCTCTTGCAGTAATGAAAAAATATAATTCAGATCTTTCTAAAGCATCTAAATCAGATATCAAAATATTTAATGATGCAGATGGAGTTGCTGAGTACAGTAAATGTGTTGAAATTTCAACAAAAGCTGCGCTAAGAGAGATGATACTGCCTGGAGTTATGGCAATATTCGTTCCTGTGCTTATTGGATTTTCAGGTGGAGCAGAGATGTTAGGAGGCTTGCTTGCTGGTGTTACTTCTAGTGGAGTTCTTATGGCAATTTTTCAATCCAATGCTGGTGGAGCTTGGGATAATGCAAAAAAAATGATCGAGGAAGAAGGCAGGAAAGGATCAGAAGCTCATAAGGCTGCAGTTGTTGGAGACACTGTTGGAGATCCTTTTAAAGACACATCAGGACCTTCATTAAACATACTACTTAAATTAATTTCTGTTGTGGCCTTAGTTATTGCACCCCTATTGTAAAATAAAAATTTGTTAATTGGGATTTTAGTTCTTATAGAGAACTTTTCGTACAGCCTTAACTACATCATTTGCATTTGGCAACCATTCCGAAAGTAAAGTAGGAGAATAAGGAGCTGGAGTGTCAGCAGTGTTTATCTTTTCAATAGGCGCATCAAGATAATCAAAAATCTGACTTTGAACTTGGTAAGTTATTTCAGTTGAAATATTACCAAAAGGCCAAGACTCTTCCAAGATCACCAATCTATTTGTTTTCTTAACAGATTCAAAAATAGTTTGATAATCCATAGGTCTAATTGTTCTCAAATCAATAATTTCACATTCAATGTTATCCTTATTTAGGATTTCAGAAGCTTTAAAAGCTTCCTTAATTATCTTCCCAAATGAAACAATTGTTACGTCTTTACCTATTTTTTTAATATCTGCCACTCCTATCGGAAGTATATATTCTCCTTCTGGGATTTCTCCTTTATCCCCATACATTTGTTCAGATTCCATAAAAATAACAGGATCATTATCCCTTATTGCAGACTTTAACAAGCCCTTGGCGTCATATGGGTTTGAAGGAACAATTACTTTTAATCCTGGACAATTTGCAAACCAGCTTTCAAAAGCTTGAGAATGGGTAGCTCCTAATTGGCCAGCAGATCCAGTTGGTCCTCTAAAAACTATTGGGCATGAAAATTGACCTCCTGACATTATTCTTATTTTCGAAGCATTATTAATTATTTGATCTATTCCAACTAATGCAAAATTAAAAGTCATAAATTCAATTATAGGTCTATTGCCAGTCATTGTAGAACCGACACCTATTCCAGAAAAACCCAATTCTGAAATAGGTGTGTCAATAACACGTTTGTTTCCAAATTCTTCTAACATTCCTTTTGAAGCTTTGTAGGCTCCATTATATTCAGCAACTTCTTCTCCCATCAAATATACTGACTCGTCAAGCCTCATTTCTTCTGACATTGCTTCAGCTATAGCTTCCCTAAATTGTACTGTTTTCATTGGCTTTAATAATTAAACAAATTTACATCAAATGCAATTTATGAGCCTCTTTAATCATAAACTTTTTTGAATAAAACAATAATTTGCCAATTAGAATATTAAATTGAGATGTTTTTTTTAATTTGCTATAAGAATTCTATGAAACTAATTCAGTTAGAAATAAAGGCCCTTTCGTATACCGAAACAGAAACAGGAGCATATGCTATGATTTTAAATGAAATTGGGGGAAATCGAAAGTTGCCTATAATTATTGGTGGTTTTGAAGCTCAGTCAATTGCTATTGCTCTGGATGGAGAAATAAAGACAAAAAGACCACTGACTCATGATCTGTTCAAGAGTTTTTCCTCTGAATTTAAAATTTCATTGGAACAGGTAATAATAAATAAATTAGAGGATGGTGTTTTTCATTCGAATTTGATTTTAAACCATAAAAATTCAGAAAAAATTATAGACGCCAGAACTTCTGATGCAGTTGCATTGGCAATTAGGTTTGATGCTCCAATATATACATATGAATCAATTATGAAAATTGCTGGATTTAATACGGGTAAATCTAAAAGGGGACAAAATATTTCTGAACAAGATTGGTCTGAAAATTCAATGCTTAAAAAAGGATATTCACACGAAGATTTAAAAAATCTTTCTCCTGCAAAATTGAAATCTTTACTAAAAAGATTTGTTAAGTCAGAAAATTATGAAACTGCTGCTATTATAAGGGATGAAATCCTAAAAAGAGAATCAAAGTAATTAAGTGTTAATCTTTTTTTGAAAACTTTTTTACCTGTTTCAAATCATTTTCAAACTGTTACATATTTTTGAATACGATTGACAAATCAGAAATGCAACAATATTTAGATCTTTTAAAGCACATAAAAGAGAAAGGTAAATCCAAAACGGATAGAACAGGAATTGGCACTAAAAGTATCTTTGGTTATCAAATGCGATTTGATCTTAGTGAAGGTTTTCCAATCCTTACAACAAAAAAAATACATGTCAAATCTGTTATTTATGAACTCTTATGGTTTCTTAAGGGAGACACAAACATAAAATATCTAACTGAAAATGGAATTAGAATTTGGAACGAATGGGCAGATAAAAATGGTGATTTAGGGCCTATATATGGAAAACAATGGCGAAACTGGAATGATGAAGGACTTGATCAGATAAAATTAGCTATTGAAACTTTAAAAAAAAACCAAGATAGTAGAAGGGTTTTGATCTCTGCTTGGAACCCTTCAGTACTTCCAGATAGCAGTTTATCTTTTTCAGAAAATGTAGCGAATAATAAAGCTGCTCTCCCACCTTGCCATGCTTTTTTTCAATTTTATGTTTCTGATAATACTCTTTCATGTCAACTATATCAAAGAAGTGCAGATGTTTTTTTAGGAGTCCCATTTAATATTGCTTCTTACGCTCTATTAACAATGATGGTAGCAAATGTTTGTAATTATAAAGCCGGAGAATTTATCCATACTTTTGGAGATGTGCATATATATTCTAATCACATGGATCAAATAAATAAACAACTAAAGAGAAAGCCAAAATCTTTGCCAAAAATGAAAATTAACACCAATGTTAAAAATATTTTTGACTTCAAGTACGATGATTTTGAACTTGTAGACTATGATCCTCATCCTCTCATAAAAGGAGAAGTTGCAGTTTAGTTTAGTATTTATAAACTTTCTTCCAAAATATTGATTAAATTTTCAATATCATTTTGATTATTATAAAAGTGTATTGAAAATCTTATGTATCCATCTCTTAAAGAAAAATGAACATTATTTTTCAAAAGAATCTTTGAAATCTTTTCATTACTAGAAATACTAATAATTGAACTCTCTAATCCTTCTTTATTCAAAAAAGGACTTAGTCCCATCTCAAATAATTTTTCTTTCAAATAAAGAACAAGTCTTTGATTTTCCTGGACTAAAGATTTAAAATTGACCTCTCTAAATTTCTTTAAAGAAAATTCTAGGGAATATGCGGATAGAATATCAAAATGACCAACATAAACCTTGTCAGAAATAACCTGAGAATTTGTATTTGTTTTGCTAAGAAAATTTTCTGAAAAAGTTAAAAACCCATTACCAAATCCAGCTAAAAGCCATTTGTAACCACTACAAATAATTGCATCAAAAGGAGAATTTAAAAAATTAAAAAAATCTGTCCCTAGAAATTGTGATGCGTCTCCTATAATTAAAATATTTGGAAATTTATTTTTCAGTTCATCTAAAAATTTAAAATCAATAAAAAACCCACTCGCATATTGAACCAGACTTAAGACAACAACTTCTACCTTATTTTTTTTTATACTTTCAATTATTGATTCTTCAACTTTTTCATCAAGATTTATTGTAAAAACCGAGAATTTTCTCTCGTCTACTGCACTTATGATTGAATGATAATCCTGTTCTATTATCAAAACATTTGATTCCTCTCGAATTCTATCTAAAACTATTCTAATTCCAATGGAAAAATTGGAGACAAAAAAAGTCTTTGCATCGTCAGAACCAATAAAATCAGATATCGATTTTTGGATTTTTTTTATTTTCTGATTTGCATCAATTTTGTATTGGTCACCACTATTTAAATAATTTAATTCAATTTTATTTCTATAATTAAATAAAGATTTTGACATAAGGCCTACATAAGCAGTATTGAAGTATAGGCATGAATTTAAGAACGGAAAATCCTCTCGAAACATTATAACTTTATAATAAAGTGTAAATTTGTTATCTCAAAATTACTCCATTTATGGTTATTCCTTATTGGTTTCTTCATCTAAACTTAAAAAATAAAATTTAGTATAAATAATGATTACCATTATAGCAGCAATTTCGGAAAACAATGCTTTAGGGAAAAACAATCAACTAATATGGCATCTCCCAGAAGATTTGAAAAGATTTAAAGAACTTACTTCCAGTCATTGTGTCATTATGGGTAGAAAGACCTTTGAATCACTTCCAAAAATGCATCCTTTACCAAATAGACATAATATCGTAATTACCAGGAACATGGATTTCAAAATAGCCGATGTAACAACATGTCATTCAATTGAAGAAGCTTTAAAGATTTCAGATTATGATGATCAGCCCTTTATCATAGGAGGTGGAGAAATATATAAAGAAGCAATGAAGTATACTGAAAAAATTGAACTAACTAAGATTTATCAAACTTTTGATGCTGATACTTTCTTTCCAAAAATTGATATGAACAATTGGAAATTAGTTAATGAAGAGTTTTTTAAGAAAACCGATCAAACTAGTTTTGATTTTTCATACTTAACCTATGTAAAAGCAAATAAATGAAGGCATATATTTTCCCTGGGCAAGGTTCTCAATTTCCAGGAATGGGTAAAGATCTTTATGATCAATTTGAACTAGCAAAAAAACTATTCCTAACTGCAGATAAAATATTAGGTTTTAATATATCTAAAATCCTATTTGAAGGAAGTAAAGAAGATCTTAAAAAAACAAAAATAACACAACCTGCTATATATATTCATTCAGTAATTACATCAAGAATAATGGGTCAAAAATTTGAACCAAAATTCGTTGCTGGTCATTCCCTTGGTGAATTTTCAGCTCTAACTTCAATTGGAACAATTAGTTTTGAAGATGGTTTAAAACTTGTATCAAAAAGAGCTAGGGCAATGCAAAATGCATGTGAAAATAAACCTGGAACAATGGCAGCTGTTTTAGGACTTGAAGATAAAATAATTGAACAGATTTGTGAAGAAACTGATGGAAAAGTTGTAACCGCAAACTATAATTGTCCAGGACAAATTGTTATTTCTGGAGAAGTCAAAGCAGTTGAAATTGCTTGCGAAAAATTGAAACTTTTAAATGCTAAAAGGGCATTAGTGCTTCCTGTTGGAGGAGCTTTCCATTCTCCTTTGATGGAATCTGCAAAAAATGAATTTAAAAACGAAATAGAATCAATTGAATTTAAAAATCCTATTTGTCCTATTTATCAAAATTTAACTGCTAGTGCTGTAACTAACCCTCTAGACATTAAGAAAAACTTGATTGAACAAATTACCTCTCCAGTAAGGTGGACTCAAACCATAAAAAACATATCATCTGAAGGTGTAAATGAATTTGTTGAAGTTGGTCCTGGAAAAGTTTTACAAGGATTGGTTAGAAAAATTATCCCAAATAAAGAATCTTACTCTTTTGAAATTTAAAATTATTCTGAAGATTTATAAACCAGTCCATTTTTCATAACAAAAACTACATTCTGCAGTGTTGAAATATCGTCTAATGGATCATTATCAGTTGCAATTATATCTGCATAGTAACCTGAAGCTATTTCACCTATTAAATCTTGTTTTTGCAAAATTTTAGCATTTGTAATTGTTGCTGCCTGAATACACTCTGCCTCAGGCATACCTGCTTCAACCATGTAAACAAATTCCTTAGCGTTTAATCCATGAGGAAAAACACCTGCATCTGTTCCAAAAGAAATCGGGACCCCTCTTCTATAAGCTTTCCCAAAAGTTTCTTGAATTTTAGGTCCAATTGAAAGTGCTTTAGGAACAATTATATCAGGATAATAACCATCTATTTTGGCTTTTTCTGCAACTTGTTTCCCGGCCGTTATAGTTGGGACTAAAAAAGCATTTTTTTTCTTCATCAAATCCATTGTCCTTTCACTCATTAAAGTTCCATGTTCAATTGTTTTTACACCAGCTAATACAGCGCGATACATCCCCTCATCTCCATGGGCATGAGCAGCAACATGCATTCCATAATCACCAGCAGTTTCAACAACAGCCTTAATTTCTTCAAATGTAAACTGTGGATTTTGTCCACTTTTTGCAACACTTAAAACGCCACCCGTAGCAGTAATCTTAATACAATCTGCACCATTTTTATAACGTTGTCTAACGGCTTTTTTTGCATCATCAACTGAATTAACTACTCCTTCTTTCGGTCCAGGATCACCCATCAATTTTCGATTGGATCCATTTGTAGGATCAGCATGACCGCCAGTAGTTCCCAAAGATTTTTCTGATGTGTAAATCCTAGGACCAATAATCTCCCCAGAATTGATTGCATTTCTAAGCGATACATTAACTCCTGTACCACCTAGATCGCGAACCGTTGTAAAGCCAGCAAGTAAAGTCCTTTCAGCATATTTGACAGAAGCATAGGCTCTATCAGCTTCATTTTCAGTGAATTTTTTTAAATATCTCTTGGGATCAGTCTCTCCTTCAAGATGAACATGCATGTCTACAAGTCCAGGAAGTACATATTTTGATTTTAGATCAATTATCTTGTCAGTCGATTTCTCTGGATTTATAAAACCTTTTTTGACAGCTAGAATTTTTTCATTCTCAACAATGATTGTGGATTCATTAATTAAAACCCCTTTCTTAGAATCAAATATTTTACCACATTGGATATATGTTTGCTGGGCATATGTGAAAAGACTTAAAAAACTTAATAAGATAACTGTTCTCATTTTATTTGTTTTTAAAAAATGTTTTTATTGAACCACTAATATAATCAATTTGGTTTTCCTCTAACTCACTATGCATTGGTAAAGAGATCACTTCACCAACCACATCATTTGTCACCTTAAAATTAGTATCACTATATTCATCGCTCCTGTAAGCTTTTTGCCTATGTAATGGAACAGGATAATAAATCCCATAAGGAATATTATCATTGTTAAGATGCTCTGCTAGTTTATTCCTGTCACCATTTATAATTCTAATGGTATATTGATGATAAACATGAGAAGATCTCAATCTGTTATGAAATGGAATTATAATATTGCCATGACCTCTAAAGGCATTATCATATTGCTTTGCTGCATTTTGTCTTTTCTCATTATAGAAATCAAGATACTTTAATTTGACTTTTAAAATTGCTGCTTGTAAAGAATCTAATCTTGAATTGACTCCTAGTAAATCATGATAATCCCTTTTGTACATTCCATGATTACTAATAGCTCTAATCCTATCAGCAATTTCATTATTTTCTGTGAAAATAGCGCCTCCATCTCCATATGCTCCCAAATTTTTTGATGGGAAAAAAGAAGTTGTGCCAATATCCCCTATAGTCCCCGCTTTTTTTTCTTTACCATTTAAAAAAGTATAATTAGAACCAATTGACTGTGCATTGTCCTCAATTATAAACAAATTGTTTTCTTTAGCAATTTCAGCAATTTGATCCATATCTGATGTTTGCCCAAAAAGGTGGACAGGAATTATCACTTTAGTTTTAGATGTTAATGCTTTTTTAATTTCATTAGGATCTATATTAAATGTTTTGGAATCAATGTCAACTAAAACTGGTTTCAATTTTAGAAGTAAAATGACTTCTATTGTTGCGGCGAATGTGAAATCAGTTGTTATTATTTCATCGCCTGGATTAAGTTCTAAACTCATTAAGGCTATTTGAAGAGCATCAGTACCACTTCCACAAGTTATGGCATTTTTTACTCCCAAGTATTCTTCTAAACCTTTTTCAAAATCACTAACATCAGGACCCTTAATAAATTTGGTTGAATTCAAAACTTCACCTATGGACTTTTGAATTTCATCTTCTATTGCTTTGTATTGACCTTTAAGATCAACCATTTCAATTTTTTTCATCTCAGCAAAATTAAGAAAAGCATCTACCTTTCAGTAATAAAAAACTATTTTTGAGAAAAATAGTTTTGCTTTTTATATACAATCAATTAATTCGGTTAACAAATTTTCTTCTACCTCTTATAGGGATGTTTTCAAAAAAAATAAATGATTTTGTAGAAGGAAGAAAATCTACAATTAAAAAAATCACAAAAACCTTCACCCATAGAGACAAAATTATATGGATACATTCTGCTTCTCTTGGTGAGTTTGAACAGGGAAGTCCTATTATCTTAGGGATTAAAAAAACTTTCAAAGATTATAAAATTTTGCTCACTTTTTTTTCACCATCAGGATATAACGCGAAAAAAAATTCTAAAGAAGTAGATTTGGTTACCTATCTCCCAATTGATTCATCAAAAAACGCAAAAATTTTTTTGGGCTCTCTAAATCCTCGGTTAGCAATATTAATAAAATATGAATTTTGGCCAAATTATCTAATTGAATTAAATAAAAGAAATATCCCTGTAATTTCTGTTTCTAGTATTTTTAGGCCATCACAATTTTTCTTTAAAAATTTTTTTAAAGAATATCAAAAATTACTTCTAACAATAAGCCATTTTTTTACACAAAATGAAACCTCCAAAACCCTTCTTAATTCAATTGGGATAGATCAAGTTACTGTAAGTGGTGATACTAGATTTGATAGAGTATATCAGTTCACAAAGCGTGAAAACAAATTAGACATAATTGCTTCTTTTATTAAAAATAAATTTTGTTTTATAGCTGGAAGTACTTGGAGCGAAGATTATAAAGTAATGGAAAAACTCCTCTGCGAAGATATTTCAGAAAAAATTGTTATTGCTCCACATGATGTGTCAAAGCAATCTGTCAAAACATTAGAGAAAAGAATAAAAAAACCATATGCCAAGTGGAGTACATACAGAAAAGAAATAGATTCAGATAAAAATATTTTAATTATTGATGTAATCGGCGTTTTAACTAAGGTCTATAGTTATTCATCTCTAACCTATGTTGGGGGAGGTATGAGCAAAAGAGGACTCCATAACATTTTAGAACCTGCTGTCTTTGGTGTTCCTGTGATTGTTGGAAAAAATTTTGAGAAATTTAATGAAGCAGTTGATTTAATTGAAAAAGGAGGTGCTTTTAAAATTGAATCAAAAAATGATTTTGAAAAACTATTTAGAAAATTTTCCTCAGACGCGAAAAAAAGAAAAACATCTGGTAAAATTAATTTTGACTATATCAATAAAAATACGGGAGCCACTATTAAAATAATAACTCATATAGAAACCATGTTATCTAATTAGCCGTAAATTATACTATATTTGAGCAGCTTTTATGAAAAAGATATTTTTTTTAACGCTCCTTTCAATTACCCTTGGATATAGCCAAGTTACGACCCTTGAAAGACTTAGAGAATTAAATGAAAATCCTGATATTAACATTATACTAATGATCGGAGATGGAATGGGTCTTACCCAAATTTCTGCTGGCACCTATTTTAATGATAATTCATCTGCACTTGAAAAATTTGATGTCATAGGTCTATCAAAAACCCAATCTGCTAATTCACTTGTAACAGATTCTGCCGCCAGTGGAACTGCAATGGCCTGTGGTAAAAAAACTTATAATGGAGCTGTAGGAGTTAGTATGGCAAGACAACCCTTAGAATCTATATTAGAGATATGCAAATCCAGAGATTATATAACTGGCTTAATAGCAACTTCAAGTATTGTACATGCAACACCAGCTTCATTCTATGCCAAAGTTGAATCAAGAAGAGAATACCAAGAAATTGCACTTCAATTAAGTGAACATGAAGTTGATTATTTTGTAGGTGGAGGTGAAAAGCATTTCAATAAAAGAGATGATAAAAGAAATCTTATAGATGAAATGGAAGAGAAGAGTTATGAAATTGTGACTAGTTTCTCAAAATTTCAAAAATCTGAATCAAATAAACTTGGATATTTTACCTATAATGATGAACCCCCAAGAGCTCTTGATCTTAGAAAACCTTCCTTAGAGGATGTTTTATCATCAACGCTTGAAAAAATAGAAGCTAGACAAAATCCTTTTTTTATAATGGTAGAAGGTTCCCAAATTGATTGGGGAGGACATGGAAATGACACAGATTATATTGTTTCAGAGTTCAAAGATTTTAACGGTGCTGTAGATGTTGCTTTTGAATTTGCAAAAAAAAATCAAAACACTCTCGTAATTGTAACTGCTGATCACGAAACTGGTGGAATGGCAATAAACAAAGGGAACATAAAAACGCTTAGATTTGAAGCTTCCTATACTACTTTGGGCCATACAGCAACAATGGTCCCTGTCTTCAGCTACGGTCCATTTTCAGAAAAATTCTCTGGCATATACGAAAACACATCAATCTTTGAAAAGATGTTAGAATCAATCGAAAGGCAGTAAAATTTATTTTGTTCTTAACTGAGCAACAATATTTTTTTGAAAAGCCCCATCATCTTCTAAAATTTCATAAAACTCCTCAATATATTCCTTTACTGATGAGTATTCTGATTCCAATTCAAAATGATCCTTATAACTTTCAATTATTTCAAAAATCTTACCTTTTTTTGAAATAAATTCATCTCTTACCTTATCAATAATTGTTTGAGCCCTTTTAAAACCTCTATATTTTCTCTCACGAACAGAAGAAATTCCTAGAGTTTCATTTGCTACAGCATAACTAGCATTAACCAATCCAGACATGTCAAAATCATAAGGTAATGGCATGATTTTTTTATCAACAAACAACAATTTGCCATTGTGTTGATATGCAACTGAAAAATCTGTATTGCCTATCATGTATTGAAAAAATGTGTTTTGAACAGATGTTGTAGCATCCATTGCTAAAGGATGAGTGTACCTTTCAAAAACTTTCCCATCAAAACGTTTAGCGACTTTCTTATCATCTTCAATTAAAAACCCTTTTAATTGATAAACTTTTGTCTTTTTACCTTTTGGCTCTTCAAATTCAATATCCAATTCTCTAGTTTTAAAATGATAAGGAGAAATTACTTCGTAAAATTTATAACCCAAAAGTTCTTGAATAATATTATCATTCTTCTCTTTCTGTTGTAAGCATGGTAAAACAAGTTTTAATGTTTTGTTGTCAGAGAATAAAGTACCCTCTCTATTAGCCTTTTTTATTTTCATCTTTATAGGAGGAAAATAACATTTAGCTCTTCTAAAATTACCTCTTGCCCTTAAATTCACTTCAAAAGTTTTCCATGATGATCCATCCATATATGATAGATCAGTTGTAATGTAGGTAGAGTCATTTGTTTTCTTATTCATCTCCTTATTGGAATAGTTAATTTTAACCTTTAAAGGAGTCTGTTCTTCAAACAGAGGATTAGTGCTTTCAGTGTCCTGAGCGATTATTTGATAAGAGAAAATAAAACTCAGAATAAAAAATACTTGTTTTTTCATAATATAGTTAATAGATTTAATGGCTAATTTAATAAAAAAAAGTTGTGATACGGTATCTTTCAATAATCAATCATAGGACACTTGTAACGCTTTTGCTTTCATTTGCGTTACCTTTTTTTACTTACAAATTCAGGATAGTTTATAATATAGATTTAACCCTTATAAGTATTGCAATAATTTTCCCATTAGTTTTTGCTATAAGAGGAGCTTTTAGAAGGCGTGAAAAAGCATTAGAACATTTAAGTTTATACAGAGGTGCTCTTAGAACCATTGAATATTTTTTTGTTAATAGTGCCAACCTTGGGGACGATGCCAAAGAAAAATCAAAGAAATTGCTAGTAGATCTTAGTAATTCTTTTTTAGACCATCTTTCTCAATCTGATACCAACACAAAAAAAATTGATGAAAAAACTGAAGCAATTTTTGCTTTTGTTAGAGAAAATGAAGAAAACATTCAAGGAGGTACAAGGCAAAAAATCTTTAGATTTATAAGAGATGTGCATATAGCACAAGAAAATTTACTTGCAATACATACCCATAGAACACCTATAAGCTTAAAAGCATATTGTCTAATTTTCATATATCTTTTCCCCGTTATCTACACACCTGCTGTAGTAAATAAAATAGGACTAGATGCTGTTGGTTCGGAGCCATTAACTTACTTCATTGTTATGCTTAGTGAGTTCATACTAATCTCTCTTTACAACATACAGGATCAAATGGAATATCCATTTGACAAAGATGGTTTGGATGATATTAAATTAGATGACTTTAGAATAAATAGAAATACCTGATATATATCTTTTCTTGAAGTTCTTAAAGCTTAATTTTCATCTCAAAGATTTAAGCTTTATTAATCATTTTGTGATCTAAAATAGATAAGTGCGGGTGGAGGGACTCGAACCCACACGCCGTGAAGCACTAGATCCTAAATCTAGCGTGTCTACCAATTTCACCACACCCGCTTTAAATTTGCGAGTAAATATAATCAAGTTTTTGATAAATTAATTTGGAGTAATTAAAAAGAAATTATGTTTTGTAAATTTGAATTTTAAAATTTTCAATAAAAAATGATAAGTGAAAAAAAGAAATATTTAGATGAATTATTTGAATTTTTAAAAATAGCTTCCATAAGTGCAGATCCTAATCACAAAAATGAAGTAAGAAAAGCCGCTGATTGGATTGCTAATAAACTTATTCAGGCAGGTTGTGAAAATGTGAAAATTGAAGAAACTAAAGGTCATCCAATAGTTTACGGAGAAAATTTTCTTTCAAAAGAATTACCAACGATTTTAGTTTATGGACATTATGATGTACAACCTCCTGATCCAATTAATTTATGGGACAGCCCGCCTTTTGAGCCAATAATTAAAAAAACTGAAATTCATCCAGATGGAGCAATCTTTGCCAGGGGATCATGTGATGATAAGGGACAGTTATATATGCACGTAAAAGCTTTTCAAATTCTTAAAAATTCTAATCAACTAAAATGTAATGTAAAGTTTTTATTTGAAGGCGAAGAGGAGGTCGGAAGTGAAAATTTGGAGAACTATTTGAATAAAAACAAGGATAAATTGAAAACGGATATAATTATTATATCTGATACGGGTATTGGAAATCTAAAAAATCCTAAAATAACTGTTGGACTAAGGGGTTTATCCTATATGGAATTAAAAATTAAGGGCCCAAATAGAGATCTACATTCAGGATTATATGGGGGAAGTATCGCTAACCCAATAAATGTTTTAAATAAAATTATAGCTTCACTCCATGACAAGAATAATAAAATTACAATCCCTGGATTTTATGAGGATGTGTTGGAACTCTCTAAAAAGGATAGAGAAGAAATTATCTTTTCAGAATCAGATGAAAAGAAATTCAGAGAATCACTTGATATAAGTTCAACACATGGGGAATTAGAATACAACACAGAGGAAAGACGATCAATTCGTCCAACTCTAGATGTAAATGGAATATGGGGTGGATACATTGGAGAAGGTTCAAAAACTGTTATCCCTAGTACGGCTCATGCAAAAATTTCAATGCGCCTTGTGCCAAACCAAAAATGGAAAAAAATTAGTTCAATATTTAAAAAACATATTGAAAAAATTGCGCCAAAAGAAGTTGAGGTAGAAGTAAAAACTCATCATGGAGGAGAACCGTATCTAACTCCAATAAATAGTCCAGGATTTAGAGCTGCAGAAAAGGCATATCAAGAAAGCTTTGGCGTAAAACCTAAGGCAAAAAGAGATGGTGGTAGCATCCCAATAGTCCCCATGTTTGAGAAAATTCTTAAGTGTAAAACAATTTTGATGGGATTTGGGCTAGATAGTGATGCCATACATTCTCCAAATGAACATTTTGGAATTAAGAACTTTTATAAAGGAATTGAAACAATTATCCTTTTCTATAAGTACTTTTCTTCATCTACATTAAAAAACAAATAATTTTTAGTCTTTTAACTTAAAAAGATCTGAAGCTATTCTATCAGATAAAAATTTTCCCTTTGAACTAATTTTTATTACATCTTCATCCCAAATAAGAAGTTTTGATTTTAAATACTTTTTAGATTCTTTTTGAAAATACACGAGATAATCAGATCCAAAATCATTTTCAATCTTTCTGATAGAAACCCCCAAAAAAGTCCTAAGACCTAACATAATATATTCATTATAAGATTCTCTAATGGATAACTCTTCATCTTCAAGTGGGAGAATACCTTCCTTAATAGATTTTAAGTATAAATTATTATTTGAAATATTCCAACTTCTCTTTGACTTACCATCAAAACTGTGAGCAGAAGGACCAATACCTAAATAAGGTTTCCTTAGCCAGTAATTTCTGTTATTTATCGACATATAACTTGGTTTTGCAAAATTTGATACCTCATAATGCAAATAGTTTTTTTGCCCTAAAACCGATATCACATGATCAAATTGTTTTTTTATTGCGTCATCATCTGGGAGTACAATTTTTTTGTTTTTAACCCTATTGCTTAAAACCGTTTTAGGTTCAATTGTCAGCGCATAACATGAAAAATGTTTTGGTTTGAATTCTAAGGCTTTAACTATATTTGAATCCCAATCTTCAATTGTACTTCCTGGAATTCCATAAATCAAATCGAGCGAGTAATTGTCAAAAATTTTTGAAACAATTTCAAGTGAATCTATAGATTGCTTAGAGCTATGGATACGATTCATGAGGAGTAGATCTTTGTCCAAAAAAGATTGAACACCAATGCTCAAACGATTTACACCAATACTTTTGATCGCTTCAAGATATTCTTTAGTAACATCATCAGGATTAATTTCCAAAGTAATCTCGGTTTTGGATGAGAAAGAAAACTTTTCTTCTATTTTTATAATCAAACTTTCAATCTCATCAGCATCTAATAAGGAAGGAGATCCTCCTCCAAAATATATACTTTCCAAACATCCTTCTCCCAATTCAAAATCTCTTAGTTCAATTTCTTTTTTTATGGAAACTAAAATTTTTTCTTTATTTTTCATTTGAGTTGAAAAATAAAAATTACAATAATCACATGCTTGTTTACAAAAAGGAAAATGTATATATACTCCAGCCACTTAACTTTTTTAAGTTATAAGCCTAAGGTCAAAAAAGGAAGCTTCTTTAATTGCAAGAACAACCTTCACACCTACAATCCTGACAGGAACAATTAATACAGGTGCCCTCAGCACAATTACTACATTGACATGAGCACATTTGATTTTTCATATTATTAAGTTCAATCAAAGAATAAAATTAAGGCTTATGTTTATCAAAATCTAGAACATTTTATGCTTTTTTAATCTTTTGAGGATTTTGATTTAGAAATGCCTTCCAACTAGAAAACTTTTTCCCTGAAGATAAATTGTCTCTATTGAAGAAATGACAAACAGCAGCTGCCAAACCATCTGTTGCATCAAGATTCTTTGGTAAAGATTTAATTTTTAAAAGATTTTGAAGCATTTTTGCTACTTGCTCTTTACTAGCATTGCCATTTCCAGTGATTGACATTTTTATCTTTCTTGGAGAATATTCAATGATGGGTATCTCCCGTGAAAGACCTGCTGCCATAGCAACTCCCTGCGCCCTTCCCAATTTTAACATCGACTGAACATTTTTTCCAAAGAAGGGTGCTTCAATTGCAATTTCATCAGGTTTAAATTCTTCAATCAAATCAATAGTTCTAGAAAAAATAAGTTTAAGCTTTATGTAATGGTCATTATATTTTTGCATTTTTAATTCATTTAATTGAAGTAGCTCTATATTTGATTCAATTATTTTTATTAGCCCAAAACCCATTATTGTTGTTCCGGGATCTATTCCCAAAATAATTTTTTCCTGAGGTATCATTCAGAAGCTAAAGCAATTATTTGAATAGGTAAAGTCAATTGTGTCTCAACAAAAGTTCCTACATTAGTTTTGGTAGCAGGCAAAGCTTGTGGAAGAGAAATAACCGCATCTCTTAGTAAGCTTTCTATATCTGGTAAAACTTGAATTACTTCATTAGAATTTTGAATTTCTGACAAACTAAAAAAACCTTCTTTATCAATTTTAATTACAAGTACAATTTCTTCATCAATATTTCCATTTGCTATCATAGCTGAAGAATAAACATAATCAGTAATATAAGTAGACAAGATATCTGACATACAATCTATTTGGCTTTCAAAAGACAAAGATTCACATTCTGGAAAAGTTGGAGGCTGATCTTTTTTAGACCATTTTGAAGCAGCTTCAATTTCTTTATTCGAAATCTTTGAAGAATCAAATAAATCACATGAGATATTAAGTAAAAAAAAGACTAATAGCAATAAAGTTTGAAAAATTTTATTAAAGATCATTTTAGCTAATTACGAAATACTATTTAATAAAATTACAACTTTTGAGAAACAATCTTATTAAAGATCTCTAATTTTGTCTGGTTATATAATCAATTTTAAATCAGTTTAAGATGGACTTCTTACTTATTTTTATTGGTCTTGTCTTTATTATTCTTGGGATTATAGGAAGTTTTTTACCTATAATACCTGGGCCAATTACAGGATGGGTTGGGTTATTAATTCTTCATCAAACTTCGTTAGAATTGGATGGAAATTTATTTTTATTTATAACTTTTGTTATATCAATTTTTGTTTTTTTAATTGATTATATAATCCCTGCTTTAGGAGCAAAAAAATTCGGAGGTACAAAATGGGGTATGTGGGGATCAACCTTTGGTTTAATTTTAGGACTTATATTCCTAGGGCCATTAGGTGTGCTTATTGGAGCATTTTTGGGGGCTTTTTTAGGTGAATTAGTTGCAAAACCAGAAAAAAATGAAAGTGCTTTGAAGGCCGCTTTTGGAGCTTTTATTGGCTTTTTGACAGGAGTTTTTTTAAAATTTGCAGTCTCTTTGGTATTCCTTTTTTATTATTTTAAAATTGTAATCAGTAATTTAGATCAACTTACTTGATCTAAATTTAAAGAAATTAAATCTTCCTTTTAGAACTATATTTTTTTAATTTTGATTGATATGGAATTGTTTTTAATAACATTTTTACTTGTTGGCCTTGCATTTGGAGGAATTGCAATAAAAATATGGGGAAAAAAAGGGGGGGAATTTTCTGGAACATGTGCTAGTCAAAGTCCTTTTTTAAAAAATAAAAACGAACCTTGTTCTTATTGTGGTAAATTACCTTCTGAAAAAAGTTGTCCAGAACAAAATCCACATCTTAATTGAAAATTTTGAAATTGAATTAGCTCTATGGAGAATTTAAAAAAACTCATTCAAGGGGCTAAAAGAAACGATCAGAAGTCATTTAAAGTTTTGTTTGACTTGTACTGGGATTCTCTCTATAGTTATATGCTTAAAACAATTCAAAATGAAGAAATAGCTGAGGATATAACTGTCAAGGCTTTTGCGAAGGCATTTGATAAGATTAATTCATTTGATTCTAATTATAAATTTAAAACTTGGCTTTTAACTATTTCTAAAAATCTATATAAGGATTTTTTAAGAGAAAAAAATAAAATTTCTAAAATACGGACAAGCCCATTAAATCCTAAAAGTAAAGATTATCCGACTTCTATTTCTCCAGAAGAAATAATCATTAATACTCAAAAATTAGAACATATTCTTGAATCCATTAAATCATTAAAAAACGAATACAAAAAAATTTTAAGGCTTCGTTTTTTTGAAGGCCTTTCATACAAGGAAATAAGTAAAAAATTAAACCAACCGCTAAATACCATAAAAGTTAAGATATTACGAGCCAAAAATATTTTAAACAGTAAGATAAATGCTGAAAATGAATATTAAAAAACTAGGGCCAGGATTATTGTTTGCTGGGGCAGCAATTGGAGTTTCTCATTTGGTTCAATCTACTAGAGCTGGAGCTGATTATGGATGGGGTCTTTTATGGGCACTTCTATTAGTTAATCTTTTTAAATATCCTTTTTTTCAGTATGGTCCCAGATATGCTTTAGCTACAGGTGAAAGTCTTTTGGACGGCTATTATAAGTTAGGAAAGGGATATTTGTGGTTTTATTTTTTTTTAAATATAGCAACAATGTTTACTATCCAAACAGCTGTAACAATTGTTACAGCTGGATTAGCTTCAAACCTTTTTGGACTTTCATCAAATATGGTGTTTTGGAGTATTTTTATAACATTTGCATGTTATTTTATTTTACTAATAGGGAAATATAAATTACTTGACAAGGTTATAAAACTTATCATTATTGTTCTGTCAATAAGTACAATTTTAGCTGTTTTTATAGCTTTTTTTAAAACTCCTGATGTAATCAAATTAAACCAGATTTTTCCTAGAGGATCAGGCCTTCTTTTTTTAGTTGCTTTTATGGGTTGGATGCCTGCGCCACTTGACATTTCAATTTGGCATTCAATTTGGGCCATAGAAAAGAAAAAAGAATTAAAAAAACAATTTAAAAAAAGTGACGGTATATTTGATTTTAATGTAGGCTATTTTACCACTGTTATACTTGGAATTTGTTTTATTGGTCTAGGGGCTCTTGTAATGTTTGGCTCTGGTCTCGAGTTTTCAAATAAGGGAAATGTCTTTGCTGAGCAATTAATTAATCTCTATACCTCAAGTCTTGGAAAAACCTCTTATTTTATTATTTCAATAGCCGCTTTTACAACAATGCTAAGTACTACTATAACGACATTAG
Organism: Bacteroidota bacterium; assembly: GCA_036340635.1. GTDB lineage: Bacteria > Bacteroidota > Bacteroidia > Flavobacteriales > Flavobacteriaceae. Next base: position 44,652 of record JAYYYF010000021.1, on the reverse strand, counting down.
ATGCTTCACCAAGAGCAATGTCCAAAACCATTCAATTACTATTTAATCAAGATGATAAGAACTTTTACTTTTTATTCATATCCATTTTAGCAGCTGGAACCTGTCTTATTTTTGTTTTTCTATTATCTGAAATGGGGTTGCTAGTTCAAATAGCAACTGTGCTGTCATTTATAACTGCTCCCTTTTATGCAATACTAAACTATAGCCTAGTAACAAGTAAACATATGCCTATATCAGATCATCCTAATAAGAGTATGAAATTACTCAGTGTTTTAGGAATTTGTTTTTTAATCGGATTTACTTTACTTTATCTTTTGAGTCTGTAGGTCAACTTCGTATCTTTGGGATTTAAAAATTGAAATCATAGATAAAGATACTGCTAACAAAAAACCTGACTGGTTAAGGGTAAAGTTACCAACGGGTAAAAATTACTCGGACCTTAGAAAACTTGTAGATAAATATAAGCTCAATACAATTTGTTCGTCTGGGAGCTGTCCGAATATGGGTGAATGTTGGGGAGAGGGAACAGCAACGTTTATGATATTAGGGAATACTTGTACTAGATCATGTGGTTTCTGTAATGTAAAAACAGGTAGACCTGATGAAGTAGATTGGAAAGAACCTATTAAAGTTGCAAAATCTATTCAGATTATGGGCATAAAACATGCAGTCATAACATCAGTCGACAGAGATGATTTAAAAGATAATGGTTCCATTTTATGGCGAGAAACTATTATTGCTATTAGAAGGCTAAATCCTGGCACTACTCTTGAAACCCTTATTCCTGATTTTAAAGGAGATGAGACTAGTCTCGATAGAATTATTGATGTTGAGCCTGAAGTAATTTCTCATAATTTGGAAACTGTCAGAAGACTCACCAAAGAAGTTAGGGTTCAAGCAAAGTATGATAGAAGTTTAAGTGTATTAAAATATCTAAAAGACAAGGGAGTAAAAAGAACTAAATCTGGAATAATGCTAGGTCTAGGGGAAAAAAAAGAAGAAGTTATTGAGTCATTAGAAGATCTTATTGAGGTTGGTGTTGATGTTCTAACAATTGGTCAATATCTTCAACCTTCAAAAAAACATCTTCCAGTAAAATCATTTATCGAACCTAAAGTTTTTGATGATTACAAAAACATTGGGGAAGATCTTGGTTTCAGACATGTTGAAAGTGGTCCTCTTGTTCGTTCTTCATACAAAGCACAAAAACACATTACTTAGAAAATAATTTTTTGTTTATTAAAGCATTAAATACCTGGGAGTCTTTTTCATCTAAAAAGTTAAGAGATACGGTTATATAATAAAGTCTTGATGAATTTAATTTTTGTGCTAATCTTCCAAAATCTTTTTCAGTAGTTAAAATAATTTTTCCTTTTCCTCTTCTATTGATAAGTTCACAATCATGAGTTGAGTAATTATGATGGTCTGAAAATTTAAGGTGTTCAAAACTATACTCATTGAGTTTTAAATATTCAACAAAATTAGTCGTATCTGCAATGCCAGTAACTAATAAAAATGATTGAGTAGCTAATACTTCAGTAGAAATTTTCTCATTAAAATTTAATATGTAACTAGAATATTTAAGTGTTGTAAAAAATACTCTTTTAGAGTAAAAAATTCTAAAATTATTTAAGAACCTATTTTTTTCATCATCACTTATATTTTTAGGAGTTGAAGTAACTAAAACAATATCAGCTCGCTTAATTCCAGATCTATTTTCCCTCAACTTCCCAAAAGGAAATACATAATCTTTAAAAAAGGGTTTACGGAATGAAGTGGTAACTATCAAAACATCACTTTTAACCCACCGATGCTGCATCAGGTCATCAAAAATTATAAGATTAATTTTAGGAAGCTTTTTTTGTATTTTTTCAACACCCTTTCTTCTGTTTTCGCATACAGTCACCTTAATTTCTGGATGATTATTTAAAAACTGAAAGGGTTCATCGCCAACTTCGAAAGCCAAAGATTTTTTTTCAGCTATTAAAAATCCTTTTGTTGACCTACCATAACCGCGACTTAAGGTTGCAAGGTTATATTTGATTTTAAAATTTAAAATCAAATAATCTACAAGAATAGATTTTCCGGTACCTCCCATCGATAAATTTCCCACCCCTATGCTTGATAGTCTATATTTTTTTGAAGCAAAAATTCCTATATCAAAAAAAAAGTTTCTTATCAAGGTTATAAAGCTATATAATAAAGAAAAAGGGATAAGAAGAAAGCGGAGATTTTTCATTATCATCTCATTAACGTAAAATGGGTTCAATTATTGAATAAAACAGCAAAGTAAAATAATGAAAATTTAATTACTCAACCTTTCACCTGAAAGATAGTATTATATTTGTAATCAACTACTATTTATGAAAATCCAAGAAGTAATTAAAATCCTTGAAAACTGGGCTCCGTCTGCTTACGCTGAAGAAGATGATAATGTAGGATTATTAGTTGGTGATAAAGAAAAAAAATGCACAGGAATTTTAATAACAATTGATTCACTAGAAGATGTTATTGATGAAGCTATTAAAAAAAAATCTAATTTGATAATAAGTTTTCATCCTATAATTTTTTCAGGTATAAAAAAACTTACTGGTGAAAATTATGTTGAAAAAGCAGTAATAAAAGCAATTAAAAATGATATTGCTATTTATGCTATACATACTTCTTTAGACAAACATAAGTATGGTGTTAATTACAAAATATCAGAGGTAATTGGTCTCAGAGATGCTAAAATTCTTATACCAGAAAAAAACACATTAAAAAAATTAACAACATACATCCCGGAAAATAAAGTCGACATACTTTTAAAAAAATTGCATGCTGTTGGAGCTGGAAAAATTGGAAATTATGAAGAATGCAGTTTTCAAATTGATGGGCTAGGAAGTTATAAAGGGAATGAGATCTCTAACCCATATATTGGAAAAAAATCAAAAAAAGAAACTATTAAGGAAATCAAAATTAGTATGTTATTCCACAAACATTTGCAAAAAAAAATTCTACAAACACTTTTTAAATATCATCCATATGAAGAGATCTCTTTTGAAATAGTAAATCTAGAAAACTCTAATCAAGATATTGGATTTGGCATGATTGGGCATCTTGATAAACCTCTAGAAGAAGAAGCTTTTATTGATAAGGTTAAATCTAAAATGAATATTTCAACATTAAAGCATAGTCCCTTACTAAATAAAAAGATTCATAAAGTTGCAATATTGGGTGGTTCTGGAAGTTTTGCAATTATTCCTTCAATTAGTCAATCTGCTGATGCTCTAATTACCTCAGATCTTAAATATCATGATTTTTTCAAAGCCGAAAAAAAAATTTTTCTCTTAGATATTGGTCATTATGAAAGTGAACAATACACAAAAAATTTGATTATGGATTATCTTAATGAAAAAATACCTAATTTTGGGGTCGCTTTGGCTGAAACTACAACTAACCCAGTAAACTATAAATGAAATGGCAAAAGAAACTAAATCTACGATAGAAGAAAAACTCAGAGCATTGTATGATTTACAACTTATTGATTCGAGAGTTGATCAAATTAAAAATGTTAGGGGTGAATTGCCATTAGAAGTTAGTGATTTAGAAAATGAAATAAATGAATTAGAAGAAAAACTAAGTGCTTTTGAAAAAGAAATTGGTGATTACGAATTTCAAACTAAAGAACAAAAAAACTCAATTGAAGTAGCAAAAGAAAATCACAAAAAATATGAGGAAAACCTTAAGAAGGTGAGAAATAATAGAGAATATAATTCTATAGTAAAAGAACAAGAATTCCAAGAATTGGAAATTCAGCTAGCAGAAAAAAGAATTAAGGAGTTTGCTGGAAAAAAAGAAGAAAAGGGAGAAATTATTGATCAATTGAAGCAAAAACTTAAAGAAAGAAAAAAGCATCTGTCAGCAAAAAAGTCGGAACTTGATGAGATTTTAAAAGAAACAGAAAAAGAAGAAAAATTGTTGTCAAAAAAATCTTCGGAATTTCAAACTAAAATTGACAACATGTTATTTTCCGAATACAAAAAGATTCGTGAAAATGTTAAAAATGGTCTTGCAATTGTCCCAGTTGAAAGAGGTGCTGCTGGGGGTTCATATTTTACTATTCCACCACAAATGCAAATGGAAATCGCAGCTAGGCAAAAAATTATAACTGATGAGCATAGCGGAAGAATACTGGTAGATCCTGAACTTGCCGAAGAAGAAAAGAAAAAAATGAGTAAATTTTTTAAGGAAAAAAAATAACATCACAAAAATTTTGCTTTTAAATGAATCAAAGCAATAGGTTTAATTGATCTATTGCTTTTTTATTTTTAACTTAATATTTAATATGAAAAAAAGTCCTATTGATATTTTTAGTGATTGGGCTGAAACAGGTAAAGATAAGGGAATGGAAAAAAATCATGCAGAGCCTGTAAAGGATATGTTGGAATTTTCTTCTAAAAATCTTAAGAACTTTTCTTTTATTGATGCAGGATGTGGAAATGGATGGGTTGTAAGAAAAGTTTCTAAATATAAAGAATGTATCGATTCAGTTGGAATTGATGGTTCTTCTAAAATGATTGACAAAGCGATTTCTGTTGACAAAAAAAATACTTATCATTGTTCTAATCTTCTTAAATGGTTTCCAAAAAAACCAGTTGATCTTGTTCATTCAATGGAAGTGTTTTATTATTTCAAAAAACCAGAGAAGATAGTTCAACACGTTTTTGATAAATGGTTAAAAACTGGAGGAAGATTAATTATGGGCGTAGACTTTTATTTTGAAAATAAAATTTCACATAATTGGCCTGAAGAGACCGATGTAAATATAATGACCCTTTTAAAAGAAAAAGATTGGATAAATATTTTCAATAAAGTTGGATTTTCAAATGTTAAAAACTGGAGATCTAACAGAAAAAAAGATTGGGCTGGAACCCTTATTGTTACTGGTGTTAAAAACAAAAAATTATGAGGATTTTAGTAATAGGTGGGCAAGGTACAATAGGTAAAAAAGTTGTTTCCTTCCTATCAAAAAATCATAATGTTATAACAGCAGGCAGAAAAAATGGTGAAATTTATTTAGATCTATCAGATGAAAAATCTATCAAAAAATTATTTGAAAACAATGATAAATTTGATGCGGTCATTTGTATAGCAGGACAGGTTATTTGGGCACCATTTAGTGATTTGTCTAAAGATGATTATTATATTGGAATTAAAAATAAAATGATGGGGCAAGTAAATCTTGTACAAATAGGTCAAAATTATATCACCAAAGGAGGATCACTTACATTGACAACAGGTATCCTAGCTGACAAACCAGTAAAAATGACTACTGGAGCTGCTTTAGTCAATGGTGCAATACACAGCTTTGTGAAAGCAGTAATTCTAGAAATTAAAAACAATATTAGAGTCAATGTGGTATCTCCTGGATTAGTTAAAGATTCTGAAGAAAAATATGGAGATTATTTTCCAGGATACAATGTAATTCCAATGCAAAAATTAGCTGAAACCTATTCAAAAATTATTGAAGGTACTAAAAATGGTGAAGTTATAAGAGTATATGATTAATCCCTTAAATTATCAATCCATACTCATGAAAAAATTTTTACTTGTTCCTTTATTTTTGATTTCAGCGAATCTTTTCTCACAATTTTCTATAGAAAAAATATCATTTCAAAGTGCAAATCCTTTTTCTTTAAATGACATAATATCTAACCTTGAAAATCAGGATAAACAAGAAGTTTTTGGAACCCTAATAATACCTGACTCAAGTAATTTAGAGAAAATTCCTCTTGTAATAGGAGTTGCTGGAAGCTATGGTTGGAGAGAACATCATTTTGAATATTTAGAAATGTTTAGAAAAATGGGAATAGCAACTTTTGAATTAAATAGTTTTAAAAGTAGAAACATAAATTCTACTGTGGGGTCTCAAGATGAAATTACGATGGCAGCAATTATTTTGGATGCATATAGAGCTTTAGAATTTTTATCAGATCATCCCAAAATTGATAAAGAAAAAATTTCTATTACAGGGTGGAGTCTCGGTGGTGGAGTGACACTATTTTCAGGTTGGTTACCTGTTAAAAATGCAATTAATAAAGAACTCCATTTTGCTTCACACCTAGCTTTTTATCCCCCCTGTTTTATTGACCCAGAAAATGCAGATTTTACTGAGTCACCAATACATATAATAATTGGTGAATTAGATAATTGGACTCCGGCGAAACCATGTGAAGATTTGGCAAAAAAATTAAGACCCAATACAAATATTAATGTAACAGTTTTTGAAAATTCTTATCATTCATTTGACACGAATTCTAAAGTTCATATAAATGAAGAAGCCTATAATTTTAGTGAATGCATGTTTAAATTAACTGATGAGGGTCACGTGTTAATGAATTATCTTAACATCCCAATGTCTAATTCATTTCTTCAGAAATTAGGTTTTGCTTTTTGTGTAACTAGAGGTGTTTATTCTGGCGGCAATCCTACAGCAAGAAAAAAATCCTTCTCCCTTGCAAAAAGTTTTATAAAAGAAACTCTTCTTGAAAAATAATTATTTGTTTAATGCCTCTAACCTTTGGATCAAAGGCGGATGGGAATAATGTATAAAAACATAAAATGGATGAGGATATAAATTAGTTAAATTATCCACAGACAATTTTTTTAATGCTAATTCTAAAGATGATGCTTTACAAGTTTTTTTTGCATACGCATCAGCTTCGAATTCATTTTTTCTACTAAGAATATTCATAAATATCCCAACTATTGTTCCAATAGGGCTGTATAAAATACCAAATCCAACTAATCCCAAATGAAAAACCGTTTTTTCTGCTCCTAAAGCTCTAGATATGTTTGCTTCATTTAAACACATTTCAAATAAAAAACACATTACCCCTAACTGTATAATTGTTAAAATTAAAGAAGTTAAAATATGTTTCTTTTTGTAATGTCCAACCTCATGAGCCAAAACAGCAACCAATTCATCTTCAGTATGTTTTTCTATCAACGTGTCGTACAAAGCAATAGTCTTTCTAGAACCAAGGCCACTGAAAAAAGCATTTGCCTTTGATGATCTCTTTGACCCATCTATAACATAAATTTTACTTAATGAATATCCAACTTTCTTTGAATAAGCTTCAATTTTATTTCTTAAGGAACCTTTATCCAAAGGTTTTAGCTTGTTAAAGATTGGAACAATTAATTCTGCATAAAACATATTGGTTAGCACCATAAAAATTGACATTCCCATCCATAACCATAACCAGAAACCATTATTGACAGAAGAAAAAAGATAAATCGCACCAGCTAATATTCCACCACCAATTAATATAGTAAGTATATACTTTTTGATTTTGTCAAAGAAAAAAGTCTGTATGGTGGTTTTATTAAAACCATATTTCTCTTCAATAACAAATGTGAAATAGTATTCAAATGGGAGTTTAATCAAATCACTCAAAATTATTAGTGTCAAAAAAAATAATCCTGATTGTATAAATAATCCATCATATCTAGTCGAAAAAAAGTTGTCTATATAACCATATCCTTCAAACCAAAGCAAAAATAAAACCAGAATTAGGCTTAATGTACTTGATATAAAAGAAACCTTCCCCTTATCTATTGAATAGTTTCGAGCTTTTTCATATTTATCCTGGGCATAAAATTTTTTCAGGCTTTTAGGAATATTTGCTTTCCAATGTTTGTCATTTATATATTCTAAAATTGTAGAAAAAAAATAATTAAATACTACAAGACAAATGATAACCCACAGCCAATTTTCTGGTGTCATAATATTATTATTGAATATATTTGATCAAAACTAATATGAAAAAATTCTTTTTAACAATTTTATTCAATTTTATTTCTTTTAATGGAATATTGGCCCAAGAATTAATTATTGGAGAGGAAAGAATTGAACCAGGAATCAAATTCATTTTTGAAGGAGCAATTAAAGATGTTGTCTATCCTGCCTCTAGAAATCTAAGTGAAGAACTTACCAATATTCATATAGAGGTAAGAGTTAATTGGGATAGTAAAAATGTTCCTGATGGTGCCATTTCTTTTGGCTTTATACCTTATTTAAAGATTAATTCATTAATAACTAATGAATCAACTGGTTTGAGAACATTTATTGATCTAATACCACATTTAAACCTGATTGACAATTTTCACTATGCTAGAAACATTTCCCTGCCTGGGAAAATTGATGATTATTATAAAGTGGAATTCACAATAAATCCTCCTACAAAATATGATCTTTCTTATCACAAAGATTGGATAAATAAATACGGAGAAAAGTTTTTTTTGACTAAAAAATTTACATATCACAATGTTAACTTTAAAGAAATAGCAGAAGCAACTAGATATTAATTTAATACGATGAAATTATTTGCGGTTTTTTTAGGAGGTAGAGCAGAAAAATGTAACACGGAACTACATGATGTAGTTTTTACTTCTGGAAATAAAATTGAGGAAACATATTTTGATCTAATTGATAAATGGTTTGGTTTTCCTGATAGGCTACATATAGATTCCTGGGTAGAATTAACTTATGTAGATGGGTATAAAGTTTCTCTTAGCAAAAAAAAAGTTAACGATAGCAATAAACTATATTTTATAAATCTTGGTGGATATGACCCAAAAAAATTTGAAGAACTACATGAAAGTAAATTTATGGTTGGCCAAAACGAAGCAAATATTAAAAAAAGAGCTAAAAAAAGTTTGTTAATTGGTTTAGAGCAAGTTCATACAGATGACCTTTATGATGTTGATGACTGTATAGAAATTAAAAAAGTTTCGAGTTTTTATATTCACTTAAAAAAATCAAATAATCAAACGGAATTAAAATTTAATAATGGGTATTTGCCTATTCCAAAGGAAATTATTGATAAATACAAATCATTAAATGAAGTAAAATAAATGATTAAAACCAAAAAACTTATCCCTATTGAAATCAATAATCTTGTTAGAGTTGGAAGAGACAATGATGGCGGCTATATTATACCTAAATCTGTTTTTAATTTGTGTGATGGTTTATTGTCATATGGGATCAATAAAGACTGGTCTTTTGAAAAAGACTTCATAAAAGAAAATCCTAAAGCTATTGTTCACTGTTATGATCATACACTAAATTTCTTCTCAGTTTTATTTTTTAGTTTAAAATCAATTTTTTTGACAATTATTCGGGCATTACTTTTTGATAAAATAAGATTCTTTAAATCGATTAATGGCATTTACACAATTATTGATTATTTCTTTTTTTTCAAAAAAAATGTAACTCATTTTAAAAACAGAATCTGGGACAGCAATATTAAAAACAGCAAAACAGTGAAAGATTCTTTGTCTGCAATTATATCATCAAATGCAAAAAAAATTTTTGTTAAAATGGATATAGAAACAGCTGAATATAAAGTTATAAAATCACTTTTTAAAACAAAAGAAACAATTGTTGGAATAGCTGTTGAATTTCATAAACTTGACAAATACAGCAAAGAATTTGACAGAATCATTGAATTAGCCTTAAGGAACTTTTACATTGCCCACATACATGGAAATAATTACAGTAAAACTTTTCTCAATAATAATTTCCCGACAACTGTCGAAATTACATTCATCGGTAAAAATTTTGTTAAACATCCAATAAATATGTCAAAAAAAAATTACCCTGTAGATGGGCTAGATCAGCCAAATAGATTTTCAAAACCTGACCATAAATTAATTTTTTAAAGCAGCTGTTTTATCGCGCAAGTTCTAACATTTGAATTAGGCTGTTCAACAAATATCATTTATAAGGATTTACTTACTTAACTGTACCATATAACCTTTACTTGGATCGATCTTCCCTTTTAAAGAATTTAAATATAACTCATGTATCTCTTTTGATTTATTTACATATTTCAGTTTTATATAATCTTTGATTTTCATAATAAATTCTTTCATTAAGCCATCAGCTAACAGTGTAGTTTTTTTAACTCCCATTGCTCTATATCTTCCTTCAGCATGATATGGAGCAAAGAAAAATTTTGAATTAGGAATGGATTTAAAATCCGTTTTTGAAGACCAATCTGCCAATCCTATCAAACAAACATATTTCAAAAAACTTCCTAAACAATCATGTAATTTTACTAGATAATCTGAATTACCTGCAAAATCAACTATTATTGATTTTGACACATTAAGCTTTTTCTCTGCATCAGCATATAATAAAACTTTGTCATAAAATTTAATTTTTGATAAAAATTCAATGTTTTTTTTCGATGTGACACCTATAATTTTTTTCTTGTCCACTGATTTATTTTTTGACAACAAAAAAGCTAAAGACAAAGCTGTTTTAGATGATGCACTTGTAAGTATTATTTGATCGCAGCCAAAAAAACTTTCGTCCTTCAAAAAGAAATAATTCAAAAATGAAGTCAAAAAAAGCGGCTTTATTAAAGGGTGGTAATCTGATGATCTGTCAGCTCCTTTTGGGATTTTTAAATAATAGTTATAAACAGAGGGAAGTCCTTTTCTATGAGAAGAATCATCTATAAAACTGAAGGCGTTGACTTTCTCTGGTATAACTTTTAAATAATTGCTCATAGGGAAATAACCATAATATCTATCTCCTTCAGAAATATTCTTGTTCTTAGAAAAAAGAACATTTGCAAAGCCCCAAACTGGGATAGTGCCAAAAGGCTCTTTTGCTGGAAAGAAATTCCAATAACCTAATGTGTTGCCAGTAACTGCATATGTAATGTTATTTGAAGTAAAAGCATATCTCTCAATTTCTAATATCACTTCATCTGTTTCCGGAATTGGAATTTTATTGTCTGAAAACATAGCTTTGAAAAGATCATACTTGTTTACAAGAAAAGATAAATTTGACCTACTAGTTAAATGTTTCATTGCATCACAATATACGTGTCTTTTTCATAGAGACCAATATAAATAAACCTCAGCTAAATTTTAAAGTCAAAAATGTGAAAAAAATCATATGGGTAATGAATCTTAATTTTTTTATCAAAAGTTTGGTAAATTTAGAAGAAACTAAATCTGAAATTTTAAAATGAACTATTTAAATGAAAATAATTGCAAGTAAAATATTTCATCTTTTAGTTTATTTATTCCCTTTTTATATACAGGCCCAATTCTACGAATCAGCCTCCTATAAAAATAAGGAAGACAATTTACCCTATCGCTTTTTATTACCTGAAAATTATACCTCAGAAAAAAAATATCCTCTTCTTGTCTTTCTCCATGGCGCTGGTGAACGAGGAATAGACAATAAACTTCAATTATTCCATGGAAGTAATCTTTTCCTAGAAAAAGAATTTCGTGAACAATACCCTGCTATTGTTGTATTCCCTCAGTGTCCTTTGGAAAGTTATTGGGCAACAATTATTGATCGGCCAGAACCTATGAAATTTGAATATTCTAAGGATCCGAAAGACAATGCTATTCTTGATTTAGTTGAAGGAATGATTAACGATTTAGTTAAAAAATATGGTGTTGATGAAAAGCGAATTTATATTGGCGGATTATCTATGGGTGGAATGGGAACATTTGAAATGGTCTACCGCAACCCGAGAATGTTTGCTGCTGCATTTGCTGTTTGTGGTGGAGCAAATCCAAAAATATCAAAAAAAATCCGTCAGCCTGCATGGCGAATTGATCATGGAGATAAAGACAATGTCGTCCCAATAATACATTCAAAACTTATGTATGAAGCAATGAAAAAAGAAAAGATTGATGTAATTTTTAAAATTCATAAAGGTGTAAATCATAATAGCTGGGATAATCTATTTTCTGATCCTGATTTTATTCCTTGGCTTTTTACCCAATCTAAATAAGGTTAATTAAAACGTTTCCTGTTTGTTCAAATTTAATAAACAGACTTAAATGGTGGGCGCTGAGGGATTCGAACCCCCGACCCCTTGGGTGTAAACCAAGTGCTCTGAACCAACTGAGCTAAGCGCCCAAAATGCTGATAATCAAATAGTTAGATTGCTTATCAAATCATTTCAATATTTCAATGTACCCCACTGAGTACCCCACAGAGTGTTTTTGAGAGGTTTAAATGAGAAGGCGAATATAACCAATTTTGATCAATTATACGAAGTCAAAAGGCTCATCATGATTACTCTGTACAGTAACAATAGAAGGTAATACAAAGCGGCTCAACTTTACAATTAATTCTAGCCTGGTAGCTGGGTCTAATTGATTAAGGACAAAATACTTTTTAATCTAATTCTCTAATTTTTATGTTTCTAAAATAAGCTTTTCCGGGATGATCTTGAAGGCAAATATAGCCCTTGGGATATTTACCAAATCCATACCATCTTTCGCTTCCAAGGTATTCAAATTCTTCTGATCTACTAAATTTACTTCGACTAACAAGTGAATCCCATTTTTTCCCACTAAGAGGAAAACGATTTACTAATATATCATTCAAAATGACACTTCCAAAATTATTCTTATGATCAATTTTTATATGATATGAGTTCCAACTACCAGCTGGATTTGAAGCAGAAGTATTTGTAGGGGGTGATATGTCATAGACTGATCCAACAAAGTATCTTTTATTTTCAACATCTCTTAATACATTATTGAGCTCCACCTGCCCCCCTAAAACTGTTTCCGGATTGTCGTAGATGCCTGTATCAATTATTTGAATTTCTGGTCCCGTTTGATATGGGTACTTGTATTTTTTATCTTCATTCACTCCCCACATAAAACCACTATTTCCACCTTTTTCAATTTTCCAATCAAATTTTATTTCAAAATTTAAATATTTCTTGTTTGAAAGCAAACTAGCATCAGGTTCACCCGATTCAAGACCTGATAAAGAATCAAAAATTAAAATTCCATTGTCAACTTTCCAGCCTTTTTTTGTTCCATCATCCTGATAGATATGCCAACCATCAAGAGAATTATTAACAATTAAATCCTCCCATTCCATATTAGCCTCCTTACAAGCGCAAATAGCAGCTAAAATCAATAGTAAGTGATAAAATGTTTTCATTGTAAGGTCATATTAAAGTATAAATATAATTATTACATAAATTTATTAAACTTACTGCCTTATGAAGGTAACAATTATTAAAAACAGATCCTTAATTATTCTCTTGTTTTTAATCGGATTATCGGGATATTTAGCTTCCGATTCTTCCATATTCATTAATGGCTTCTCCAATCCTTTGAACAACTTCATCCGCATTTTCTTTACTAAAACACAAAGGAGGTTTGGTTTTTAAAACATTGCTATACTTCCCATCTGTTCCAATTAACACATTTCTATCACGTAATTTATTTTTTATTAAATCTGCCATATCAGAATCTGGTTTACCATTAGAATTAACTAACTCAATTCCTAAAAACAAGCCAGATCCCCTAACATCTTTTATAGAGCTGTACTGATTTTTTAAATCGATTAATTGCTTCTTATAATAATTGCCAACCTCAAAAGCCCTTTTCTTTAATTCTTCTTGTTCTATTACTTCTAAAACCGCTTTCCCTATAGCACAAGAAACAGGATTACCTCCAAATGAACTGAAAAATTCTACTCCTTGTTCAAAACTTTTTGCAATTGAATCTGTAGTAATCAATGCCCCCATTGGATGTCCATTCCCCATAGGTTTCCCAATTATAACCATATCAGGTACAATGTCATGACTTTCAAATGCCCAAAAATGACTTCCAATTCTGCCAAACCCAGTCTGAACTTCATCTACAATACATACCCCACCTAAAGACCTAATTATTGGGTATATTGTTTCTAAATATTTTTTTGGCAAGGGTACTTGTCCAGCACAGCCTAATATTATTTCACTAATAAAAGCAGCAGGGAAAATTTTAGTAGTCAATAAACGTTTCTTGATTTTTTTTAATTCAGAATCTACAATTGATGATGAAGTTGCTTCCGGTAAAGGCAATTTAATAATATGGCTTGCCTGTCCCATCCCTTTTGAATCATTAAACTTGTAATCACTTATTTCAATCCCCGTTTGTGTATGCCCATGATAACCTTCTTCCATAACTACAATCTTTTTGTTTTTGGTATGTGCTCTTGCCATACGAATAGCTAAATCAGTAGCCTCACTTCCTGAATTCACAAAAAATATTTTATTTAGTTTAGGATGGAAATATGACAATAAATGTTCAGCGTAATCACTAATTATTGAATAAAGATATCTGGTGTTAGTGTTAAGTCTTGCCATTTGTTTTTGACCTGCTTCAACAACAAGTGGATGAGAGTGTCCTACATGAGGAATATTATTGTACGCATCTAAAAAGACATTCCCATATACATCATACATATACTGGAAAGCAGACTGCTTCATAACTAGTGGAGCCTTATAGCTGAGTGATAAAACTTTGCTCAAATATTTCTCCCGATGATCAATATATTCTATTTCTTTTTTTTCTTTTCTTGGAGAAAAACCTGTTACTTTACGAAAATAATTTCTAGCTGCAATTGGACCTATAAAAATCAATTTGTCGAGCATACTCCACGCATTATTTTCACTCTCACTAACATAATTATTTTCAGGCTGATTTAGCTTTGCATATGCTGAATTTGAGACGCTCATGCAAAGCCTTAATGCAATAACATAATATAATGATTCAACCTCATCTTCGTTAAGAGGTAAAACTTTATTATAACTTTCTAATAATAAACCTGCCCAATGGAGAACATCTTCTTTGTCATAAGCTATATAAGTCATAGCAATTCCTATTTCATTAACTAGGTGAGAATAAGATATATCTCCAAAATCAATTAACCCTATTATTTGATTTTCCTCAACTAAAATATTCCATTCGTTAGCATCATTGTGGATAATTGATTTTCGTAATTTGCCATAAAACTGTATTACATTTTCTTCATATTGTTTAATAAAATAAAGTACCTTATTACGATTAGATGGAGAAGAAACAAAATTCGCTCTATTTTTTATTAATTCAATAGATTCTATTTTCCATTCCCAATTCCTAGCTTTAATTTCAGAATTATTCCAATCTTGTAGAAGTAAATTAAGTGAAGCTAAAAAAGATCCTAAAGAAGATATAACTTCTTTTGTAGGTTTAGACTCACCTAAAAAATATCCATCTAAATAAGAAAGCATTCTTATTAATATGGTCTTACCATTATAATTTATTTGTTTAAGAAAACCACCTTCTTTAAACAATATGGGCTTGGGGTAATAGCCGGAATTCTTTTTTTGTAAAAACAACAAGAGTTCATTCTCTGCTAAAAGAATTGGCTCTAAAGCCAAATCTTCATATATCTTTAAAACAAATTTTTGATTGTCTGCTCTAACATAATAATTGTCATTATCATATCCTCTAAATTTTTGAATTAAATCAGGATTTATACCATACCTTTTCTTTACTAAACTCTTTAAATCTAATATTTTATCCTCCATTTAATTTGCCTGAATATAATTTATGCTAAACATAAACTTACAAAGAATAAAGACAAATTTTAATAATTGAGTTTGAAAAAAAATTAATTAAAATTTCCCTCCTTTAAGAGGGTTCTTTATATTAAATAATATTTTACTAATTAAAATGGAATATAATTTTTCCAAATCATTCGATCATTTGAAATCAGATAAAGTTATGGCATTTCTAATTGATAAATTTGGAGATAAAATATCTCTAAATGACAGGTATGATTTAGATTATGCAAAAGCTATTTCTAATTTAATTATTGAACAGCAAATAAGTTTCAAGGCGGCATTTGCAATAAAAAAAAGATTTAACAAATTGGTGAAAAACTTTTCGAAACAAGAACTTTTAGATATTGATTTGAACAAACTTCGTTCGATTGGTCTTTCTTTAAAAAAATCTGAATACATAAAGAATGTCTATACTTATTTTAAAGATTCAGATTTTGATTTTGAAAAACATACTGACAAAGAAATTATAAATGAACTTATTAAAATAAAAGGTGTTGGAACATGGACGGCAAAAATGTTTCTAATATTTGTGATGCTTAGAAAAGATATTTTTTCTGAAAAAGATCTAGCCCTTATCAATAGTATTAAACAAAATTATAATTTTGAAAAAGATGATAAGATTATGTTAAATAAGTTGACAAAAAAATGGACCCCCTACAAAACAATAGCCTCTCTTCTTTTATGGAAATCAATAGAGGAAAAAATTTTCTATTAAAAAATATCTGCTCCGTAGTTCAACGGATAGAACAAAAGTTTCCTAAACTTTAGATGCAGGTTCGATTCCTGCCGGAGCAACTTTTTTCTGAAAAAATTATAAAATCTCAGAAAGAACAAATGTACTCCCACCAACAAAAATTATATCTTTTTTTCTAGATTTTTCTTTGGCGGATTGAAAGGCTTTTGAAACAGATGAATAAAGATTAAAATTTAATTTTAATTCATTGGCAACTCCTTCTAGTTGATCAAGTGGAAAAGCTCTATCAAGCTTTGGAGAAGAAAAATAAAATTTAGAATCAGAGGGAAATAACTTCAAAATATCATAGACAGATTTGTCCCCTACAAAGCCAAGAACTAGGTGAAGCTCTTCTCTTGGGAGATCTGAAAGTTGTTTAGTAACATATGTAATCGCCTCAACATTATGCGCTATATCTAAAATTATAAAAGGACTACAATTAATTACTTGCCATCGCCCTTTAAGTGAAGTGTTTTTTACCACTCTTAACAACCCCTCCTTTATGTTCTCTTTTGAAATTCTAAAATCTTTTAAAAGTTTTAATGAGTTGACTACAGTCTTAATGTTTTTTTGTTGAGCAATTCCATTTAAATCAGAATTATAAATCTCTTTTTTTTGTGCATCAGAAAATATAATTGGAGCAGACATTTCCAAAGCTTTTTTTTCAAAAACTAATCTTGTTTCTTTCTGGGTTTCACCAATAACAACAGGAGTTCCTTTTTTAATAATTCCTGCTTTTTCTAATGCAATATCGGCTAAATTATTTCCAAGAAATTTTGTATGATCTAAACCTATATTGGTAATTATTGAAATTTCTGGTTCCAATATATTTGTAGCATCTAACCTTCCTCCCATTCCAACTTCTATAACGGCCAAGTCAACTTGTTTATAAGCAAAATAACTGAAAGCTAGGGCTACAGTCATTTCAAAAAAAGAAAACCTATTCGATTCAAAATAACTTTTGTGTTCAAAAATAAAATTAGTAATATAACCTTTCTCAATAAGCTTCTTATTTATACAAATTCTTTCTCTAAAATCTTTTATATGAGGAGAAGTATATAAGCCAACATTATAACCTGCTTCTTGAATTATTGAAGATAGCATATGTGCGGTAGATCCTTTCCCATTTGTTCCCCCAATGTGAATTGACTTAAATTTTTTCTGGGGTTCTCCTAGATAAATTAATAATTGATTCATCTTGGATAAATCTGGACGATATGCAACACCTCCTATATTTTGATAAACAGGAAGATTTGAAAACATCCAAGATATAGTCTGACCGTAACTTCTCAAAAACTACTTTCTAAGTTTAAAATTAATGACTACAAAACCAATTTGTTTTGAAGGTGCTTTTTCATCTGGATGCCATTCATGTAGAAAAGCTGTTTCAATAGCCGGTTTGAGAAGACATGGGTGAATATTTGTACTTCCTTTAACACCAGGGTTTGCTTCAATAACTTTCCCTTGGGGATCAACAATGATTCTTACCACAACAACCCCTTCTTCATTACATTCTTGAATAACTTTGCCATTTGACTTAAGATTTCTTCCACTTAAACCATATCCATTTTCAATATCTTTAATTCCTTTAATGTCAAGATACGTATTCATATATGGATTCGCATCGTTATTCCCTTTATCATCTTCTTTCAAAAGATTGACTTTTACCTTTTTTTCTTTTTGATTAACTAAATTTGATAATACATTTTTAGTACTACTTTCTATCTCCGGGTTTTGTTTTTTCTTCTCTATTTCTTCTTTATTAGACAAAGTTTTATTCTTTTTTTGAAACTTTTTATTGATTGAAACATTACTTTTTTCTTGAACTACAACATCTGTAGAATTGGATAACCCAGATTCATTTTGAACTAGTTTTTTTTCAATCAATTCATCTTTATCAATATATTGACTGTTTTGCTCTTTTCGATCAGAATCTCCTTCATTAGAAATACCAAAACTAACTTCCATTCCATAACTTATGGGGGGGTCGAGGTATTGAAGCCCGAAAACAAAAAATAGAAAAAGCAATGCCAACCCTGAAAAAAAAGTTATAATTGCTGATTTCTTTTTATGAGATGTATTTAAAAATTTCATTTTGAGTCAACAGCTAGAACTACTTTCACTCCATTTTTATTTGCCAAATCCATAACGTATATAACCTCATCGATAGGAACTTTTTGCTCTGCTCTTAAAACTATTGATTTGAAAGATAATTTGTTAAGTTCTTTTAAAAGTTCACTCCTAATATTAGTTTTTGAAACACGTTTAGAATTTATATAAAAATGTGATTTATTATCTACTGTTACATAAACAGTATTCCTGTTTTCTGTTTTCCCTTTTGCCTTAGGTAATTTAACATCAATCGTGTCTAATTGCTTAGCTAAGGTTGAAGCTATCATAAAAAAAATCAAAAGTAAAAAAACAATATCAGTCATTGAAGACATGCTAAATTCTGGACTAATCTTGTTTCTCCCTTTTAAGTTCATTTAAGCAGGCTCATTTAATAAATCAAAAAAATCTAATGTATTAGCTTCCATTTGATGTACAATCTTGTTAGTTTTTACAACCAAGTGATTATAAGTGATGTAACCAAAGATTCCAACAATTAAACCTGCCACAGTGGTTGTCATTGCCGTATAAAGACCACTTGAAAGTAATTGCATGTCAATATTTCCTCCTGCGTTAGAAATTTCAAAGATGGAAATAATCATTCCAATTACAGTGCCTAAAAATCCTATCATTGGTGCTGCTCCAGAGATAGTAGCCAAAACACTTACATTTTTTTCAAGTTTATAAACTTCTATTCTACCTGCGTTCTCAATTGCAGTATTTATATCTTCCAAGGGTCTTCCAATCCTTGAAATCCCCTTAGAAATTAACCTTGCAACGGGCTTATCTTCTTTTAAACATAAATTAAGTGCTCCATCTATCTTGTCATTCAAAACATATGTTCTAATTTGATTCATGAAATTAACACTTAGTTTAGAAGCAGATTTTATAGCAAAAAGTCTTTCAAAATATATGTATATCACGACCAACAATAATATAAATAAAACTCCTATTATAAGTTGACCACCCAATCCTCCACTCATAATTAGTTCAATTAAAGAGATGGATTTCTTTGTTTGTATTGGAGACTCCTGAAAAATTAAATGCATTTTTAAATAATTGGTTTAATATTTAAACGGAATTTTAGTTTAAAAATTTTGTTTCACAAAAAAAAGTTTCTTATCAAGATGAATGTAAAAGAACCTCCTAAAAAACCAATTGCTGCAAGCCAAGTAATTTTTTTCAAATACCAGAAAAAATCAATTCTTTCCATTCCCATTGCAACAACTCCAGCAGCAGATCCAATAATTAGCATACTCCCCCCTGTTCCAGCAGAAAATGCTATAAAGTGCCACAAGGGATTATCAATCAATTCTGAAAACATTCCCATACTTGCTGCCACCAAAGGAACGTTATCAATTACTGCAGAACCAATTCCTAAAAGTATTACAACTATATCTTGATTAGGAATTGTATTGTTCAGTGAACCAGCAAACTCAAATAACATACCAAGTGATTCCAATGCAGCAACTGCCATTAGAATACCAAGAAAAAATAGAATGCTAGGTAGTTCAATCTTAGAAAGTGATTTATGAACTGGACTGTGACTTGAATGTTCTTCATGAACTGCATCAATAGAAGTTATATTTATTTTTGCCTTACTTAAGATTTCAGCAAAAGTTGCCACAACAGCTAAAGATAACATCATTCCAACATATGGAGGCAAATTAGTAACTACCTTAAAAACAGGAACAAAAACAATTGCAGAAAGTCCTAAATATAACATTATAGCACCCCTTTTATCAGGAACATTTTCATTGCTGTCAGTTTTATGATTAGAAATTTGACCTTTAAAAGCAGGTAAAAATGTTGCTGTAATAACAGGGATAAGAGCGCAAACAATTGAAGGAATTAATAGATATGAAATTAATTTTACTGTAGAAACTTTTTTACCAATCCATAGCATAGTTGTTGTAACATCTCCTATAGGTGACCAGGCACCTCCAGCATTAGCACAAATAACAATCAAACCAGCAAACCAAAGTCTTGTAGTCCGATCTTTTACAACCTTTTGTAATATGGTAATCAAAACGATTGTTGCAGTCAGATTGTCGATAATTGCTGACAAAATAAAAGCAAGAACTGCAAAAATATATAATAAGCCTTTTTTACTTTTTGTTCTAATAAAACTCTTTATTGTAAAAAACCCATTGAAATAATCTATTATTTCAACTATTGTCATAGCTCCTAATAAAAAGATTAAAATTTCTGCTGTTTTTCCAAGATGATGCAATAAAATTTCATCAATATGTGTAGGTTCCAATTCTTTTAAAGCTGTGTTAACATCGAAAACAGGTAAATGAAACATTGAAATTAATGCCCAAAGTAAAGCCATCATTGCAAGAGCAGGAATCAGCTTGTCAACTTTTAGAGTATGTTCAAGGGTAATGAGGAGATATCCAATGGCAAAAATTGATAATAATACTAGTTCCATTTTTAAAATTTAATTGCCAAAATATAATAAAAATTTATAATATTTTAGGATTAAATATTCTTCCTGAAGAATGATCTCTTTTAGCCCCGGTCACTGTTTTTAAACAATTTACTTCATTCCTGAATTTCAATACTGCCAAAAATGCAAAAATTAGGGCTTCCTTATAATCTATTAGTAATTTTCCTGGTAAAAATAATTTGGTGTTTGTATGCTTTTTAATTCTTTCTATAAGAAAAGAATTATAAGCTCCTCCTCCTGTAACCATAGCAGAAGTACATTGATTTAAATTTTTTGCGATTTCTTTTGAAACATGAAGAGAATAAGTATGCATTAAGTCAGTAACAGGATGCCTGGAAAAATTTTCAAATAGTGGAAACACTTTTGCCTTTACCCATTCAATACCCAAAGATTTTGGAGGAACGTAACCATAATATTTCAAATCTTCAAGCTTATTATATAAGTCTTTAATCAATTTACCTTTTCTAGCATTTGACCCTTTATCATCGTAATCTAGTTTAATTTTTTTCGAAAGAAAATTAAAAACAGTGTTTACAGCACATATGTCATATGCAATTATTTTATTTTTTGATTTAATTGAAATATTTGCAAAACCTCCTAGATTCAAACAAATGTCATGATCTTTAAAAAGCAATAAATCTCCAATTGGTACAAATGGAGCTCCTTGTCCACCAAGCATAACATCACCAGTTCTAAAATCACAAATAATACTTCGATTAAGATAGTAGGCTAATTTATTATCATTACCAATTTGAAATGTATAACCCTTAGAAGGTTCATGAAAAATAGTATGCCCATGTGATCCTATAAAATCAATTTCATTTATTGACTTTTCATTTATAAATTTTTTAATCTTAGATGCTAAAAATTTTGTGTAATCCTCATCTAAAGTTTTAAGCTCATTCTTTTTTAAATTTTGAGCGGATTCCAATTTAGTTCTCCAAAAGTTATCATAAGCAAAAGTTTCAGCATAGAGAATTTCATATTCCCAAGATTTCTTTTTTGAAAACCTGACATATACCATATCTATTCCATCTAGAGAAGTTCCAGACATAACTCCAATAACGCTATAAATTTGGTTTGACAACAATTCTAAATTATTAGAGAAATAATATTACAACTTATTCTTTATGAAATAATAACAAAACCCTGAATAAATTAATTATTTCTAAATATATAAGCCTAAAAATTCATATTTGACAATTATTGTCTATTTGTAATATAATATTACAGTTTATATCCTATAAAATTTATTTTTGTAATTCGCTAAAATTTGATCTATGTTGCCAAAGGGACAAGGGCTCTACTCACCTAAATTTGAACATGATAATTGTGGGGCAGGTTTTATTTGTAGTCTTAAAGGGAAAAAAACAAATGACATTATACATAAAGCTCTTGACATTCTTTGTAAACTTGAACATAGAGGTGCAGTAAGTTCTGATGGAAAAACAGGGGATGGAGCTGGTATCCTAATCGAAATACCTCACAATTTTTTTATAAAAAAATGTGATTTTAAAATACCAGAAATAAATGAATATGCCGTAGGTATGACCTTTCTTCCAGCTAAAAAAAACGAAAGAGAAAAATGTATTAAATCTTTTGAAAAAGAAATATCAAGACAAGGACTTAACATATTAGGCTGGAGAAAAGTACCTGTGGATAAAAAAGTTCTAGGTAAAATTGCTTCAAAAACAGAACCCAATATTAGACAAGTTTTCATTGGTAAAGGAGAAAAAAAAATTTCTGAAACGGAATTCAATGTTAAATTATACATTGCAAGAAAAACATCAGAAAATTTAATTAGAAAATCAAAAATCTCTCAAAAAGATTATTACTACTTCCCCAGTCTATCTTTAAGAACTATAATATATAAAGGTTTACTAACTCCACAGGATATTGGAAAATATTTTATTGACTTGAATGATTCAAATCTTGTCACTAAATTGGCTTTGGTTCACCAAAGATTCTCTACCAATACATTCCCAACATGGGATTTAGCACAACCTTTTAGACATATGTGTCATAACGGAGAGATAAACACCTTCCGTGGTAATTTAAGTCGAATGAAAACTAGAGAAGAGATTTTTAAGAGTAAATTGTTTGGCAAAAATATAACCAAAATTTCACCGGTTATAATTCCAAATAAATCTGACTCGGCTTCAATGGACATGGTAGTTGAATTTCTTCTTTTAACGGGGCGATCACTTCCTGAAGTAATGATGATGTTAGTTCCTGAAGCATGGGAAAAACATTTTTTTATGAATGAAGATAAAAAGTTCTTTTATAAATATAATTCTTGTATTATGGAGCCCTGGGATGGTCCAGCTTCTATTCCTTTCACAGATGGAAAGTTTTTGGGAGCCCTCCTTGATAGAAATGGTTTAAGACCATCAAGATATTCCGTTACAAAAGACGGATATGTTATAATGTCATCTGAAACAGGTGTTCTTGATCTTAAACCCAATAATATATTAAAACACGGTCGATTGGAACCTGGCAAGATGTTTCTAGTAAATATGGATGAAGGAAGAATTATTGAAGATGAAGAAATTAAAATGGAAATTGTAAAAAAGTATCCATACAAAAAATGGTTAAACAAAAATTTGTTACCCCTAAAAAACATAAATTATACAGGAAATATTACTCCTACAGAAAAGGAGCCTTTTGAGACTCGCCTAAGACTTTTCGGTTATACCCAAGAAGATTTAAAAACTATTATTACCCCTATGGCAATTGAAGCTAAAGAATCAATTGGAGCTATGGGGACCGATACACCTCTTGCTGTTCTCTCAAATCGCCCACAACTCATGTACAATTATTTCAAACAACTTTTTGCACAAGTAACAAACCCTCCTTTAGATGGAATTAGAGAAGAAATAATAACAGATACTAGTCTAACTATTGGTAACGATTTTAATATTTTCAAAATTTGTCCAGAACAATGTAAAAAAATGTTTATCAAAAATCCTGTTATCTCAAATGAAGATTTGGATAAAATAAAATATATAAATCATGATGACTTTAAAACTACTTCCATTAAAGCCCTCTATAATATAAATGATGGATATAGAGGAATAAAAAAAGCATTGGATCAAATAATTTTAAAAATTTCTGAAGCCATAGATAATGGGGTTAACATAATTATTTTATCTGACAGAGGAACCTCTGTTAAAAAGGCTCCATTACCAATTCTTTTAGCTTGTTCGCATGTGCATCATGGCTTGAAAAAAATTAAAAAAAGATCAAAATTTGATATTGTAATAGAATCTGCTGAACCAAGAGAACCTCATCATTTTTCTTTACTTTTTGGATATGGAGCTAGTGCAATCAATCCTTATATGGTTAATGAAATAATTGAATGGCAAGTAAAAAATGATACGATAAATTTAAGTAGTGAAAAAGCAATTGACAATTTTAACAAAGCAATAGCAAAAGGAATTGTAAAAATAATGAACAAAATTGGAATTTCTACTCTTCACTCCTATCGTGGCGCACAAATATTCGAAGCCCTTGGATTAAATCAAAATTTTATAAATGAATACTTCTCTGAAACCCCTACTCGTATTGAGGGAATTGGCCTTAAAGAAATTGAAAATGAAATATCTGAAAGACATAAAAAAACATTTAATGGAAAGGTAATTGACGGGCTCTCTCTAGAAATTGGAGGAGAATATAGATGGAGAAGAAATGGAGAGGAACATTTATTCAACCCCCATACTATTTCCAAACTTCAACAAGCTGTTAGACAATCAAAGTATGAAACTTATAAAGTTTATTCCACAATGATTAATGATCAGAATGAAAAACTAATGACCTTAAGAGGTTTATTTGATTTTAAAGATTATAATCCTATCCCAATAGACGAAGTAGAATCCTGGACTGAAATAGTTAAAAGATTTAAAACTGGAGCAATGTCATTGGGTTCATTAAGTTCTGAAGCACATGAAAATCTTGCCATTGCAATGAATAGATTAGGTGGTAAAAGTAATTCAGGAGAGGGTGGTGAAGATCCAAAAAGATTTATAAAAAACAAAAATGGGGATTCAAGAAATAGCGCTATAAAACAAGTTGCTTCTGGAAGATTTGGGGTCTCGAGTAATTTTTTGACAAATGCTAAGGAAATACAAATTAAAATGGCCCAGGGAGCTAAACCTGGAGAAGGAGGTCAATTACCTGGTAAAAAAGTTGATCACTATATTGCATCAGTTAGAAATTCAACTCCATATGTTGGTTTAATCTCTCCACCTCCACATCATGACATATATTCAATAGAGGACTTAGCCCAACTTATATTTGATCTTAAGAACGCAAATAGAGAAGCCCGAATAAATGTTAAACTTGTTTCAGAAGTTGGAGTTGGAACTATAGCTGCTGGGGTTTCTAAAGCAAAAGCAGATGTAATCTTGATCTCTGGATATGACGGTGGAACAGGAGCGTCTCCTCTTACATCTTTAAAACATGCTGGTTTGCCTTGGGAACTTGGTATAGCAGAAGCACAGCAAACTCTTGTCCTAAATGACTTGAGATCAAGAATTGTATTAGAATGTGATGGGCAAATGAAAACCGGAAGAGATGTTGCTATAGCATGTTTGTTGGGAGCAGAAGAATTTGGTTTCTCAACCGCTCCACTTGTTGCCTCAGGATGTATCATGATGCGCGCATGTCATCTTAATACATGCCCCGTTGGTATTGCAACACAAGATCCAGAATTACGCAAGAATTTTTCTGGCAAACCAGAACATGTTATAAACTTCATGTATTTTATTGCTGAGGAACTTAGAGAAATTATGGCAAAATTAGGCTTTAGAAATGTTGATGAAATGGTTGGTCAATCGCAAAAATTAAATATGAGAAAAGCTATCAAACATTTTAAAGCAAAAGGAATTGATTTATCAAAAATTCTTTATAAACCAAAAGTTTCAAAGAAAATAGAAATTTATAATACACAAAGTCAAGACCATGGTATAGAAAATGTTTTAGATTTTAAACTATTAAAAGAATTAAAAAATGCAATCTATAAAAAAACACCAAGGTCTTTAAATATGAAAATAAGAAACACCAATAGATCAACAGGTGCTATTTTAAGTAATGAGATCTCTAAAATATATGGGTCTAAGGGATTGCCAGAAGAAACAATAAAAATATTTTTTAACGGCACCGCAGGACAAAGCTTTGGTGCTTTTTGTGCTAAAGGGATTACAATGAAAGTTATAGGTAATTGTAATGATTATTTTGGCAAAGGCCTTTCCGGAGGAAAATTAATAGTTGAAGTCCCGAAAGAATCAACCTTTGAGGCCAATAAAAATATTATAATTGGTAATGTAGCTCTTTATGGGGCTACAAGTGGAGAAACATATATTAATGGTATAGCTGGTGAAAGATTTTGTGTAAGAAACTCAGGTGCTACTGCTGTTGTTGAAGGAATAGGTGATCATGGATGTGAATATATGACCGGAGGAATTGCAATAATCCTAGGTGATTTTGGAAGAAATTTTGCTGCAGGTATGAGCGGAGGAATAGCATATCTTTATAATGATGGTAAGAATTATGATCAAAATAAATTTAATCTTGAAATGGTCGAACTTGAAGATCTAAACAAACAAGATAGAGAAACCTTACATAATTCAATTTCAAATCATTTTAAATACACCAATAGTAAAAAAGCAAAAAGTATAATTGATTCATGGTCTAAAGAAGTAAAAAATTTTATTAAAGTAATGCCAACAGATTATAAACGTGCTCTTGAAATTTTAGCTAAAGAAACAAGGAAAACTAAAAATTAATTATGGGGAAAATAAAAGGGTTTTTAGAATATGAGAGGGCAAATGAATCGTCTATCTCTCCCAAAGATAGGATAAAAAATTACAGAGAATTTACTATTACTCCAAAAACTTCTGATCTCCAAAAGCAAGGGGCAAGATGTATGGATTGTGGTGTTCCTTTCTGTCATAGTGGATGCCCCTTAGGTAATTTAATTCCTGATTTTAATGATGCTGTATATAGGAATAGGTGGAAAGAGGCTTTGGATATTTTGCATTCGACCAATAATTTCCCTGAATTTACTGGCCGATTGTGCCCTGCTCCTTGTGAAGAATCTTGTGTTTTAGGCATTATTAATCCCCCAGTGTCAATTGAATTAATAGAAAAATATATTGTTGAGAGAGGATTTAAAGAAGGTTGGATTAAGCCCGAAATTCCAAAAAATCGAACGGGGAAAAAAGTAGCAATCATTGGTTCTGGACCAGCTGGATTGTCTGCTGCACAACAACTCAATAGAGCTGGACATAAAATAACAGTTTTTGAAAGAGATAAAAAAATAGGAGGGTTGCTAAGATATGGAATTCCAGATTTTAAATTAGAAAAACAAATAATTGACAGGCGTATTAAAATTTTAAAAGAAGAAGAAATAGAATTTATCTGTGGCAAAGAAATTGGCAGCGACATTAGTGCTGAAAAAATACAAGATGATTTTGATGCCATTTTACTTTGCACTGGTTCTACTACAAAAAAAGAATTACCAATTCCAGGATCAAATCTTGGAGGAGTGATTCAGGCAATGGATTTTCTTCCTCACAATAATATGCTAGTCAATGGAGAGATTTCTTTTGATAAAAAAATGACAGCAAGAAATAAAAACGTTATAGTAATAGGTGGTGGCGATACAGGATCAGATTGTATTGGCACATCTAATAGAAATGGAGCCAAAAGCGTTACGAATTTTGAAATAATGCCAAAGCCTCCTATTTCTAGAAATGATGACAATCCATGGCCTTTTTGGCCATTTACACTTAAAACATCATCTTCTCACGAAGAAGGAGGCCATAGAGAATGGAGTGTTTTAACAAAGGGATTTGTTGGAGACGCTAGTGGTAAACTTAAAGGCTTAAAAACGATTTCTGTTAATTGGGAAAAAAAAGCTGGTGAAAAACCAAAACTTAAGGAAGTTAAGGGTAGTGAAAAAGAATGGCCCTGTGAACTTGCTTTATTAGCACTTGGTTTTTCTGGACCAGAAAAATCATTACCTGAACAACTAGGACTAAAATTAAATGATTTTGGAAATATTACAACTAAAAACAATTATGGAACTGAAAATCCAAAAATTTTTGTAGCTGGAGATTGTCGAAGAGGTCAATCACTTATAGTTTGGGCTATTTCAGAAGGCCGTGAAGCTGCAAATCAGATAGACTCTTATCTAATCGGGGCTTCCCTATTAACAAAAAAGAACGTGTCCGGAGATTTACCCCCTGTATAAAATAAATTTATTACTGAAAAAAATTCCAAACTAATCCAAACCGAATTACCGAATCTTTGTAGGGTGTAAATGGTGCAGAATAATAGTTATATCCAGTTTGATGACTATTAAAATGCTCAAATTTAAAATATATTCGAGTTTGTTGAACTTTCGCATTTATAAAAAAATCAAACCTTGGATATTCACCTATTTTTCTATCATTTTGTGAAGCAAACTCACCAAGTAGCCCGCTGTATCGATCAGCATAATATTTGGTGAAAAATTGGAAGTTAAGACCCGTTTGCAAATAGAGGGCTTTTTTAAACATTTGTGTTGAAAAAACAATTGTGCTTCTTGTTATCCAATCAGGTACGTTTAATACGTTAAAAGAATCCGATTCATCAACTGATTGTTTAACATCTTGGTATTGAATTGTGTTATAAAGAGAAAATTTACCCAAGCTGATTTGCTGAAAAATTCGAATTTTAAAATAATCAATTTCTCCTTCAAATTGAAAAGGATAAATTTCTAATTCATCAGCAATTTTAGGAGTGCTTAATCCAATCTCTCCCTGTTCAAGAGGAGATACTCTGAAATATGAATAATTCTTTAATCTCTGAAAATTAAAATCTAAATCAAACCATCTCAAATTTCCGAAATTTAATGAAAGTGTTTTAAAAGATTGATTTTTAAAGTCCATATTTTCCCAATTATGATTAATATAATCACTCATATGTATTTGGAAATTAAAATTTGGCGCAACTGAATGGAAATTAAATCCTGCTTTTAAAAACCATTTTTCTTTCCAAACTTTATTTAGCTCCAGACCGATTTTTTGAGAAGCAAAATCTTTCTTCAATGAATTATATGTATTAGCAGTTATCTCATATCCCTTAAAAATCTTTTCCCAATTAAAAAAAACTGCTAGCTGATTTATTTTTAAAAATTTATTCTCAATAGGGTTACTTACTTGATCATCGTCCTTCTGAACATCATATAATTTTGTTTTTAAGTTATAGTTCCAAATAGTATGGTTTAACCCAAATTTTAAAAGCCCTAAATTTTCCTCTTTGTAAATAGCGATCAAATCATTTTCTATTGTTCTCATTTCAGATCTATCATTTATAAAGAAATAACTGTAATCACCATAAAAGCCTTTACTTGAAACGTCAATATGAGCAAATTCCTTAGTTTCATGATTAAAAGTATGTCCAATTGTTAAAACCTTTTCCCTTTCATAATTTTTAAGAGTATCTGATTTTTCCATAATTAGCGCATAAGTTTGATCTAAATAGTAACGCTTACCTTTTAATCTGTTATCAGCTTCAATATTTGTGAACAATCTTGACCTATCTAAAAAACCATCATAACCATAATCCTCAATGGCCTTTTCAAAAAAATAAACACTTAAAGAATCTAAACTGCCACTTACTTGGTTGTCCATTCTTTGAGCAACAAAGTGAATCCTCTGCTTATACCTATAATTTTTAGATGTATATTGGGTGCCCATCCTAAAATGAGTCCCGTTACTCATAGAAGAAATATAATTTCCAAGAGATCTCAACCCTTTATGTGCTATTGAAAAATTAAATCTGGGGGAAGTATTTACCGTAATTAAAGCATCTAATAATTGTCCTTGTTCAAGTGTTGTTTTGAAAAAAAGTTCTGTTAAAGCTGTTGGGACTTCATAGTATGGAAAATCCTCCTTTTCCATATATCCAAAATGCTTTGCTCTTGCACCCATTTGAGGTTTTAACTTTTCATTATTAAAATTGTATCCAAGTTTATTATATGCTTGAGCAGTATTGTGAAATGGCAAAAGCTCAAAATAATCTTTCCTCAAATAATTGAACCGATATTCTTTATTAATATTAAGAGTTGTATCAACATATCTCTCAGAACCATCTGAATAAAAAATTTTGTAGTCCTCAATTGTAATATCTTGAATTCTTTTTACTGGTTTTTGAGCAATAGTTCTAAGTCTTTTTTGAACAATAAGTAAACTGTCTCTTATATAAAAAAGAGAATCCATTTTTGAAGAAAGTGAATAAAAGAAATATCCCATTGGACCCCCATTTTCATTGATCTTTTTGTTTAAATTAAAAAAAGCAATACTGTCAGTAAATTTTTTATTCAAATTGATTCTAGAAATACTATCTTTTTCTAGTCCTTTAAAATCTTCTAAAGATTTTTGTTTTTCTTCTTTAGAAAGCGAGTCTCTCAATATTGATGAATCAATTTCTTGAGAACTTAAGATCCAAAAATTGAAAAGGAAAATAATCCTTAAAACTTTGCTTATTAATTGCATTCTAAATGCGAAGTTAAAACAAATGTAATTATATTGTTTTGCCAAAAAATAATAAAAATAGGTTTTTGTTAAAAAGACAACTCACAACATTAGTTGAAGTCGGAACTGATGAGGCAGGAAGAGGTTCCTTAGCAGGTCCAGTTACAGCAGCTGCAGTTATATTGCCAAAAGAATTTTATATTCCAAAACTTAATGATTCGAAAAAATTGACAGAAAATCAAAGAAATAGGCTTCGCAAAGAAATTGAATCGAAGGCTTTAGCTTTTTCCGTTGAACATATTATGCAAAATGAAATAGATGAAATAAATATCTTAAATGCAAGTATCAAGGCGATGCACAATGCTTTAGATAAACTCTCTGTTGTTCCTGAATTCATTATAGTAGATGGAAATCGATTTTATCCATATAAAAAAATTCCTTACAAATGTATAATTAAAGGAGATTCGAAGTTTCAAAATATTGCTGCAGCATCAATTCTAGCCAAAACTTATCGCGATGACTACATGAAATTAATTCATCTGAAATTCAAAAAATATTTCTGGGATAAAAATAAGGGCTATCCAACAGATAAACATAGAGAAGCAATAAACAAATATGGAATAACAAAACATCACAGAAAATCATTTAAGCTCTTATCTAATCAGATTAAAATGAATTTATTCAAATCTTAACTATTTGTTGAAAAAAATAATTTTAATTATTGAAATAGGTATAGTGAAGGCTAAATGAGTTTTATAATTTTGACATATGATAAAGGAAATTTTAAAGCTCTTGTCGATACTACTTTTTTTAGGGTGTGTGCCCAAGTCCCAAAAAAACTTCAAATCATTCGATTATCTTCCTCAAAATACTTTCCTTGTTTTTAAAGTAAATGAAATTTCTCAAATCAAATCATCTAATTTGCTTTTAAATATTTTTTCTATAAGAAAAGACTACAAAGAAAGATTTTATAAAATAACCGAGCCAAATAATGACCCAAACGCATTATTTTTCTTTACAAAAATTGGCAAAAACAAAGATGCAATTAGTTTAATTTCACGAACAAAAGAAACTGATAGTATAAAACTTTATGATGAAAAAATTATCTACAGTGACATTGAAATTGGAATTAAGAAAAACAATAATCAAACAAAAACATATACGTCCAATCTAGGCGGAATTAAAATTATATCTGAATCACAATTAGTAATTGAAGATTGTATTAGAAATTATATAAATAATAAAAAAGGAATAACCGATAAAAATTTTTATGAATTAACTCAAATAATGGATAATGATAGTCCTGTTAACATATTTGTCCATCCTGAAGCAAAAAAAATAATTGGTAGTTTTTTTTCATATACTCCTCTTTTCCCTAAAACTGGGAAGGAATGGATTGGATTAGATATGGATTTTTCCTCAGAAATATTTTCACTTAATGGAATAGTTTTTATTAATGACTCTATCCCTAATTTTTTAAACCTAATCAAAGGACAGAAGCCCATAGGATTAAATATCCCCAAAGTTGTCCCCAATAATTTTTCAAGTTATTTTGGTTTGACAATTGAAAATATTCAACAACTCGAGGAAAGTTTCAAGAAATATGTCATTGGCAGTAATCTCCCAATAAAAACAATTGACTTTTCTGCAATCAGTAACATTGATGAAATGGGTTGGATTAGACAAGAAGAAAATAAAGCTGTTGTTTTTCACTCAAATAATATGGAGATAAACAATCTACTCAAATATTCAAATGGGAATGGAAAAAAATTCCGTTCAAATCTTTATTATTCTATTGATCTTCCTGAAGAAATAGAAAATTTCCTTAATCTCTCTGGAGAAATCAGTGATTTAAAATGGGTAATGCAAATAGACTCGTTTTTTATTTTCACTGAAAATGAATCTCTACTTAAAACAATTGCAAGCAATTATAAAAATGGCAATACACTTTCAAAAAGCAAGAATTTTGAATCACTCATGCAGTCTCTTTCAAAAAATAACTCTTTTACTTGGATTGGAAATACTTCAAAATTAATTCCAGAATGGGGAAATAATGATTATCAGGAAAATATCCTTAAGAAGATAAGTTCAAATAAATTTCCTTTGATTGCTATGCAAGGTATAATCGAGAAAAAATTTTCACACCTCCATTTTAAAATTCAAAAAAATGTGCCAAAACAAGAAAAAAACACTACTGTAAATCAATATAATTTTAATATAGAAAATCCAGCATTAAATTCTCCAAAATGGCTTAAAAATCATAGGACAAAAGAGATGGATATTGTAATTCAGGACAATCTAAATACATTATACCTTTTTTCTAATAAGGGGAAATTAATTTGGAAAAAAAAATTGACTGGAAAAATCATAGGAGATGTTAAACAGGTAGATTTATATAAAAACAAACGTCTCCAAATGGCTTTTAGAACAAAAAATAGATTTATGATTTTGGATCGTAATGGAAAAATTGTTAAGCCTTTCAATTTAAAACTAAAGGAATATGATTCCCCAAAGCCGCTATCTATTTTTGATTATGACTCAAATAGAAATTATAGATTCTTAATAATAAACAATTCTTCTTTTTTAATGTATGATAGTAAGGGAGAAAAAGTTAAAGGTTTTAAACCAAAAAAATTTGAAAGTGATATAATAAATCTGCCAAAACATATAAGAATTTTAGGTAAAGATTATTTGATTTTTAAACTAGA
Organism: Bacteroidota bacterium; assembly: GCA_036340635.1. Taxonomy (GTDB): domain Bacteria; phylum Bacteroidota; class Bacteroidia; order Flavobacteriales; family Flavobacteriaceae. Next base: position 11,710 of record JAYYYF010000021.1, on the reverse strand, counting down.
AGATAATACTCTAAGAATTCTAAACCGTAAAGGTCAAGATAGAATCAAATTGAAAGAAAAGATAAATTTTAGCAAGAATGAAATTTTCTCATATTTGGATACTTTTATGACAACAAATGAGGAAGGCAATCTAATTCAAATTGACACAAAAGGAAATGTAATTGTATCAAAATTAGATCTTGGTTCTAATCATTATATAGATTCTACGACTAAATCTTTAGTTACATTTGCTGAAAATATTCTAACTATAAAAGGTATCCCCGTGAAACTACCTTTTGGTAATTATACAAAACCTAAAATATTTTATATTAACAACACTATTTACATCACAATAACTGATTTACAAGCTCAAAAGGTATATCTTTTCTACAGCAATGGATCTCCAGTTGGAGGATTCCCAGTTTATGGCGCCTCTGAAGCAGATCTCTCAAATGCAGATAAGGATAAAGCAATCGAACTAACTGTATTGTCAGATGACAAAGAAATTTTAATTTATCAAATTAATTAAAAATAATTTCAGTTTCTGCTTTAAAAAAGTTAATAAAATGATTTACAATTTTGTTCTTTACTTCCGAAAGTGAAATTTCTTTTCCTAATTCTTCTTTAATGGAGGTAATTCCTTTGTCGTTTATTCCACAAGGGACTATATAGTTAAAGTAATCCAAATTTGTATTTACATTTAGTGACATTCCATGCATAGTTACCCAACGACTAGCTCTAACTCCAAAAGCACATATTTTTTTATGTGAAAATTTGTTGGAATTAACCCAAACACCAGTTTGTCCAGGAATCCTATAACCCGATATATCATAATCCGAAAGTGTTGCTATTATTATTTCCTCAAGTGTTCTTAGATATTTATGTATATCTGTAAAAAAATTGTCAAGATCAAAAATAGGATAAACTACAACTTGCCCAAGACCATGAAAAGTAATGTCTCCTCCTCTATTTGTTTTAAAAAATTCAATTTTTTTTTCTCTAAGAATTTCTTGATCAACTAATAAATTATTTACATCACCACTTTTCCCTAGTGTATAGACAGGATAGTGCTCCACGAAGAGCAAAAAATTATTTGTTTTCGACAATTTTTTTTTGCCCCGATTTGTTTTTTTGATTTGGATTATTTCTGAAAAATATTTCTCTTGCTCCTTTAATCCTTCTTGATAAGAAATTTTCCCCAAATCTTTAATTATTATTCTTTTATTCTTAAAACTCATTAAATTAGAAGCTGAAAAACTTTGTGCAAAAATGCCTTTCAAAGATATAAAATTTCATTCCCTATTAATATAGATACTTATCTTTGTAAAAATTACTGTGTAAATGAACTCACTTTCAGAACAAGAAAAAATAAGAAGAGAAAAACTTGAGGTTTTGCAAAAATTAGGAATTGATTTATATCCAGCTAATCTATATCCAATAAACTCCAATTCTAAAGAAATTAAAGATCATTTTAAAGAAGGAAAAAAAGTTATTATTGCGGGAAGGTTAATGTCTAGAAGAATACAAGGGAAAGCAAGTTTTGCAGAATTACAAGATTTTCATGGAAAAGTACAAGTTTATTTTAATCGAGATGAACTTTGTCCTGGTAAAAATAAAGAACTTTACAATGAGGTATATAAAAAACTTCTTGACATAGGAGACATAATTGGTATAGAAGGAAAACTTTTTAAAACTAAAGTAGGAGAGAAAACCCTTATGGTGAAAAACCTAAAATTATTAAGTAAAAGTCTCCGCCCACTTCCCATTCCAAAAACTGATTCTAAAGGAAATGTTTATGATCATTTTAGTGATCCTGAGTTAAGATACCGTCAACGGTATTTAGATTTAATACTTAATCCAAAAACAAAAGAGGTTTTTCTTAAAAGAACTAAGATATATGATATAATTAGAGATTTTTACAATGACAAGGATTATCTTGAAGTGGAAACCCCCGTTCTCCAGCCCATACCAGGAGGAGCTGCAGCTCGTCCTTTTATAACTCATCACAATGCTTTGGACATTCCCTTATATCTAAGAATTGCTAATGAACTATATCTAAAAAGATTAATTATTGGTGGATTCCCAGGGGTATATGAATTCTCAAAAGATTTTAGAAATGAAGGTATGGATCGTGCTCACAATCCGGAATTTACGGTACTGGAACTTTACGTTGCATACAAAGACTATTTTTGGATGATGGAAACCACTGAAAACCTACTTGAAAAAATAGCTGTTGGAGTTAATGGAAGCACAAAATCTATATTGGGAAATAAAAAAATTGACTTCAGGCCTCCTTATCCTAGAGTGCCAATTTATGAAGCGATTAAAAAACATACCGGGGTTGATATTTCTAAAATGAATGAATCCCAAATAAGGACAACCGCTAAAAATCTTGGAATTGAAGTCAATGACTCAATGGGTGAAGGCAAATTAATTGATGCTATTTTTGGTAAAAAATGTGAAGAATATTATGTTCAGCCTACTTTTATCATTGATTATCCAAAATCTATGAGTCCTTTAACTAAAGAGCATCGAAAAGATAAAAGGCTAACTGAAAGATTTGAGTTAATTGTCAATGGGAAAGAAATAGCTAATGCTTATTCTGAATTAAATGATCCGATAGATCAACGGAAACGCTTTGAGGAACAGTTATTGCTTAGTGAAAAAGGAGATGACGAGGCCATGTTTATTGATCAAGACTTTTTAAAAGCTTTAGAATACGGTATGCCTCCTACCTCTGGAATTGGCATCGGCATTGACAGATTAACTATGATTCTAACTAATAGTGATTCTATACAAGAAGTAATTTTTTTCCCTCAAATGAGACCAGAAAAAAAATCTTTGGCTATGAATAAAGAGGAAGAAAAAGTTTTTACTCTTTTTGAAAAAGAGAATCCTGTTTTATTAAAAATTTTGAAAGAAAAGAGTGAATTGAGTGGAAAGAAATGGGACAAAACGATCAAATCATTGGCTAAAAAAAAATTAATTAAAGTCGTTAAAAAAAATAATTCCCTTTTTATAGAGAGCATGGAACTTTAAAACTTGAAATTGAACAATTGATAAAGGATATTGAAATACTTAAAAGAACTTTTTAATTTAATCTTTAACAGGTATATTAATATTTTGTCCTATATAAATTGTTTCATTTTTTAAATTATTCTGATCAATTATAGTCTGAATTTCTATATTATATTTTTTTGAAATAGAGAAAAGTGTATCTCCTTTTTCTACTTGATAAATAATTAGACGATATTTCTTTTTTTGAATATTTTTTGAACTCTTTTCCCCAAAGTTACCTTTATCAAATCTTGACAGATCATAACGTTCAATAAGTCCAATAAGTTTTGTTGAATATTTTGGGTCGGTTGCATATCCAGCTTTTTTTAACCCTTTAGCCCATCCTTTATAATCATTTGATTTAAGTTCAAAAAGAAAATCATACCTGCTCCTAGTTTTTAAAAAAAGTGAATGATCATAATATGAATTTATGGGATTTGTGTAAGCCCTAAAGCACTCACCCTTTTCATCATCATCATAATAAACACGATCACCTTTCCAGTTTTTATGACACTTAATTCCAAAGTGATTATTTGCGTTTTTAGCTAAATAACCTATCCCCATTCCAGACTCTAAAAGACCTTGCGCTAGTGTAATACTAGCAGGGATACCGTATTTAATCATTTCCTCTTTAGCAATCGGTGAATAAGTTTTGATATAAAATTTGACCCTCTGATCAGCAGTCATCTTTTCTTCTTTCCTCTCGACAGTCAAAGATTGCTGATTAGGATTTTGATTCCTTTTGGATTCCCTAAGAGTGTTTTTAGATTTATATGGTTTATTATTTTTTAATAAACCACAACTATTTATAGCTAAAGAAATAAAAAGAATAAATATGAATTTTATTTTTAAGGGCATTATCAGATTATTTTTTTAAAAAATTTGGCATAATTTTTGAATGTTATTAAAATAAAGAAATTATGGTAAAAAAAATATTTTTTTTCATTTGCATTTTAATTCTTTCCTCCTGTGTTTCTATAAGTGTTTTCACAGATCACGATACAAGTGTTGATTTTTCGAAATATGAAACATATGCTTTCTATAAACCAAGTATCGATGAAGTCAATATTTCTGATCTTGATAAAAGAAGGATTTTAAAAGCAGTTGATGAGCAAATGTTAAGTAAAAATATTTCTAGATCAAGTTCTCCAGATCTTTTGGTAAGCATCAGTACTGAAGCAAAAGAAAAAATCTATATTAATTCAATAGCCAACTACGCTTTTTGGAATCCATGGTTTTGGGGGCCTAGTCACAACTATATTAACTCTCAAACTGAAGGGACCCTTTACCTTAATATAATTGACTCAAAAAGCAAGCAATTAGTATGGCAAGGAAAAGGAAAAGGACTAATAAATGAATATTCGAAAAATAGAGATGAAAGAATTCGTGAATTTGTATCAAAAATCCTTTTAACTTTTCCTCCGCAAAAATTGGAGTCAAAGCAAATTTAAATAAGCTTTCTAGCCTTTTCTAATACCTTACTAATTCCTTTTGGATTTTTTCCACCCGCAATCGCAAAAAAAGGTTGCCCCCCACCTTTCCCTCCAATATATGTGCTCAGACTATTAATTATTTTAACTGCGTTAAAACTAGATTTGTCAACTAATTTTTTTGAAATATAACAAGCTATAATTGCCTCATTCCCTTTTTTTGAAGCAAATATCATTAAAAGATCTTCATGCTTTTTACCCATTTCAAAACAAAGTGTTTTAATTGCATTAGAATCTAAATCAACCTCCTCTGTGACTAAAGATATATTATTCTTTCTGTGAATTTTATTTAAAATTTCCTTTTCAACTATCTCGACCTTCAATTTTTGTAGATCCAAAATTTCTTTTCGAAGAGAGACATTATCTTTATGTAGTTTACTTACAGCTTTTAAAGGGTCTTGAGGGTTTTTTAGAAATAAGTTTACAGATTCTAGTGTTTTTGTTTGAGTCTCTAAATAATCAATTGCAGCGTCTCCAGTAATTGATTCAATCCTCCTAATGCCAGAAGCAATAGAGGATTCCGACATAATTTTAAAACGCCATATGTCTAAAGTATTTTTCACATGTGTTCCTCCACATAACTCATAAGATTGTCCAAATTTTATAGTTCTAACAGTGTCTCCATATTTTTCTCCGAAAAGACCAATTGCTCCCCTTCTAAGGGCTTCCTTATAAGGTATGTTTCTCTCCTCTTCGAGAACAATTTGTTCTTGGATTCTAGAATTGACAAAACTTTCTATTGATTTTATTTCCTCTGAAGAAATTTTGGAAAAATGAGAAAAATCAAACCTAAACATTCCTGAGTGTACCATTGAGCCCTTTTGCTCAACATGTTCCCCTAAAATTGATCTCAATCCTTGGTGCAATAAGTGAGTTGCCGTATGATTACAAGAAGTCCTAAACCTTTGCTTTTTATCTACAGATACTTTGAATTTTTCTTCCATTCTTTCCGGAATAGTTTTCAAAAAATGAACTATTACGTTGTTTTCTTTTTTAGTATCAGTAATATAATGGATCTGACCATTTTGGGTCTCTAAATAACCCTTATCACCAACTTGTCCTCCACCTTCTGGATAAAAGGGAGTTAAATTAAATACTAGTTGGTAAAATTCTCCTTCTTTATTTGTTGTAACTTTTCTATACTTTACTATTCTAACATCAGTCTCAAGTATATCAAAGCCAACAAACTCTTCAACATCATCCTCCATCAGAATTTCCCAATCATCAACTTTAGTGGATGAAGCAGATCTGGAACGCATCTTTTGTTTTTCCATTTCAATATCAAATTGTTTTTTATCTATATTAAAACCTTTTTCACGTGCAATCAAAGCTGTAAGATCTATCGGGAAACCAAAAGTATCATAAAGTTCAAAAGCCTTTTTACCATCAATTGTTTTGGTTTTATTTGATTCTGTAATATTTTCCAAAAGAACTAATCCCTGATCTAGAGTCTTTAAAAAAGAGTTCTCTTCTTCTCTAACAACATTGAAAACTAATTTTTTCTCATTTTCAAGCTCTGGAAAAACTAACTTTAATTGTTGACTCAAAGTATCTGTCAATTTGTAGATAAAAGGCTCTTTTTTATTTAAAAAAGTAAATCCATAGCGAATGGCTCTTCGTAAGATTCTTCTAATTACATATCCTGCTCCATTATTGCTAGGAAGTTGTCCTTCAGCTATTGAAAAATAAACAGTTCTAAAATGATCAGCTATTACGCGAATTGATCGATCAGTATTTTCATCTTTCCCATATTTCGTTTCTGTTAGAACTTCAATTTCTCGAATAATTGGCTCAAAAACATCTGTGTCATAACTTGATTTTTTAGACTGGAGAATCATGCAGAGTCTCTCAAACCCCATTCCAGTATCAACATGTTGCTTTGGAAGTTTTTCAAGGGAACCATCTGATTTTCTATTAAATTCAATAAATACCAAATTCCAAATTTCAATAACCTCTGGATGGTCTTTGTTTATAAGGAGCGCTCCAGATTTTTTTCTCTTTTCTTCTTCATCCCTAATGTCAATATGAATTTCTGAGCAAGGTCCACAAGGACCGTTTTCTCCCATTTCCCAAAAATTATCTTTTTTACTCCCTAGAATAATTCTATCTTCAGGTACTATAGCTTTCCAAAATTTATACGCATCATTATCTTTATCTAGATAATCTTTTTTATCTCCTTCAAAGACAGTAACATATAATGTTTCAGGATCAATTTTAAAGACTTCTGTAAGTAGTTCCCAAGCAAATTTTATTGCTTCTTCTTTGAAATAATCTCCAAAACTCCAATTACCAAGCATTTCAAAAAATGTGTGATGATAAGTGTCTATTCCAACTTCCTCTAGATCGTTATGCTTGCCTGAAACCCTTAAGCATTTTTGTGTATTTGCAATTCTTAAACTTTTAGGTTCAGCATTACCTAAAAAATATTCTTTAAATTGATTCATTCCAGCATTAGTAAACATCAAAGTCGGGTCGTTTTTTACAACCATCGGAGCAGAGTCTACTATTTTGTGTTTCTTTAACTCAAAAAACTCCAAAAATTTTTTTCTTATTTCTACCGATGTCATCAATTAACTAAGCTACCTAAAGTTAGTGTAAAGATAGTTTTTTAGATTTATACTATGACTTATAAACTAGTTTGAAAGATTGATTTATTTATATATTTGTATAATTAAAAAAGATTAAATTTTAAAATGTTTAGGAATAAATATTATTACGATAAGGAGACACTCTCATATCTTCCTGTAAAAACAGGTAAGGTCCGGAAAATTTCTAATTTCTTTCTTTTTTTAATTTCTTCTTTGGTATTTGGGATATTAATATTATTTGGACTATTATATAATAATGTAGTTAATACTCCTAAAGAGGTCCTTCAGGAAAGAGAATTGAAAAACTATGAATTTCAAATTGATATATTAAACAAAAAATTAGATGAAATTGAATCTGTTCTTACAAATATAGAAGACAGAGATAACAACCTCTATAGAATCTATTTTGAAGCAAGTCCAATCCCAGAGGAACAAAGAAGAGCAGGCTTTGGTGGAATAAATCGTTATAAAGAATTAGAAGGATACGAAAATTCCCAATTAATAATCAATTTGACTAAAAGGTTAGATATCTTAACTAAACAAATTGTTATTCAGTCTAGATCTCTAGAAGAAATAGAAAGTCTCTCAAAAAGCAAGAAAGAACTTTTGGAGGCAATTCCAAGTATCCAGCCAATTAGAAATGAGGATGTCAAAAGAATGGCTTCAGGATATGGATATAGAACAGACCCCTTTACAAAAAAAAGAAGATTGCACAAGGGTATGGATTTTAGTGCCTCTAGAGGTACTCCAATCTATTCATCGGGTAGTGGTATCGTAAAACGAGCCGATAATAGGGCCCCAGGATATGGAAAACACATCCGTATTGATCATGGATTTGGTTATGTAAGTCTCTATGCCCATTTGGATCGATATGCAGTAAGAAGAGGGAAGAATGTTAAGCGCGGAGATCTTATTGGTTATGTTGGAAATACGGGGCGTTCAGTTGCACCTCATTTGCACTATGAAATTTTCAAAGATGGCAAACGTATAAATCCACTAAATTTTTATTATGGGAATCTTTCCGCGAGTGAATTCAATCAACTAGTTAATCAAGCAAATCAAGAAAATCAATCATTAGATTAATGATTAGTAATCTTCCAGAAAAGAGATATTATACCATTGGAGAAGTGGCTAAAGCACTTAATGTAAATACTTCACTCCTTAGGTTTTGGGAGAGAGAATTTAAAGAGATTAAACCTAAGAAAAAAAATAGTGGTACTAGAAAATATACTTCTAAAGATCTTGCGAATATTAATCTAATTTATCATTTGCTTAAAGAAAAAGGCCTAACTATTGAGGGCGCAAAAAAGCAATTGAAGTATAAAGAAAAATCTCCAAAAAGTGCTTTAACAATAATTGAAAAACTTCAGAAGATAAAATCCTCGCTTAATGATCTTAAAGAAAATATATAATTATTTTTCTTTAAAAATTACTTGCATTGGGACCCCAGAAAAATCAAAATTTTCTCTTAATTTATTTTCTAAAAATCTTTTATAAGGATCTTTCAAATATTTTGGGAAATTACAAAAGAAACAAAATTTAGGACTTTTCGTTCCTAACTGTTTACAAAATTTTATTTTAATAAACTTCCCTTTAAAGGAGGGAGGAGAATTTTTGTCAATAATTGGTAACATGATATCATTTAATTTACGAGAAGGAATCCTATTTGATCTATTTTTATAAACTTTAGTGGCCAATTCTAATGACTTGATTAAACGCTGTTTGTTCTTAACTGATATAAAAGAGATTGGAACATCGGTAAATGGTGATATCTTATCTTTGATCTTTTCTTCTAAAATTTTACGTGAATTTTTTTTCTCCTTTATCAAATCCCACTTATTAACCATAATAATAATGCCCTTCCCATTTCGCTGTGCTAACCAAAATATATTCTGCTCTTGACTATTAAATCCTTTTGTCGCGTCAATCATTAATAAACATACATCACTTCTCTCAATTGATTTAATTGATCGCATTACAGAATAAAACTCTACATTTTCCTTTACTTTACCCTTCTTCCTAATGCCAGCAGTGTCAACTAGTATGAAATCAAATCCAAAGGAATTATAACTGGTGTTTAAGCTATCTCTGGTTGTTCCTGCTTCTTTAGTAACTATATAACGATCTTCTCCTAAAATTTTATTTACAAATGATGATTTGCCAACATTTGGACTACCAATAACGGCAAACTTTGGTAAATCCTTCTTTTCAACATTTATTTTAGAAGGGATTTGATTTACAAGTTCATCTAAAAGCTCACCTGTCCCACTTCCATTAATGGCAGATAAAGGGAAAATTTTTTCAAATCCTAAAGAGTAAAAATCCACAATTTTTTTTGCAATTTTTGAACTATCTGCCTTATTCGCTATAAGAAAAACGGGCTTTTGAGATCGTCTAATAAGCTTTGAAATAACCTGATCAAGTCCCGTCAATCCATCCAAAATGTCAACCATAAATAAAATTAAATCAGATTCATCAATTGCCAACAAAACTTGTTTATCAATTTCTTTTTGAAAAATATCATCACTCCCTTCTAAATAACCCCCTGTATCAATCAATGTAAATTCAACACCATTCCAAAATGATTTACCATAATGTCTGTCTCTGGTAACTCCAATTTCAGAATGTACAATAGCCTGGCGATTCTTAATCATTCGATTAAAAAAAGCTGACTTGCCAACATTAGGCCTACCCACTATTGCTACTATTGCTCCCAAAATTATATTTTGACACAAAAATAATTGAATATTCTATATCTATAGATCAATTTTTATATCCAAACTTTTTTAATTGGTTTGGTTTTGAACGCCATTTTTTCTCAACTTTTACAAAAAGCTCAATAAAAATTTTTTTTTCAAAAAATTTTTCTAAATACTTTCTAGATTGGGAACCTATCTTTTTTAATTTTAATCCTTTAGCACCTATGATTATTCCTTTTTGTGTTTCTCTCTCAACAATAATGGTAGAATTTATAATTATATTTTTTTTGCTATGTCTAAAATGATCAGTTGTAACTTCTACTGCATAAGGGACTTCATTGTGACAATTTTCTAAAATACTTTTCCTAATTGCTTCATTAACAAAAAATCTTTCTGGCCTATCACTTATTTGATCTTTTGGAAAATACGCTTGAGATTCTGGAACTTGCTTAATTAATTTCTCAACTAATTCTTTAACAAAGAAACCTGTTGATGCAGAAATTGGAATAATTTCAGCACTGGGAAACATTTCAGACCAATATTTAACATCTTTTTCCAATTCTTTTTGGTTTGAAATGTCAATTTTATTTATCAATACTAATAATGAAGATTTTGTATTTTGAACTTTTCTTAGAATCTTATCATCAACAATTTTTCTTTCCCCTACTTCCGTCATATATATCAAAACATCAGCATCAACAATTGACTCTTTAACAGAAGTTGCCATAGTTTTTTGCATTTCATATTTGGGTTTCAAAATCCCAGGCGTATCAGAAAAAACCAATTGATAATTTTCTCCATTTAGTAAACCTAAAATTCTATGTCGAGTTGTTTGCTTCTTTGATGTGGTTATCGAAAAATCTCTACCCATAATGGCATTGACAAGTGTAGATTTTCCAACATTAGGATTCCCTATAATTGAAACAAATCCAGATTTATGTTCTTTTAAAACCATAATACAAAGATACAATCTTACAGAATCCCTTTTGTAAAGCTAAAGTTTTATATCTTTGAATATAAATCGCGAGGTAGAGCAGTGGTAGCTCGTTGGGCTCATAACCCAAAGGTCGCAGGTTCGAGTCCTGCCCTCGCTACTACACAAGACGGACTAGTATTTTTACTAGTCCGTTTTTTATTAATATCTTTCGTATAAAATTTAATGTCTCAAATTATGAAAAAATATTTTTCCTTACTCTTTTTACTTGTTTCCTTAATAGTTCAGTCCCAAAATGAAATCATTGACAATATTGTAGATGAGGCTACAAACAATTCTGAATTGGAACAGCTGGCACATGAACTATTAGATGTCATTGGCCCTAGATTGGTTGGAACCCCTCAAATGAAAAACGCTCATGATTGGGCAATTAATAAATATAATTCTTGGGGAATTCCCGCAAGAAATCACCAGTGGGGTGAATGGAGAGGCTGGGAAAGAATATCAACTCATATAGATATGTTAGAGCCAAGGCAGAGATCATTAACTGGAATGCAATTAGCATGGAATCCTTCTACTTCAGAAAGTGGGATTGAAGGTGAAATAGCAATAATGCCAGAATTCGAAGATAAAAATTCCTTTAATTCTTGGTTAGAAACTATCAAGGGAAAAATTGTATTAACATCTATGCCTCAACCAACTGGGCGCCCTGATTATAATTGGGAGAAACATGCAACTCCTGGATCCTTTGAAAAGATGAAAGCTCAAAGAGATGAAATGTCTAAGAAATGGAGAAAAAATTTACAAAATGCTGGTTTTGAATGGAGGCTTAATAATAGTGTTTTTGAAGAAGCAGGTGCTGCAGGATTAGTTTCTAGTAATTGGGCAAAAGGATTTGGAGCAAACAGAATTTTTAGTGCAGGAACAAAAAAAATTCCTCACATTGATTTAGAACTAGAAGAT
>JAYYYF010000020.1:0-12880 GCA_036340635.1 Bacteroidota bacterium | reverse complement strand
TGCCTGATCAGAGTTTTGGAAAATAGGTCCTGGTGGGGTAAAAGGTGCTGTGAGAGCCAAAGCTCTTCCCCCTCCATCCTCTAAAGTATCATCGGGCATAATTATGCCAAGATTTTGATAACCATCATTTGTAACTTTAATGATGTAAATGATTTGATCACCAACACTCATAAGTCCATCTCCATCGGCATCGCCATGAGATTGAAAACTTTTAGTCGCATCCATTGAAGTGACAGATGCTGCAGCAGTAATAACGTTTGGATCATTGATAGTATTCCCATCTATATCACTCCCGTCATCACTGGTGTCAGAAACATTGTTTGATTCTCCCGGGCTACTGGCGATTGCATTAAAGTTCATGCGAATTCCCCCATACCCAATACTTGTTGCGTTAAAAGTATAACTGACTATGTATGTTGCCGTTTCACCAACTGCTAATGTGCCGCTAGTCGATGAGGCAGAAGCAGAAACAAAAGTTATTGAGTTGGTAAGGGCTATGGCAGCACCATTAATCCCTGTGAAAGAAGATGTCAAGGCCACATCATTGAGTGAAATATTACCTGTGTTTTTAACTTTAATGGTAAATAGTGTAACATCCGTTGCACTGATAATATTGTTTCCATCTGTGTCTGTAAGATCAGAAAAAGTAGTTACCTCGATATCTGGCGCAGGACCTTGGCTATACAAAACAGAGAAACTAGAGAGCATAAGAAGCATTGACCCTATCAGGTTTCTAAGAGAGAAATATTTTATGTAGCCTTTACTGTTCATTTAAAACAATTATCATTAAATCTGAATTATATAATTGGTTAAACTCTCGTTTGGTCTAAGCCCTAGCTTCTTTCTTAATCTATACCTTTTGTTTTCAACTGTCCTGAGTTTCTGATTTGTTAAAACACAAATTTCATTTGTATTGAAATTCATTTTTAAAAACAGGCAAATCTTCAGCTCTGAAGGGGTCAAATCCGGGTGAAGGGAAAGTAACTTCTTGTTAAAGTCCGGATAGGCTAGTATAAATTTTTCTTGAAAACTGTTCTTGAGCAAGCGAGTTTTTTTTTTACACACTCAAAAAAGAGGTGAAAAAAAGAAAAGAAATTCGACGTCGATATTACTGCTCATAAAATTAATTCCTTTATAAATCTTGTTGTAAACAAAAAAGTATATTTAATTAACATGAAGTGTTAATAACTATAAGGGGTAAGATAAAAATCAATAAAAAATAAATGCAGTAGTAATAGAGTAGTAAAAAAGAGTTTATAAAGTATTATAATAGAGTTATTTTTAAAATGCAGTAGTGATGCAGTAGTAAGAAAGAGTTATAAAAGTGTTTTTTTTGAGTTTTTGTTAATAACTAAAAGTCGTTTTTTAATAATAAAAAGTTGAAAAAGACAGAATCGAAATCGAAAAATAGCTAAATATGATTCTTATGATCAAGAAAATAAAATTGTAAATTTGAGAACTAATCACAAAAAATTAATAATGAAAAAATTAATAACAATATTGACAATGGTCGGATTGGTTTTTACTTCTTGTTTAAATATAGAAAATAAAGAACCATCTCCTCCTGTGCCTCCTGCAGTGCCTTCAGATGAAGACAAAAGAACATTTAGAGAACAAATACGAACTCATAATACTTTTCAAAAAGCTTTTAAGGAGGAAAATATTGACATGTTGATGGGTACCATGGCTGATTCATTAAAGTGGAGTCCCGCTTGGTACAATGGAAACAAGCTTCTTGGATATGACGACCTAAAAGCACAAATACAACAATATTTTGATCAATTTGATGATGTAACTTTTACTGAAGGAGAAGGATTAATTAATCCAAATGCCCCTGCTTATTGGGCTGGATCACATTACTCTTCTGGAAATATGGCCACAACCAGTCCAGTTCAAATGAGAATTTATGGGACTTGGTCAGGAATTCATACCGAATCAGGAGCTAAGGTTTATAACAAATACTATGGATTATTTGGCTTTAATTCTGATGGCAAAATTGCCGGCATCTCTGATTGGATGGACATCAGTGGAATGCAAGCACAGATTGAAAATCACATAGCAAATAAATAATATTTAAAGGGCTAATATTTAAACCCCACTAAGTTTTTAGTTGGGGTTTTTTTATATCATTTATTAAAATTGATCCTATTTAGAGATCTGTCTCATCAATCCTTCTTGAGCTGTTGAAGCAACTAAAACACCATCTTTATTAAAAATAGATCCCCTCGAAAAACCTCTCGAATTTGAAGCACTTGGGCTCTGCATAGAATATAAGTGCCAATCTTCCATTTTAAAATCCCGATGAAACCAGATGGCATGATCAATGCTGGCAAAAAAAGTCTTTGTTTTACTTAACTTTTTTCTATGCGGCAAAGAAGCTGTACGCAAAAGCCAAAAGTCTGAAATATATGCTAAAAGCTGGTGATGCAGGTCTATCCCAAAGTTAGTTTTTTCCCTTGATCGAAACCAAAAATTACTCTCCGGCGGTGAATCAACTTCCTTGATCAAATTAAGTTTTTCTACAGGCCTAAATTCAATCACTTCGGGTTTGACTTTTTTAAATCTATTGTATCGATCAGGATCTATTTCCTGCATTTCCTCAAGTTGTTCAAGATCACTAATTAACTTTTGAGGAGGAATCAGGTTTGGCATTGGTATCTGATGCTCAACGCCTTTTTGTTTTAATTGAAAAGAAGCCGACATGTTAAATATTGCTCTGCCCTCTTGAAAAGCCACAACTCTACGGGTTGTAAAACTGTTTCCATTTCTTATAATATCAACTTCATAGGTAATTGGAATGTCTAAATTCCCTCCCAAAATAAAATATCCATGCATAGAATTTGCAAACCTATCTTTTGGAACGGTCCTATATGCCGCATGCAAAGCCTGAGCAAGTACCTGTCCTCCAAAAACTCGCCCCCAGGGAGTTTGATAATTCTTTCCTTCAAAACGATTTTCTTCAATCTGTTTTAAAGTAAATACATCAAGTAACTGATTTAATGTCTTCATTTAAACAACAAAGGTCAAAAGGATAAATGGTTTTGACAAATATTTTTTAACTTTTGAATCAATTATTATTTAAAACTTAATGAAAAAAGTTTATCTGCTGTTTTTCTTCAGCTTAATTTACTGCTCAAAAATTGACCAAAATCACTTAAAACCCGTATCTGTTAAAGAATTTAAAGAATTTGTTAATGCAACAGGTTATCAAACAGATGCAGAAAAGTATGGCTGGTCAATTGTTCAAATAAATGTTTTTGACTTTGAAATTGTTGATGGTGCCAATTGGTTAAAACCTGATGGGGAAAATCCTTCAATAGATAGTCTGCCAGTCACTCAGGTTAGCTATAAGGATGCTGTTGAGTATTGCAAGTGGGCTGGAGTTAGCCTTCCAACCTACGAACAATATTGGGTCTTAGTCTCCAATGACAAAAGAGTAATAGTCTCTGATAACAAATACCCCATATCCCCTGTTGAAAAAGTAAATGTTGTAGGAAACGTTTGGGATATAACAGAAACTATAAATTCAGATAAAGTAAGACTAGCTGGAGGATCCCTCTTTTGCTCAAGAGACACCTGTCATGGAACCCAAAAAGACAGAGAACTATACGTAGATAAAGAAACAGGAAACATCCATATTGGATTCAGCGTATTAACTCAGTAGGGTTAATCTACATTTAAATCAACAGATCCAGGTTCTCTATTATTTTTTCCAACTCTCCCAGTTAAGTTATCACCTAAATCTTCTCTTGCTTTCTCAACTAATTTTTCTAACTCATCAACAACTTTAGGATAAAGATCTTTCACATCATATTCTTCACCAGGATCTCTGCGCAGATCATACAAAGAATATTCAACTTGAATTTGAGAATAAGGCCCCGGATGCCCATCATTGCCGGGCAAAACATTTTTATAAGACCTGCTTTTATGAGGAAGAACAAGCTTCCAGTTATCTTTTCTCACAGCTTCAAGATTATTTTTCCCATAATAATAGTAAAAATGATTTCTTGGATTAGATTCTTTTTCACCCCTTAAGATTGATGTAATGTCAACCCCGTCAATTTTATGTTCTGGCAATTTCCCAGAAACCAAATTAGCAATGGTTGGAAAAAGGTCAATCGTGGATGCCATTTTATTAGATATGCTTCCCGGAGTAATGGTATTGGGCCACTTCATTATCGTTGGTACTCTTTGCCCCCCTTCAAAACTAGTACCTTTACCTTCTCTTAATCCACCAGAAGAACCAGCATGATTTCCATAATTTAACCAAGGGCCATTATCACTGGTGAAAACGACAAGGGTATTGTCCTCAATATTGTTTTCTTTTAATGTTTTGATAATTTCACCAACAGACCAATCTATTTCCATCATTAAATCACCATATAGACCTTGCTTACTTTTGCCTTCAAATTTTTCTGAAACAGCTATTGGAACATGAGGCATAGAATGTGGCACATATAAAAAGAAAGGTTTGTCAGAGTTTTTGTTTATAAATTCAACTGATTCTTCAGTATATAAAGTAGTTAATTTAGCCTGACCCTTTAAATCTCTAATTTCATCAATCTTTTTAAAATCTTTAATTAGAGGAAGCTGAGGATAATTTTTTTTCTTCCAATTAGATTCATCTAAAATTTGATTTCCATCATAATCAACAGGCCACATGTCATTAGAATATGGTATCCCAAGGTATGTGTCAAATCCGTGGTTGAGGGGAAGAAATTTTTCTTGATGCCCTAGATGCCACTTGCCAAAAATTGCAGTAGAATAACCTTTCTCTTTAAGTAATTCTGCAATGGTTACTTCATCTTTGTTTAGACCTATCTTAGACTGTGGAAACAAAGCTCCACTGATTCCAATTCTGTTAGGGTAACATCCTGTCAATAAACCAGCTCTTGAAGCGCTACAAACTGCCTGAGCAGAATAAAAATTTGTGAAGGTCATCCCTTGATTGGCTAGTTTATCAAGATTGGGCATTTGATAATCTACTGCTCCAAAATTTGTTAAATCACCATACCCCAGATCATCCATAAATATCAAGACTATATTTGGATCTTTATTAGCAGCTTTATGTTCTTTGGTATTATTGCAAAAACAAAAGATTAAAAAGACAAATATCAGAACAGTATTTTTCATGTCAGATGTTTAACTATGCTTTGTCAAGATACAAATTATGTCAACAAAAAAGCTCTCCATTTAAATGGAAAGCTTCTCATTAGTTGCACACCAGTCTAAACTGGGTTACAACACACAACTTCTTAAATTAGATGCCTGAAAATTTTCAAGACACCTTATACTGATGCAAATTTAATAAATCTATTGTTAATAACTAATCTACCCATTCTGCAATAAATATATTTGTTTCTCTTGTCCCTCCATTATTACGGTTAGAGGAAAAAAGCAATTTTTTCCCATCATTAGAAAAAACAGGGAAAGAATCAAAAGTTTCACCATAGCTAATCCTTTTTAAATTTTTTCCATCTATATCAATCATGTATAGGTTAAATGGGAACCCTAATTCAGCTTCATAATTTGAAGAAAAAAGTACCTTTTGACCTGATGGATGAAAAAATGGACTCCAATTAGCATTCCCAAGAAAAGTCAATTGTTTCAAATTTTTCCCGTCAGAATCACATATAAATAATTCCATTTCAGTTGGCTGAACTAACCCATCACTAAGTAAAGACTTATATTCTTTAATTTCTTCTTCTCCTTTAGGTCTAGAGGCTCTAAAAATTATTTTAGATCCATCTGGAGAGAAAAAAGCCCCTCCGTCATATCCCAATTCATAGGTAATTTGTTTTACATTTGATCCATCAATATCCATAGTAAATAACTCTAAATCTCCCGTTCTTGCAGATGTAAAAACAATTTTATCTCCTAGTGGAGATACTGTTGCCTCTGCATCATAACCTTTCTCATTGGTAATTTGTTTAACAATCTTTCCATTCAAATCTGCCATAAAAATGTCATAAGAACTATAAACTGGCCATACATATCTGCCTTCCCTTCTCAAAGGAGTGTCAGGACATTTTTCGTCCTGCAGATGAGTAGAAGCATATATAAAATGTTTGTTGTCAGGTAAAAAATAAGAACATGTTGTTCTTCCCTTACCAGTGCTTATCATTTTAGGAACTTTAAATTCAAAAGTTTCTTCATTTTCCATCAAAAACATTTGATCACAATTTACTCCCCATTTATTGCTACTGGACTGGAAAATTATTTTTTCATCATCAAAACTCCAATAAGCTTCTGCGTTGTCACCTCCATAAGTTATCTGTTTGATTGATTTAAAATTCTCTTCTCCAGGATAAATTAATTTATTCTTTTGCCCTTCTTCACATGAGAAAAGTAAAAAAAGAAATAGTATAATAAATGGACGTTTCATCTATATAATTTTATTTTTGTGCAAAATAAAATAAAAAAGGATGAAACTTCTGTTTAAAATTTTCTTTTTCAGTATACTGATTCTCTCATGTGAAGAAAAAGAAGTTTATGTAAATAAGATAAAAGCTGACATTACATATTTGTCTAGTGACAACCTAAAAGGAAGGGAAACAGGAACAGAAGGTGAAAGGCTAGCTGCAAATTATATAGCTCAAAGGTTTGATCAAATAAATTTAATTCCGAAAGGGGAAATAAAATTTTTTCAAGATTTTAACTTTAAGCCTACAAAAAATCCACACGGAGAAATTTCTTTTTTAGAGAATCAAAATAATGAAACCATAACCGCAAGAAACGTTGTTGGTTTCATAGACAATGATTCAGACAAAATCGTTGTCATAGGTGCCCACTATGACCATTTAGGTTATGGGTCTGATAGTTCTTTATATAGAGG
Source organism: Bacteroidota bacterium (assembly GCA_036340635.1). GTDB lineage: Bacteria > Bacteroidota > Bacteroidia > Flavobacteriales > Flavobacteriaceae. Next base: position 6,045 of record JAYYYF010000020.1, on the reverse strand, counting down.
GGATGAGAAAAAAATACATAATGGAGCTGATGATAATGCAAGTGGAGTTGCACTAATGCTAGACTTAGCGGCAAAACTAAAATCAATTGCTTCACAAAATGATTACTTATTTATTGCTTTCTCAGGTGAAGAAATGGGTCTTCTAGGATCAAATTATTTTGTAAAAAATCCATCAATATCAATTGACTCTATTAACTACATGATAAACATGGATATGGTTGGAAGACTTAAAGAAGATAAATCTCTAGCAGTCTATGGTTTAGGAACCTCACCTATTTTCAAGCAAACAATAAAGTCCAATAATGAAGTTTTCAAAATTATTGAAAATGAATCTGGAATGGGTCCTTCTGACCATACTTCATTTTATTTAGCTAATATACCCGTTCTTCATTTCTTTACTGGACAACACTCAGATTATCACAAACCTACTGATGATTCGGAAAAAATTAACTATGAGGGTATAGAGCTTATTTCTGACTATATAATAAATATTATCACAGACTTGAATGATAATGGAAAATTGTCTTTTAGAACAACAAAAAATGAAAGTGAAGACGTTCCTAGATTTAAGGTTTCCCTTGGTGTTATGCCTGATTATCTATTTGGTGGTGAGGGAATGAAAATTGATGGTGTAAGCAATGATAAACCAGCAGAAAGGGCAGGTATTCTACAAGGAGATATAGTTATCAAACTAGGCGATTACAATGTAACTGATATGATGTCTTATATGCGAGCCCTATCAAAATTCAAATCAGGAGATTCAACTTCTGTTCTAATCAAGCGAGGTAAACAAACCATTGAAAAAGAAATTACTTTTTAAAAATCATAAAATAATCTTATCAAAACATAGTTAAAATCTATCTTATTTTTATTTAGAATAATTAAAAATAAGCTTATTTTTGTCGCGTCATATGAGAAAAATTTTTTTTCTTTTCCCATTTTACGCGACCATGTTTGGACAGGAAAATCGAAACGATACAATTACTTCTAAAACACAAAATTTAAAGGAAGTTATTGTCAGTGCAACAAGAGATGAAAGACAATTTTCTTCAATTCCATTACCTGCTGTTTTAATTAAGAAAGAGGAAATAAAAAACTCTGGGTCCAGCAGACTCATTGATGTTTTAGTTGAACAAGCTGGGATAATTTCAGTTCCTGATTTCACAGTTGGAGGAGAAGAAGGAATTCAAATACAAGGAATTAGTTCTGACTACATAACTGTTCTAATTGACGGTGCACCCTTAATTGGCCGTAATTCTGGAAACTTTGATCTTAGCCGAATTAGTGTAAATAATATCAAACAGATTGAAGTTGTAAAAGGACCCTCGTCAAGTCTTTTTGGTTCTGATGCACTAGGAGGAGTTATAAACATTGTAACGAATAAAATCTTACCTGAAAAACTTTCTGGTGAAATTTCACACCAACAAGGTTCTTTTGGATTAACTGATAGTAATCTGTCTATTGGTAAGAAAAAATCAAAATTTGGTTATTCACTATTTATAAATAGATTTTCTACCAGCGGTTATGACCTTTCTTCTGAACTTCCTGGAAAAACAGTCGATCCCTACAAAAACTGGACATTACAACCAAGACTTTTTTACGATTTTTCAGAAAAAATTAAATTGATACAATCCTTTAGGTACTTCTCTCAAAAACAAAATATATATAATGGAGATTCAGAAGAAGAAGATTTTAATTTTCACACACTTATTAATCAAGAAATAGCTAAAAATTGGAAAGCTAAATATGAAATCTACTCAACTAGATATAATGCTTTTCAAGTTTTGAACTTGTCTGGTGAACCAAGCAATTTTGAAAAAACCACTTTCGATCAAAAACTTTTCAAACCAGAATTTAGATTAAACTACAAGCCTTCAAGTAACAAAAATATGATGATGGGTGTTGGAGGTGCCTCTGAATCCCTTGAAAGAACTCTCTTTAAAGAGAAAGTTAAATTTAATTCTAAATATGCTTTCATTCAATATGACTTCTTTCCTTCAAAAAAATTAAATCTAATTGTTGGAATGAGATATGATCAGCACAGTGAATATAATTCTGAGCTAAGCCCAAAAATTTCATTTAAATATAATGTTACAGACCATCTTTCAATAAAAGGTTCTGCAGGATCAGGTTTCAAAGCTCCTGATTTTAGACAACTGTACCTTGATTATACAAATTCAACTGTAGGATATACAGTTTTAGGTAAGACAGTAGAGAAAAAAGGAATTAGTCTTCTTGAAGAAAACAGTCAATTACTAAATATTATTGTCCCAATAAATGATTTAGGAGGTTCTCTAAAAGCAGAATCATCTAGCGGTTACAACTTTTCTTTATCCCATGAAAAAAAAGCGCTCTTTACAGAAATTAATCTCTTTAGAAACGATATTAAAAACTTAATAGACACTAGAATTTTGGCAAGAAAAATCAACGGGCAAAACGTTTTTGGATACCAAAACTTAAACAGCATATTTACCCAGGGAATTGAACTAAGTTCTCACTACAAAGGATTTAAAAACATCACAATTTCAATTGGTTATCAACTTTTGTATTCATACGATAAAGAAAAGTTGTCACTTATTTCAAAAAATGAAGTTTATTCAAGAGATCCTGAGACTCTGTCAAGTTTTTTGATTGCAAAAAGAAATTACTTTGGTTTAGCAAATAGATCTAGGCACAGCAGTTCATTTAAAATTTTCTATAGCTCTACAAACAAAAAAACAAAAATAAATCTAAGGTTAAATTATCGTAGTAAATATGCAATGTATGACACAAATGGCAATGACTTAATAGACAACTATGACTCTTCCTTTGTAAAAGGTTTTTCATTAGTTAACACATCAGTCACTCAAGATTTATCAGACAAGTTAGCTATCCAGACAGGCTCAAGAAATATTTTAAATCATAAGGATGCAAGTGCCCTTCCAAATTTAAGCGGAAGACAATTTTACATTAATCTAAACTATAATTTTTAAACATTTATACCATGAAACAATCAATATTTTTAAGCTTTTTTTATCTTTTTTCACTAACACTTTTTTTTGTAAGCTGTAGTAAAGAAGAAGACCCTGAACCTTTACCTAACCTTAGTAACATATATGAGGATCTTTGGGCTCCACAAAGTGGAGGAAGGGGAGTGCCAATTTCCGGAGAATTTACAAAATTTGATCTGGCTACAGGTCAAATAACAGCTGATCCTCAAGGATGGGATATTGCCTTCAGAGGCACTACAATTGCTGTAAATGGAGGTGCACCAACAGGAACCTTAGATGAACCTCCTAGAAATGGAAATGGTGGCGGCACAATTGTTTCCGGAACCTTTGAATCTGTAACTGTGGCCCCCTCAAATTTTTCCCAAGACGGTTCACAAGGTTTTGCCATTCCAGGGGGAAGCGGTAATGGTTGGTACAACTATAACCCACAACTGAGAATGATAACGCCTATCCCGGGTAAAATACTAGTAATTAGAACTAGGGATGGAAAGTATGCAAAGGTTGAAATTCTAAGTTATTATAAAGGCGCACCTGCTAATCCAAATCCAATGGCTGACCTTTCTAGATATTATACATTTAGGTTTTTATATAATCCAAATGAAGGGAGCAATAGTCTAGAATAAAGTTTTTAAGTTAATTGAAAAAGGGATTTCTATAATCTTGGGCTTTAAACAACCGTAAACCAATGATTTTTAAGACAATAGATAATCCCTTTTTTAATTTCTTTGGTTTGTATGGTAATTCTTATAAAAGTTTGATCAAATAATAGTTCTTTTTTTCTATATTGTATTTGTTAAACACAAAAATCAATAAAATGAGTACAACAAGAGGAACATCTAATGTTCCATTAATCATGGGAATAGTGGGAGCTGTTTTATCGATACCAAATACTTTATGTGCTGTTTGTGGTGGTGCTATAGCTGGCGGGATGGCTGGTGGTATGGCTGGGATGGCTGAAGATGGTGTTATAAATCCAGACGAACTTGGTGCAGTTGGAGATGCTGCTGCTGCTGCTGCAGAAGCTGGAGCTATGAATGCTATGTATATTGCGATTGGCGCTAGTTTGTTAGCACTAATTGCTGGTATACTTGGTAAATCAAAACCTACTTTTGCAGGAATTGGTATGCTTGTAGCTGCTGGCTTACTAATGTTTCAAACATTAGCTAGCTTTAACATATTAGCATTTTCAATTGCTGTCCTATATGTAATTGGTGGAATAATAGCTTTCACACAAAAGAAAGAAGTGGTTCAGTAAGTTTTGTATAGAACTGTTGATTTCTTTGATTTAAAATTAATTTCAACCTACAATCTTATGATTGGGGTTGGAATTTTTTTTGGTTTTTTACTAATAGAAAAAAGCGTTTCTAGAGAAATCAATTTCAAAGATCATTATAAGTTACATATAACTCTTTTTCTATCATTCGTTTTTGGCTTTATTGGTTCCAGAATATTTGATCTCATATTTTTTGGCGTAGACTTGAATTTTTATAATTTGATGTCTGGGAGTTCTACCTTTATAGGGGGGTTAATTTTTTCAGTCTTATTTATAATACTCTTCACTTCTCTTGTTAAATTAAAAACGACCTTAGTCCTTGAGCTATTAGTGCCTTTTTTAATTGTTGCTCATTTTTTTGGAAGAATAGGTTGTTTTCTTGGAGGGTGTTGTTACGGTAAGCCTACAGAGAGTTTTTTAGGAGTAAAATATCCTGAAAATGCTCTGCCTTATCAGATTAATCCAGAAATTGTTGGGATGCATCTTCATCCAACTCAACTCTATGAATCATTTGCTCTTTTATTAATCTATTTTGTTATAAGAAATAAATCTAATAAAGTCTCTTTTTACCTAATCCTATATGGAATAGTAAGATTCATTATTGAATTTTTTAGAAATGATCCCAGAGGAAGTTTTTTGACAGATTTTATGAGCCCATCACAAGAACTAAGTTTATTATTTGTTTTGGCTGGAATCCTATATTTCAAGTTTCTAGGAAACAAAAAGAGTGTTTATCCTTTGTGATCTTCTATATTTGAATTTGCAAAAACAATAAACAGATCTATTGCAAAGCCTGTAAGTCCTGTAATCCAAATGATTGTTGAGTCTCCCATAAAATAAATCCCAATTAATTCAACTAGGATAACAAAAGCAAAAGCCTCTTTAACCCTTCCAGGAAAAAAACGAACCTGCAAAGCAGATAATCTTTTGTATATGGTGGCAAGAGAAAACCAAAGTGCTGGTAAAAAAGCTATGAAAAGAATTATAATATTTAGAGTACTGAAAGTCCCCATCAAAATTTCTAAAGCAAGACCTGGATCATTTTCAATGGCAGAAGCCGCAGAAGGATCAGTAACATCAATCCCAGAATCCATAACACCTTTACCTACAAGAGCTAAGAAGATTATAATTGCTGGAATAATTAAAACTATAGTAAAAAGGCCTCTTAAAAAATAATTCAGACCGTTAATTGTCTCTGTAAACTGGAAATACTTTTTCATAATTAAAAATTTTAGGCCAAATGTAACAAATAAAAGCTTTTATCATCTCTTAATCTAAATTAAAATAGAGACAAACACTAAAAGTTAGTAAAATAGGCAAAGGAATTAGTTTATAACCTTTTAAACTTTTATTAAGACCAAGAAAAACAAAGCAGACCTTCAGCAGCAAAACTTGGATTAGGACATTGTTCTGTCTCGTATTTTTTACAATTAAAACAGTTAGATGATTTTGAAATTGATCTTTTAAAACTATGATCAGAACAAACATTATCTAAATCAACATCCACATCGTGTTTACCACATCTAAAAGAATCCATTAAATTCTCACAATTGATACAAACGGAACCTGATTCTAAACCCATAACTATTTATTTTGATACAAAATTAGCTCAACAAGTGTTTAGAAACAATTTAAATTAGTTAATGAAGAAATCTACTCAAAAAAGTTTCTGCACATAGAGTCAAAATAAATAAGATCTTCTTTCTTATAATCTAAGCAAACTCTTTGTTCAACTTTTAATGGTTTGGAAGAAAAGAAATAACAGGTTTCTCCATTATGCGA
>JAYYYF010000019.1:0-36746 GCA_036340635.1 Bacteroidota bacterium | reverse complement strand
TCTGAAGATAAGTTTTTAGGCACAAAGGAACTGAATAGAATATTAAAAGAGGAAATATCAGGAATGCTATTAGAACAACACTCCAATATTAGTTCAGGCCTAACTTCATCTTTTCCTTTTTCACCCTACGTAATAATGGTTGTTGGAGTGAATGGTGTAGGAAAAACAACTACTATTGGAAAACTTGCATATAAGTATAAAAATCTTAATAAAAAAGTTTTATTAGGAGCTTCCGATACTTTTAGAGCCGCAGCAATTGATCAATTAGAGATTTGGTCTAATCGAGTTGGGGTAGAAATAGTTAAGCAGAAAATGGGAAGTGATCCAGCATCTGTTGCTTTTGATACCCTTAAATCAGCAAAAGCAAATAATTTTGATGTAGTTATAATTGATACTGCAGGCAGATTACATAACAAGATTAATTTAATGAATGAGCTTTCTAAGATTAAAAGAGTTATGGATAAAGTCGTTCCCGAAGCCCCCCATGAGGTTTTACTTATATTAGACGGTTCGACTGGGCAGAATGCTTTTGAACAAGCTAAGCAATTTACAGCTGCTACTGAGGTTTCATCCCTAGCAATAACAAAATTGGATGGAAGTGCTAAAGGTGGTGTAGTTATAGGTATTTCAAATCAATTTAAGATTCCTGTTAAATATATTGGTATAGGAGAAAAAATGGAAGATTTACAAACTTTTGAACCTAAAACTTTTGTAGATTCTTTTTTTAATTAGGCAACTTAAGGCTTATTTTTTATTTAGTACAAATTATTTTATGAGAACTAAAAGTTTAGAAAAAAATGTCGTCAATGTTATTACTCTTGGGTGCTCTAAAAATCTATATGATTCAGAAGTTTTAATGGGCCAACTTAAGGCCAACAATAAAAAAGTTGTTCATCAAAAGCAAGGAAATATTGTTGTTATTAACACATGTGGTTTTATTAAAAATGCAAAGGAGGAATCTATTAACGAAATACTGAAACAAATAGAAAACAAAAAAAGAGGGGAAATAGATCAACTTTTTGTTACTGGGTGTTTAAGTGAACGTTATAAATCTGATTTAGAAAAGGAAATGCCAGAAGTAGATGCTTATTTTGGGACAACGGATCTCCCTCAATTAATTAAAGTTCTTGAGGCTGATTACAAACATGAATTATTAGGTGAAAGATTAATCACAACTCCCAAAAGTTATGCTTATTTAAAAATTTCAGAAGGATGTGATAGACCTTGTTCATTTTGTGCTATCCCAATTATGAGGGGAAAGCATCGTTCTTTTACTGTAGATGATTTAGTTAATCACTCTAAAATATTAGCTAAGCAGGGGATAAAGGAATTGATTTTAATAGCTCAAGACTTGACATATTATGGAATAGATATTTATGGTGAGAGAAAGTTGGCTGATCTTCTTAGGGCTTTAGTTAAAGTTAATGGGATAGAATGGATAAGACTTCATTATGCTTTTCCAACAGGTTTCCCACTTGAGGTAATCAAGGTTATGAAAGAAGAGTATAAGATATGTAATTATTTGGATATTCCTTTGCAGCACGCTTCCAATAGAATATTAAAGTCCATGAGGAGAGGTACTACTGAAGAAAAAATGACTGATTTAATTTTTTCGATTAGATCTATTTTGCCAGAAATAGCGATTAGGTCTACTTTTATTTTAGGTTACCCAGGGGAAACACAGGAGGATTTTGAGATTTTAAAAAAATGGGTTGAAAAAATGCGTTTTGAAAGATTAGGCTGTTTCACTTACAGTCACGAAGAGAACACACATTCCTATGCTCTTAATGATAATGTATCCAAAGAGATTAAACAGAAAAGGGCAAATGAAATAATGGATATTCAGTCTCAAATTTCTTGGGAACTTAATCAACAGAAAGTAAATATGATTTATAAGTGCATTATAGATAGAAAAAGAGGCGATTATTTTGTCGGTAGAACGTCTTTTGATTCCCCTGATGTAGATAATGAAGTTCTTATTGACGCAAAAAAATTTTATTTGAAGGCAGGTGAATTTGTCCCCATAAAAATTGTTAAAGCTTATGATTTTGATCTTCATGGTGTTCCCGTATCTTTGTAAAAAAGACAATTTTGGAAAAGTTTGGTATTTCTTATTCTAGCACTGGATATTTCTCCAATTTGGTTTGTGATTATCTTAACAATAAAAAATCTTTAAATTCTTTTTTTAATACATACCCTTCATATAAAAATATATATGATCAGACTATTGTAAAAGGGAAAAGTTTTTCAACTGAATTCCGTAAAACTTTAATAAATTCATTAAAGGAGCAATATTTGGGAGTCGATTTAAGTAAAAAAGTAAAAAGTAATTTGGAGTTATTGGGAAGTGAATCAACCTTTACCATAACAACAGGTCATCAGTTAAACATTATGACTGGGCCACTTTATTTTATATATAAAATTATAACTGCTATTAAACTTTCAATAGAATTAAATAAAAAATATAAGAAGATGAAATTTGTTCCTGTTTATTGGATGGCAAGTGAAGATCATGATTTTGAAGAGATTAGTTTTTTTATTCACAAAGGGAAAAACTTTAGATGGGCAAAAAAAAATAATTCCTCGCCAGTAGGAAGGATTAAAACAGATAATTTGAAAAACATATTAGATTTGTTTGAAAAGGAATTAGGAGACAGTCCTAATGCAATCCAATTAAAGAAATTGATAAAATTTAGTTATAGATCTGGCAAAAATTTATCTCAAGCAACTAGAACTTTTGTAAATCATTTATTTGGAAGATTTGGTCTTATAATTTTAGATGGAGATGACAAAAATTTAAAAAAACATTTTATCCCTCATTTTGAAGAAGAAATAGTTAGAAAAACTTGTTATAAATATGTTGTCAAACAGATTAAAAAAGTTAAAGAAAAATACAATTCTAAATATAACCCTCAAATTAATCCTAGAGAGATAAATTTATTTTATATAGCTTCTGGGAAGAGACTAAGAATAGTAGATGACAATTCTCAGGATAATAAAAACGATGTTGTCCTTAATACTCATAATTTTACTAACGAAATAAAAAAACATCCGGATAGGTTTTCACCTAATGCATTGATGCGCCCTCTTTATCAAGAAGTCATTTTACCTAATGTTGCATATGTTGGCGGGCAAGCAGAATTAGCCTATTGGCTTCAATTAAAAGCCCTATTTGATTTTAAAAAAATACCTTTCCCTATATTATGTCTTAGAAATTCTGCAGTTTTAATTGATGAAAAGAGTCTAATTAAGTCCAAAAAATTGGGTTTGAAAAAGCAAGATTATTTTTTAAAAAAGGAAGTTTTGGCTAAGGAAAAAGTTTTTCAGAGTAGTCAAATTAATTTGGACTTGTCATTTTTGAAAAAACAACTGATTAAACAATTTAATTATTTGGAAAAGATTGTTTCAAAAACTGATGTTTCTTTTCTAGGAGCTGTATCTGCTCAAAGGAAAAAACAATTAAATGGAATTGAAAAATTAGAGAAAAGATTGATCAAAGCTGAGAAAAAAAAATTAGCTGATGAATTGGAACGATTATATACTTTACGTGAGAAATTTTTCCCTGAATCAAATCTACAAGAGCGAATTGAAAATTTCAGTTCATTTTATTTGGAATGGGGAGAAGATTTTTTTGATTTGCTTTTAGATTCCTTTGAGCCAATTAATCACAAATTTGCTTTTATACAAATTTAGCTTCTAAAATTACTGTCAAGTATCTATATACACACTTGAATTAATTGTATTTTTGAAAAATGAAAAGTAAGGTCTTAATTTTAGATTTTGGCTCACAATATACTCAGCTTATTGCAAGAAGAGTTCGTGAACTTTTTATTTATTGTGAAATATATCCTTACAATAATTTACCAAAAAACATTGATGAATTTAATGCTGTTATATTATCTGGCTCTCCTTTTTCAGTTAGATCAAAAATGGCTCCTCACCCAAATTTATCAGAAATAAAAGGTGTATTACCACTTTTATCAATTTGCTATGGCGCACAATATTTGGCTCATTTTTATGGAGGTAATGTTAAATCATCTGATACCAGAGAATACGGTAGAGCTAATTTATCTAATATAAGTTTAGAAGATCCTTTTTTTAAAGATATTCCTTTAAATACTCAAGTATGGATGAGCCATGGTGACACAATTGAGAAGTTACCTAAAAATTCAGTTTTACTAGCGAGTACTCAAAACATTGAAAATGCTGCATTTAAAATAAAGGATGAGATAACATATGGGATACAGTTTCATCCAGAAGTTTATCATTCTAAAGATGGCAAGAGAATATTAAAGAATTTTCTAGTCAACATTTCTGGATTGAGTCAAGACTGGACGCCTGATTCTTTTGTCCAAATGACTTTAAATGATCTAAGAGATAAAATTGGTAAAGAAAGGGTTGTTTTAGGTCTTTCTGGGGGTGTAGATTCAACTGTTGCCGCATTTTTATTAGATAAAGCTATCGGGAAAAATTTGACTTGTCTTTTTATAAATAATGGGCTTTTAAGAAAAGATGAATATAAAGATGTTTTAAATCAGTATAAGGGAATGGGACTAAATGTTAAAGGAATAGATGCCTCAAGTAAGTTTATTTCTGCGCTTAGCAATGTTACCGATCCTGAGGACAAACGTAAAATAATTGGAAAAATTTTCATAGATGTTTTTGATGAGGAAGCAAAGTCTTTAGATAAAGTTAAGTGGCTTGCTCAAGGAACAATTTATCCAGATGTAATAGAGTCTATTTCAGTTAGTGGTCCATCAGTAACAATAAAGTCTCATCATAATGTGGGTGGATTGCCTGCTTTTATGAGACTTAAACTTGTTGAGCCTTTAAATATGTTGTTTAAAGATGAGGTTAGAAAAGTTGGGTCTGCTTTGGGTATTGATCCTAATATTTTAGGGAGACACCCATTTCCAGGTCCAGGTTTAGCAATTAGGATTTTGGGAGAAATAACTGAAGAAAAGGTTCAAATGTTGCAAAAGGCAGATCATATTTTTATTAATGGACTTAAATCGTGGAATCTTTATGACAAGGTATGGCAGGCTGCGACAATTTTACTTCCAATAAATAGCGTAGGTGTCATGGGAGATGAACGAACTTATGAAAAGTGTATTGTTCTTCGTGCAGTTCAATCGACTGATGGAATGACAGCAGATTGGGTAGATCTACCAAATGATTTTTTACAAGAAATTTCCAATGAGATAATTAATAAAGTTAAAGGAATTAATAGAGTGGTTTATGATATTAGTTCTAAGCCACCTGCAACTATTGAGTGGGAATAAATTTAATACAATCAATAACTTAGGAATATACTTGTAATGAGATGGCTTTTTATTTATTTAATGATTTTTTTATCAGATTATCCTGATAAGATAAAATTAAATGTAGAAATTAATGGAATAAAAAACCCTGGGAAGTTATTCCTTGCAGTTTATGACGATCCATTGGTTTTTGAATCAAATAAATCTGAAGAATTTAAAATTAACTTGAATGTAATTGCTCAAGTAATAGAGGATACAAAAACGGATATTTTTAGAAAATCAATTTATTTACCAGAAGGAGTTTATGCTATAAGTTTTTATATCGATAGCAATAATAATCAAAAATTGGATTTCAATTTTTTTGGTATTCCAATAGAACAGTACGGGTTTTCGAACAATGCTATGGGGTTTTTTAGATCGCCAAGTTTTCGTCAAGCATCTTTTAAAATAGATAAAGAAAGGAGCGTTAGTATTGAAGCAAGATAGATACAATTTTAAAAACAGATTTTTATTAATTTAGATTAACATACAAATTGATGAGATTTTTTTTAACCATCTTTATTTTTTTCCTGGCCTCAGGGGTTTGTCTTTTTTCACAAGACAAAAATAATCCAGAAACCTTTATTTCTCATAAGGTTAAAAAGAAAGAAACTTTATATTCAATTTCCAGATTATATAATGTAAGTCAGGAACAGATTATTGAGTTTAACCCTATGATTGTTAAAAAGGGTCTTAGGAAAAGAATGATTTTGAAGATTCCAGTTTATGTAAAAGAGGAAAATATGTTGAATCAAAAATCTGATGATGTCACAAAACTTTATATAGTTAAACCAAAAGATACGAAATGGCGCATTGCTTATAATTTTGGAATTACAATTCAGGAATTGGAAAGTATAAATCCTATTATAAAGGAAGGTCTTAAAGTTGATCAGAAAATTAGAACTCCGATATCCAAAGAAGATGGTTTGTCAAATATATGGGACAGCAACTTTAATTACTATACGGTCAAATCTGCTGAGGGGTATTATAGAATTGAAAAAAAATTAGGAGTGACTAAAAAAGTTTTAGATTCTCTTAATCCAAAACTTACAGAAACGGGATTACTCAAAGGAATGGTTTTAAAATTGCCACTTGAATATACTGGGGATTTGAGGATTGAGGATGATCTTCTTGTTGAAAAAATATCTTTAATTGATTCCATCAAGGGAGAAAGTCAAATTAATGTTTCTGTTATGTTACCGTTTAGAGCTTCAGAAATTGAATTTGATTCGATTGATGATACTCGTAAAATTTTGTTAGAAAGAAATTTGCATACGATTTCTACTGATTTTTATTCGGGAATATTTTTGGCTTCAAAAGATCTAAGCAAATATGGTGTTACAACAAAATTGTCTGTTTATGATACCGAAAACAAAAAATCTAAAATTGACAAAATTCTAGATGGAATTGATTTAAACAGCTGTCAAGTTATTATTGGTCCTTTGATTCCAGATAATTTTGATTATATCTCTGCTAAAGAAGAATTTTATGACATTCCAAAAGTAGCACCTCTATCAACAAGAGATGTTGTTTTAAGGAATTCTGTTTATCAGTCTGTTACACCAAGAGAAATTTTGAGGAACAAAATGTTTAATTATTTGAATAATAATCTTGATCAAGATGAGAACATTGTAATTGTAGCGGATTCTCTAAATCGACCTATTGAGAATCGATTAAAAAATATGTTCCCATCTGCTATTATATTACGTCCAGAAATAAACGGTTATTTATTACCTGAGCTTGTTGATTCATTGCTTGTTGATTCATTGCCTAATAAGGTAATTTTAGAGAGTGATAATTTTTCTTTGATCTCAAGCGTAAGTGCCCAGATGAGTGCTCAAATATCTGATTTAAGAGAAGTTCAACTTTTTACTACATATCACGGGAATGTATATGAAAATGAAAACTTGTCAAGAAAACATTTAGGGGATTTAGGTTTTACTTTTACTTCAGGTCATTTCCCTTTAAATAAAGCTGAATATAATTCTTTCCAGGAAAGATATATTGAAGTTTTTGGGAAACCGCCAAATAGAGAGGCTATCAGGGCATATGATCTAACTTTAGATCTTTTACTAAGATTAGTATATGGAGGCAAATTACATGGCCATGTTAATCAAATAGGTGAGACAGAATATCAAGAAAACAGATTTTGGTATAAAAAATCTGATGCGGATAGTTTTGTAAATGAAGCATTTTATTTGCTTCGACACAAAGGCTATGATATAAATGAGATAAAGAAATAAATAAAATTTTATTCGATTTAGTTTAGATTTTGTAAATTTGAGTCCGGTCATTTAAATTCATTCGAACCGGATGTCAACCGTAAAATATATTTTTGTTACAGGTGGTGTTGCTTCATCCTTAGGGAAAGGGATAATTTCAGCTTCTCTTGCAAAGTTATTGCAATCCCAAGACTTTAGAGTAACAATCCAAAAGTTTGATCCGTATATCAATGTAGATCCAGGCACATTAAATCCATATGAACATGGAGAGTGTTTTGTTACAGATGATGGAGCTGAAACGGATTTAGATCTTGGACATTATGAAAGGTTTTTGAATGTTAATACCTCTCAAGCAAATAATGTTACAACTGGGAGAATATATCAGACTGTAATTGAAAAAGAGAGAAAAGGAGATTTTTTAGGAAAGACAGTACAAGTAATACCTCACATAACAAACGAGATAAAGCAACGTATCCATATACTTGGTAAAACAGGAGATTATGATATAATTATTACTGAGATAGGAGGTACGGTTGGGGATATAGAATCTCTCCCCTATATTGAATCAGTTCGTCAAATAGTATATGATTTGGGCGAAAAAAACTCTATGGTAATTCATCTAACTTTGATCCCTTTTCTTTCAGCAACAGGAGAATTAAAAACTAAACCAACACAGCATTCAGTTAAAACCTTAATGGAGAGTGGAATCAAAGCTGATGTGATTGTATGCCGAACTGAAAATGAGCTTTCAGATGATTTAAAAGATAAAATTGCATTATTTTGTAATGTTAGAAAAGAGGCTGTTATCCAATCTATTGATGTCGATACAATTTATGATGTACCATTAAAAATGCTTGAGGAAGGTTTAAATAAAGTTGTAATTAAAAAATTGAGTCTAAAGCCTAGTTCTGAACCAAACCTAGATCAATGGAAATCATTTTTGAAAAAGCACAAAAACCCAAAAAAATTTGTGAAGGTTGCTTTAGTTGGGAAGTATGTTGAGCTTCAGGATTCTTATAAATCGATATTAGAGTCCTTAATTCATGCAGGAGCATATAATGAGGTGGGAGTTGAAGTTTCAAGTGTGCATTCGGAGCATTTGGAGAGAGATAAAAAAGGAGATTTGCTTAACAACTTTGACGGAGTAATTGTCGCACCAGGTTTTGGAGAAAGGGGGATAGAGGGAAAGATTAATGCAATAACATTTGCTCGTGAAAATAATATTCCTTTTTTTGGAATTTGTTTGGGAATGCAGATGGCTGTAATTGAATATGCTAGAAATGTTTTAAATCTTAAAGAAGCTAATTCAACTGAAATTGATGAAAAAACTAAATATCCGGTGATTGATTTAATGGAAGATCAAAAGCGTTTGAAGATAAAAGGTGGCACAATGCGTCTTGGCGCATGGGATTGCAGATTAGAGAAAGGGAGTATGGTTAGAGAAATTTATAAAAAAGAAATTGTTTCGGAAAGGCATCGCCACAGGTTTGAATTTAACAACTCGTTTAAAGATCTGATATTGATGGATGAGCTTAGATCTGTTGGATACAATCCCGAAACAGGGTTGGTTGAAATAATTGAAAAATTAAATCATCCTTGGTTTGTTGGAGTTCAGTTTCATCCTGAATATAAAAGTACAGTTTCAAATCCACACCCTTTGTTTGTTTCATTTATAAAGTCATCCCTGGAATCTAAAATAAAAACTAAATAAAGCTATTTGATGGAAGAGAAAAAATTTGATCCATATCAATTCACAGGATTTTTTTTGATAGCATTGATTTTAACTTGGATGTTATATAGAAATGATTCTTCTCAGGGAGAATTAGAAAATAATGAAATTTCTAATAATGTTTCTGAAACGAAAGGAGTTGAAGGGTTGATCCTAAATAATGCTAATGATTCTGTTTCAAGGATTAATTATGACAGGCTTTACGGTGTTTATTCGGTTTTTTTACAAGACAAAAAATCAAAAGTTCAAGTTTTAGAAAACGAAAATCTTTATATAGAAATAGATCCAAAAGGAGGTGTATTAAAAAAAGTTTGGTTAAAGAATTTTAAAAATTATCTCGGCGAGCCTTTACATTTAATTTATGAAGACAATAATTTTTTTAATTTAAAATTTTTAACCCTAGATGGGAGAACTTTAAATACTATTGATTTTTATTTCAGTGCAGAGTTAAATGACAGAAATAATAAGCGAATAATTTCTTTAAAATCTAAAATTTCAGATCAAGAATATATTGAGTTTGTTTATTCAATTGACCCTAAAACTTATTTAATTGATTTTGCAATAAAATCCGAAGGGATGTCATCACTAATTGATTTTAAAGAAAACCCCATAATTGAAATTAAAAACAGGGTTTTTAGAAATTCGAAAAGCATTGATTATGAAAACAGGTATACAGAATTAACTTATGGATATGAACAAGATAAGGTTGATTACCTGTCAGCTACAGGTGAGGATGAAGAAGTTGAAAATGAAGTTAGGTGGGTCTCTTTTCGGCAACATTTTTTCAGTACAATTATAGTTCCAAAGGAGAAGATGTCTGAGGTGAATCTTTATTCTAATAATTTGGCAGATGAGGACAATCTGAATCAACGTTTTACAAAAGATTTTTCTATTTCATTTCCAATCAAGAATGTTTCAGGTAATTTTGATTCTCAATTTGAATATTATTTTGGACCTAGCGATCATGAAACATTGAAATCTTATGATCGTGATCTAGAATCTTCTGTTTCTCTAGGGTGGGGAATTTTTGGATGGATTAATAAATTTATTTTTATGCCTCTTTTCAGATTTTTATCTTCTTTTCTACCCTATGGAATATCTATAATAGTAATGACAATTATTGCTCGGTTAGCGATGTCTCCAGTTACATATAAGTCATATGTTTCTCAAGTTAAGATGAAAATCCTTCGCCCAGAGATTGATCAAATAAATAAAAAATATAAAGACGATCCTGTAAAACGCCAACAGGAGACGATGAACCTTTACAGTCAAGCTGGTGCAAATCCAATGTCAGGTTGTGTTCCTGCTTTAATTCAACTACCTGTTTTTTACGCTTTATTTGTTTTTTTCCCAATTGCTTTTGAACTTCGTCAAAAAAGTTTTCTTTGGGCTGATGATCTTTCTTCTTATGATGTAATAGTGGAATTGCCATTTTATTTTCCTCTTTATGGGGATCATATTAGTTTGTTTCCAATTCTTGCTTCAGTTGCTATATTTATTTATACGACAATGACTATGGGTCAGCAAACAATGCCTCAACAACCTGGGATGCCTAACATGAAAATCATTATGTATTTAATGCCATTAATGATGCTTTTCTTTTTTAACAATTACTCTAGTGGCTTAAGTTTATATTACTTCGTTTCAAATTTATTGACAATATTATTAATGCTTGTTATCAAAAATTATATTATTGACAATGAAAAAATACATGCACAAATAGAAGAAAATAAAAAACGACCTAAGAAAACTTCTGGTTTTACAGCAAGACTTCAGAAAGCAATGGAGGAGGCAGAAAAACAAAAAAAATCGAGGAATAGAAGGTTTTAAAAGACTCTTTTTAATAGATATTTGTAGTATGAATAAAAAGAAAGTTGTTGTCGCTCTTTCAGGGGGTGTAGATTCAAGTGTTTCCGCTTATTTACTTAAAAAGCAAGGCCATGAGGTTATAGGTTTGTTTATGAAAAACTGGCATGATGAAACAGTTACAGTTTCAAGTGAATGCCCATGGTTGCAAGATAGTAATGATGCAATGCTCGTTTCTCAAAAATTGGGGATTTCTTTCCAAACAATAGATCTAAGTGTTGAATACAAAAAAAGAATAGTTAATTATATGTTTGCTGAATATAAAAAAGGGAGGACTCCAAATCCTGATATCATTTGTAATAGAGAAATTAAGTTTGATGTTTTTTTAAAAACTGCTTTATCTATGGATGCAGATTATATAGCAACTGGGCATTATTGTCGAAAAAAAGTTTTTAAAAATTCTAAAGGAGAAAAAGTTTATAGATTACTTAGCGGTATTGATAAAAGTAAAGATCAGTCTTATTTCTTATGCCAAATTAATCAATTTCAACTTCAGAAAGTATTGTTTCCTATAGGTGATCTTAATAAAAAGAAGGTCAGGGAAATAGCTCATGAGCAAGGATTAGTAACAGCTGAAAAAAAAGATTCTCAAGGACTTTGTTTTATAGGCAAAATAAGTCTCCCAGAATTTTTAAGTCAAAAATTAAAGCCAAAAAAGGGTGAGGTAATACAAATCCAAGATCAGGTTTATAAGACTTTCACAAATTCATCAAAGGAGAATTTAGAAATAAACTCATTGAAACGATTATCCCAAAAGAGGCAATACATAAAAAGTGAAGGGGAAGTAATCGGAACTCACAAAGGGGCACATTTTTTTACTATAGGGCAGAGGAAAGGTCTTTCAATTGGAGGTCATTCACAACCACTTTTTGTAATTGATACTGACATTAAAAATAATTTAGTTTATGTAGGTGAAGGCAAAAATCACCAGGGATTGTTAGGAAAAGCTCTTAAAATAAAGAAAGGTCAAGAACAATGGATTCGTTCTGATTTAAAAGTAAATTGTAATGAAAAAATGGATGTGCTCGTTAGAATAAGATATCGTCAACCGCTTCAAAAGGCAACTCTATATAATAAAAGAGAAGGGATTTTCATTGTTTTTAAAGAATCTCAATCTTCTATTACCCCTGGGCAATTTGCTGCATGGTATATCAATGAGGAGCTTATAGGATCGGGTGTTATATTTTAGTTGCTTATTTCTTTTCATCAGGAATTTCTATTTTTATTTGGTTTCTTAACAGATCCTCGATTGTTTCTCTTTCACGAACAAGATGCGCTTTATTATTTATTATTAATACTTCTGCAGGGCGACACCTAGAATTATAGTTACTAGACATATTAAAACAATATGCGCCACAGTTTTTAAAGAGTAAATAGTCGCCTTCTGAGATTTCAGTTATTTCACGATTGCTTGCAAATGTATCCGTCTCACATATATAGCCTACAATTGAATAAAATCTTTTTTTTCCTTTCGGATTAGAAATGTTTTTAATCTCGTGATGTGAGCCATAAAGCATAGGTCTGATAAGATGATTAAAGCCGGTGTCAATTTGAGCAAAAACAGTTGAAGTGGTTTGCTTTATTACATTTACTTTTGCAATAAAGTATCCTGCCTGGCTAACTAAAAATTTTCCTGGCTCAAAAGCCAATTCAATTTCACGGCCATATTCTTTGGAAAATGATTTAAATTTTTGAGTTAATTTGGCGCCAAGTTCTTCAATATTGGTTTCCACATCTCCTTCAAAATAAGGAACTTTAAATCCACTTCCAAAATCGATAAATTCGAGGGTTTTAAAGTTTTTAGCAGTTTCAAATAAGATTTCAGAAGCATTTAAAAAAACATCAATATCTAAAATATCACTTCCTGTATGCATGTGAATTCCATTTATGCTCATTTTCGTATTTTTCACAATTCTTAGAATATGGGGAATTTGATGAACAGATATCCCAAATTTTGAATCGATATGTCCAACAGATATTTTACTATTCCCTCCAGCCATTATGTGGGGGTTTATTCTAATGCAAACAGGTTTATTTGGGTGCTTTGATCCAAATTGTTCTAATAATGAAAGATTATCAATATTTATTCTAACCCCCATTGAAGCAACTTCTTCAATTTCTTCAAGCGACACACCATTTGGGGTGTATATTATTTTATCTAAATCAAATCCAGCACTTATACCTAATTTTACTTCTTGAATTGAAACCGTGTCAAGACTTGCTCCAAGTGATCTAATATAGCTTAGCACAGAAATATTTGATAAAGCCTTTGCTGCATAGCAGATCTTAAGAGATTTTATTTTTGAAAAAGCAGATATAAGTCTTCTATACTGACTAGAAATTATCTCTGCATCATAGATATAAATTGGAGATCCATATTTATTCGTTATATCTAGTAAAAAATTTTCTTTCAAATTTTTGCATTTTGATGGCAAATTTAACTCTTGTAAATAAATTATAATGCTAATAACGAAAATTTTATAAAAATGAAACAGTTTGTTATAAATCAAACAATATAGCATGCGTAAGATTTACTTTTATCTTTATGATTTATTATTTTTGAGTGAAAACCATTGTTTATGAATTTACATGAATATCAAGCAAAGGAGATTTTAGCTAAATCTGGTGTTGCTGTTCAGAGGGGAATTGTCGTGGATAATAGTGAGAAAGCTGTTGCTGCAGCAGTTCAATTGACTAAAGAAACAGGGACAAAGCTACATATTGTAAAGGCCCAAGTTCATGCTGGAGGGAGAGGTAAAGGAGGCGGTATTAAGCTTGCAAAGAGTATAGAAGATGTAAAATCTATTTCAGATGAAATTATCGGGATGAATCTTGTGACCCCTCAGACTCCACCTGAAGGAAAAAAAGTTAACCTAATTTTAATAGCCGAAGATGTTTATTATCCAGGAGATAATAATCCAGAGGAATTTTATGTTTCGGTTCTATTAAATCGGGCAAGTGGAACAAATATGATTATGTATTCACCTGAAGGGGGTATGGATATTGAAACAGTGGCTGAAAAAACCCCTCATCTTATATTTACTGAACAAATAGATCCGGATTTCGGTTTGTTGCCTTTTCAGGCTAGAAACGTTGCTTTTAACCTTGGACTTTCAGGCATTGCCTTTAAAGAGATGACAAAATTTATTACTTCTCTTTATGGTTCGTATGTATCATCTGACGCCTCTCTTTTTGAAATAAATCCTGTTTTAAAAACATCTGATAATAAAATAATTGCAGTTGATGCAAAGATGACATTAGATGATAATTCTTTGTTCAGGCATAAAGAATATGAGAGTTTGAGAGACTTAAATGAGGAGAATCCTATTGAGGTTGAAGCCAAGGAAGTCGGTTTAAATTATGTTGATCTAGATGGAAATGTTGGTTGTATGGTTAATGGAGCTGGTTTAGCTATGGCGACTATGGATCTTATTAAACAGTCTGGAGGTTCACCTGCCAATTTTCTTGATGTTGGAGGTACTGCTGATGCTGAAAGGGTAGAGACTGGATTTAGGCTGATTTTAAGAGACCCGGCTGTCGAGGCTATTTTAGTCAATATTTTTGGAGGTATTGTTCGGTGTGACAGGGTTGCAAATGGAATAATAGATGCTTACAAAAATATGGGTGATGAAATAAAAGTTCCAATTATTGTCAGACTTCAAGGAACTAATTCTAAGATCGCTAAGGATTTAATTGAGAAATCTAATCTTAATGTATTGGCCGCTGTAGCATTTAAAGAAGCGGCGACAAAGGTCCAATCTGTCTTAAGATAAGACAAAATGTCTTTATTTTTTTGTTTTAGATGACTTTTTGTCATTTTTTTATTGATGGTATTAGTTTTGATCATTGTTTAATAAAAGTTTAATTTAAAATTATTATTATGAACTTAATTGAAAGAAAAACATCGACGTTTCCATCCATATTAGATGAATTTTTTGGAACAAATAATTTGGATTTTTTTAATGTTAAGAAAAATTTTGTTCCTGCGGTCAACATAAAGGAAACAGAGACTTCCTATGAATTACACATGGCTATTCCTGGAAAAACTAAAAAAGATTTTAAAATAGAATTTGAAAATGATTTATTAACTATTTCTGGAGGAATTTCTGAAAAAAATAATTCTAACAATCAGGAGTCTTTCCCTATTCATGAATTTAGTTACAATGAATTTAAACGTTCATTCAAAATTCCTAAAATCGTAGAAAATGATAAAATTACTGCAAAGTATGTTAATGGTGTTTTACAGCTTATCCTTCCAAAACTTAAAGAGGGGATATCATCTTTAAAAAAAACCATTAAAATTAGTTAAGACTATAAATATTTAATTTAAAAAATGGTGCTTTTATGCACCATTTTTTTTTCTTTTCACTAATTCTGAAAGCATGTCACGAAGATTTGCAGCTTTTATAAAGTTTAAATCTATTGCAGCAATTTCCATTTCCTTCCTAATTTTTTTTATCTCTTTATCAAGTTGTTCCTTGTTAAAGTATTTAATCTTTGTTTTAAGATTTTTCTTTAAATCTAAACTTTCAATATCATCAGTATTTAAGTTTTTTTCTAATGGATTTTCTAGTGATTTTGTTATTGCTTTTGGAGTAAGATTATTTTTAATATTATAATTTATTTGCTTGTCTCTTCTATAATTTGTCTGATCAATTGTTTTTTTCATACTGTTAGTAATTTTGTCAGCATACATTATAGCTTTGCCATTTATATTTCTTGCTGCTCTTCCAATAGTTTGTGTTAAAGATCTATTACTTCTGAGGAATCCTTCTTTATCTGCATCTAATATTATGACAAGAGAAACTTCAGGTAAATCTAAACCTTCTCTTAATAAATTTATACCAACCAAAACATCAAATGTACCTTTTCTTAATTCTTGCATAATTTCAACTCTTTCCATTGTGTCAATGTCGCTGTGTATGTATCGACACCTAATGGATATTCTTAAAAGGTATTTAGCCAATTCTTCAGCCATTTTTTTTGTTAGAGTTGTTATAAGAACACGTTCATTTTTTTCTGTCCTAAGTTGTATTTCTTCAATTAAATCATCAATTTGATTTTTTGTAGGGCGAACTTCAATTTCAGGATCAAGTAATCCAGTTGGTCTAATGACTTGTTCAACTATAAAACCCTCAGCTTTTTTTAACTCATAATCTGCAGGAGTTGCACTAACATAAAGCACATTTTGTTGCAAACTTTCAAATTCTTCAAATTTAAGTGGTCTATTGTCAAGAGCAGAAGGTAGACGAAAACCATATTCAACAAGTGTCTCTTTACGACTTCTATCACCCCCATACATCGCATGCACTTGAGGAATGCTTACATGACTTTCATCAACAATCATCATATAATTTTTTGGAAAATAATCAATTAAACAAAACGGACGACTACCGGGATTTCTTCCATCAAGGTATCGAGAATAATTTTCAATACCAGAGCAATAACCTAGCTCACGTATCATTTCAAGATCATATTCAGTTCTTTCTTTGATCCGTTTTGATTCAATATTAGACCCAATTTTATTAAAATGATTGATCTGATCAATTAAGTCATCTTGGATTTTTTTTATTGCATTGTTTATTATATCTGGTGAGCTCACAAAGATTTCAGCAGGGTAAATATATAGATGGTCATATCTTTCAATTTTTTTATTTTTTTCTGGATCAAAGGAGCTTATTTCTTCAACTTGATTTCCATAAAATTCAATTTTAAAATATATATCAGAGTAAGTAGGAAAAACATCAATTATATCTCCTTTAACTCTAAAATTTCCTCGATTTAAATCATTGTCAACTCTTGAGTATAAAGCTTGTACTAGGTATTTTAATAAATTACTTCTAGAAAGGGTTTGCGATTTTGAAATTTTTATCATGTTTTTTTTGAACTCATTAGGATTTCCTATACCATATAAGCAAGAAACAGAAGCAACTACAATAACATCTTGACGCCCCGAGAGTAAAGAAGATACAGTACTTAATCTTAGCTTTTCAATTTCTTCATTAATGGAAAGGTCTTTTTCAATATATATTCCTGTCGTTGGCATATATGCTTCAGGTTGATAATAATCATAATATGAAACAAAATATTCAACACAATTATCAGGGAAAAATTGTTTAAACTCAGAATATAATTGTGCTGCTAGGGTTTTATTATGAGCTAGAACTAGTGTTGGACATTGAAGCTTTTCAATTATGTTTGCTACTGTAAAGGTTTTTCCTGAACCAGTTACTCCTTGAAGGACAATTTTTTTTTCACCATTAAAAAAACTTTTAGCAATTTTATCTATGGCTTCAGGTTGATCACCAGTTGGAGAAAACTTTGATTTCATTCTGAACTGCATGTCACTAAAATATAATTTTTGTATAAAAGGTAGTATTTTTAAGAAAAAAATCTATGAATGAAAAATTAATATCAAAAAAGAAGCCATTTTATCCAATTTCTGATGAATTATCGAAATATCTAAAAAAATTTAATAGATGGATAACTGGATCAATTTTTTATGATGATTTGCTTAGATTTTCTGGATCGGTCTCAGTTCTTGATAAAAATGACAAGGATACTTTGTGGGTCCGTGTTTACTATAATGAAAATGAACAAAAGGAAATAGATTTTAATCTTAAAAAAATATATACTATACTTCATTCAGATGGGAATGAATCTTCAATTCCATATCTAAGTGTTGATAATATAGATTATTGCACATTTGGTAATTCTAAACCTTTTAGAATAAAAATAAGGAATATACTCAATGATAATTTTACATATTTTTATGTCAAAAGAACTGATTCTTCAAGAGTTTATGGATTAGAATTAGAGCACATGTTGTCTCCTTATAATCTAAATTTTTTGGTTAATAATAATTCATTAATTGAAGAGCATATTTCAGGAATCCCAGGCGATATATTTATAAAGGAAAATTTATCTAATTGTAGTGATTTAGAGAAAACTCAAATTGCAAAAGAGTATGTGAAATTTAATGAAAGAACAATGGTTCGTTTGCTAGGCGATATGCGAGCATACAATTATGTAGTCATCCCAATTCATGATTTTGATCACGTAATATATAAAATCAGAGCAATTGATTTTGACCAACAATGTTTTGAAGGTAGTTTCTCAGTTTATCGACCACAATTTTTCAAAGAAAATTTTCCAATAATGAAAATTGTCAGAAAAAAATTGAATCGAGATTCAATAATTCAATATAAAATTGAAGAAAGATCAATTGTTGCAAAGAGACTGATTAGCTTTAAAAAAAGAATTGAATATCTTATTTCAATAATGAAGAGTCAAGAATTGACGTTACCTGAGAATCTTGAAAAATTAAAATTGGAAATTTTTAATTATACGAATGATTCAAATTTTAAGAAAAGTAAATCAATGGGAGATCTAATGGAAGCAACTTTTAATTTCTTGGTTATAAACTATGAGAATGTAAGTTTAAGTAAGCTTTTTTAATTATAGATTATCTATAATTCCTTATTAGATTTTAACTTAGGAACATTGCCATGTGAAAAAAATAAATTCGGATATTCTTGACCTTCCAAAATTTTGGTTTCTTCAATTATTTTTATATAAATAGTCCATAGCAATAGAAAATCATAAATGTATATAAGTTCCTTTAAATCATTTGATATAATTTCTTTTATAGAGATATCTGCTTTTGATTCATTTTCACTATTTAAATTCATTAATGGAAGTTCACTACCCTGTTCCCATTTAGAATTAGATTTATAAAATGATGCTAATTCAGTTCCATCAAAACCAAATGATTTAAAGATAAAAATGTGCAAGTCGTTTAAACTTGAATTAGCCTCAATTTCAAAATCCCTAATGACATCCTCTTTAGTATCAAGTATAGCTCTTATTCTATATATACTTCTCATTTTTTAAGGTTTAATTGTAAGACTAGAAGAGATTGAAGAGCAAATAAAAAGGAGGCTACTAAAAGATGTAAAGGCTGCGAAAGAAAAGGAAAACTAAAATAGTACATTAAAATACCAATAATAATTTCTATGCTAATAAAAAATAAGATAAAGTTATAAATTGGGATCATTAGCCCCATCTTTTTAAATTTATGATACAAATAAACGTGAAATCCAACAATTATGAGTGAAAAACTTCTGTGAATATCAAATTCTATAGGAAGAATTTTTAAAAACGATTCAACTGGCTGCCCTATTTTAGAATCTACAAATTCACGAACTTGTATCCCAATTATTATTTCAGTTAAAGTCATTATCAATAATAATATTGATACTTTTTTTATGAGAGGACTTGTTCTAATCGATTTAATTTTTTTGTCACTTAAGTAAAGTAGTAATATTAGACCAAAGACAATTATTAAGGCAACAATTAAATGAATTGAAACTTTAAAAGGTACAAGATTTGAATCAACAACTTCTTTACCTAACCAAGCTTCAAAAACAAGGCCGAATAGAACTAAAAAAGAAATAATAATCAACCTTTTATCAATTTTAAAAAACTTAAGTGAACTAATAGACATGAAAAGAATTATAATTCCAGAAAAAGCTCCCAAAAGTCTATTTATATATTCAATCCAAGTGTTACTTGCATTAAAGTTTGCATAATCATGTTTGGTATAAGGGATCCAGTTTTTTTCTTTGTATATATTAGAAGAAAAAAAATTATTTTTTGCAACCCTCAAACTTTTATTTTTAATAATAATTTGCCCTTTTTTATATCGATGCAACTCTTTCCATTCTAACTGTGATCTTTCTGTTGGTGGTATAAGATATCCAAAGCACTTAGGCCAATCAGGACAACCCATGCCACTACCTGTCATTCTAACAATTGATCCAGCAAGAATAACAGAAAAAATTATTATTAAGGATGTTTTTACTAGTATATTAAAGCTTATTTTCATTTGCTTTTAAACCCATTTCAGAACCTTTTTTTTTCATTAAAATAAAAGCAGCAGAATATTCGTTAGAAATTTCTCCTTCTAGTATTGCTTCTTTTATAGTTTCTTTAATTATACCAACCTTTTTACAGGGTTTGATTCCAAAATATTCCATTATGGTTTTCCCACTTATGGGTGGTTGGAAATTTCTAATTCGGTCCCTTTCTTCTACAAATTTTATTTTTTCACGAATAATTTTAAAGTTTTTATGATATTTCTCAAACCTTTTTGGGTTTTTGGTTGTTATGTCTGCTTCACAAAGACAAATTAAATCTTCTAATAATGGACCAGAATCAAAGACTAATCTTCTAACTGCAGCATCTGTCACTTCACTTTCTGAAAGAATAATAGGTCTTGAACTCATAAAAACTAGTTTTTGCACGTATTTCATCTTTTCATTAAGAGGCATTTTTAACCTTTTGAAAATTTTATAAACCATTTTTGCTCCAAGTGATTCATGTCCGTGGAAAGTCCACCCCACTTTTTTGTTAAACTTTTTAGTTAATGGTTTTCCAATATCATGAAGTAGGGCAGCCCACTTAAGCCATATGTTATCTGTGTATACTGAAATATTGTCAACAACTTCAAGTGTATGAAAAAAATTTTCTTTATGCCTCTGACCTTCAATTTCTTCCACGCCTTTTAATGCGGTTAATTCAGGAACTATTTTTTTTAATAATCCAGTTTTTTCAAGTATTAAAAACCCTTTTGAAGGCTTTTTAGTTTCAATAATTTTATTTAACTCATCTACAATTCTTTCATTAGTTATTATTGAAATTCTTTTTGAATTTTCAGTTATTGCATTAAGTGTATTTGATTCGATTTTAAAGTTTAATTGACAACAAAATCTTATTGCACGAAGCATTCTTAAAGGGTCATCAGAAAAAGTTTTTAAAGGATCTAGGGGAGTTCTTATAATTTTATTTTTTAAATCTGACATTGCTTTAAAAGGATTTATTAGTTCTCCAAAATCTTCTTTATTAAGACTAATAGCCAAAGTGTTTATCGTAAAATCTCTCCTTTCTAGATCTTCTTGTAGGGTTCCAGAAGAAACTTTCGGGTTACGACTTTTCGTAGAATAGGATTCTTTTCGAGAACCTACAAATTCTAATGCTAAATTTCCCCGATTTATCATTGCTGTACCATAAGATTTAAATATTTGGATTTTGCTTGAATTTGTTAACTTTTTCTTGACTTTTTTTGCTAACTCTATCCCGGAACCTATTACTACTATATCTATATCTTTTCTATTTGCTTTTTGAATTAAAAGATCTCTAACAAAGCCTCCAATTAAATAAGCTTTTTGACCTGTTTCAGCAACACAATCCTTAAGAATTTCAAAAATGGGTTCTGTAAGTATATTATCAAAATTCACTATCAACATTTTCAGGATCTAATTATAGTAACCTTTCCTAATGAATCTATTTTAATGATTCTAGAAGTTTTTTTCGTTACTCTTTCTTTTTCCAAATTTACAACATAGTCAACTCCATCCAAAATTTCCTTTTCTATTTCATAAAAATTAGCGGGTGATGATTTACTAGAAATATTTGCAGAAGTTGATATAATTGGTTTGCCAAATTTGGAGATTAGTTTGTAACAAAAATCATGCTTTGGTATTCTCGTAGCTACTGAATTGTCTTTTCCTATAGCTTTTTCTGAAATTCCTATTGAATTATCAAAAATAACGGTTGTCGGGATTTTACTATCCAAATGTGACATTTGACTACTTGAAATTTTTGGTATATATGATTTGATCATTTCATGGCTTTTAAATAGGCAAATCATCGCTTTGGCTTCATTTCTTTTTTTTAAACTATACAATCTTTCCATTGCTTTTGAAGAAGTTGCATCACAGCCAATTCCCCAAACAGTATCTGTAGGGTAAAGTATTAATTTTTCTTTTTTTAAAAAGCTTACTGCTTTATCTATTATAAAATTTTGGTTTTTCAAAATAATTTATTTACGGGCTAGATTGCAAGATTATATTCTCTAAGCGCTTCATTCAAGGAAGTTTTTTTGTTTGTACTTTCCTTCCTTTTGCCAATAATTAAAGCACAAGGCAATTGAAAATCTCCAGCAGGGAAATTCTTTTTATATGTACCTGGAATTACAACTGATTTTTTAGGTACTTTTCCTTTGTATTCAATTATTTTTTTCGATGTAACATCAATAATTTTAGTAGAAGACGTGATAACAACATTTGCTCCTAAAACAGATTCTTCACCAATATGAACACCTTCAACTATGACGCACCTAGATCCAATAAAAGCATTATCTTCAATTATTACAGGTGCTGCTTGTAAGGGTTCTAAAACACCTCCAATGCCAACACCACCACTTAAATGAACATTTCTACCGATTTGGGCACAACTCCCTACTGTCGCCCAGGTATCAATCATTGTCCCAGAATCAACATAGGCTCCAATATTTATAAAACTTGGCATCATAATTACGTTTTTTGATATATAAGAACCAAATCGAGCAATAGCATTTGGGACTACTCTGATATCTTTTTCTGCAAATTTATTTTTTAAAGGAATTTTATCATGAAATTCTAGTGGGCCAACTTTATGAGTTTTCATTTTTTGTATAATGAAATATAAGATTATGGCTTTTTTCACCCAATCATTGATAATCCATTTATCTTTTTCTTTATGAGCAACTCTTAATTTCCCTTCATCTAGTTTTTTAATAATTTTTAAAATAGTTTCTTTTGTTTCTAATTTTTTTATCAAAGATCTATCTGACCAAGCATATTCAATAATTTTTTCCATTTTATTTTTTTTTCAAAATTACTTAATTCAATACTTTTGAATATAATAATAAAATTTTCATAAATAATTTAATCTAAAGAAAAAGTAAATGGGTATTTTTATTAGTATAGATTATGGAACAAAAAAAATTGGATTAGCTACAACTGATGTTAAAAAATTGATTGCAAGTGGATTAGGAACAATTCAAACTAAAGAGATCATATCTTATCTAAAAAAATATAATGAAGAAAACCCAATAGAAAAGTTTATAGTAGGTGAGCCAAAGCAAAGGGATGGAAGCCCATCGAATATTGAGACTGAAATTATAAGTTTTATTAACCTGTTAAATATAAATTTTCCCAAAATTTCAATTGAAAGGTATGATGAAAGATATACTTCTAAGATTTCTTCGGATCTTTTAAAAAAAAGTGGTTTAAAAAAGAAAAAAAGAAAAAATAAAAACCTTATTGATAAAATAAGTGCTACAATAATTTTACAATCATATTTGGAATCTAAAAATAAGAAATCTTGATACTACCTATTTTAGCATATGGATCTCCTGTTTTAAAGCAAAAAGCTAAATGGATTGATCAGAATTATTCAGAATTGAATTCGCTATTAATAAATATGTGGGAAACAATGTATTCTGCAAACGGTGTTGGCCTTGCTGCACCTCAGATAGGAAAATCTATACGTCTTTTCATTGTTGATACTAAACCTTTTTCAGATGATGGAAAACTAACCAAAAATGAAGTTCAAGAATTACAATCCTTTAAAAAAGTATTTATAAATCCTGAGATTGTACAGGAATCAGGTGTATTTTGGGACTTCAATGAAGGTTGCTTAAGCATTCCAGAAATTCGAGAAGATATTTCAAGAAAAGAAGTTATAAAAATTAAGTTTTTAGATGAAAATTTTGAAAGCCAAACATTAGTCTTGAAAGGTCTTATAGCGCGTGTGGTGCAACATGAATATGATCATATTGAAGGAATTTTATTTACTGATAGAATAAGTTCTTTTAAGAAGAAACTAATTAGAGGGAAACTAGATAATGTTATGAAGGGTAAAATTGAAACTGATTATAAAATGCTCTTTCCTAATAAAAAAATAACTAACAAGTTTTAAATTCAAACAAATGGATTCTTTTCAAAGATTAATTTTTATAATGGATAAATTACGTTTGGATTGCCCTTGGGATAAAAAACAGACATTTGAGAGTTTGAGAAATTTAACAATTGAAGAGACTTATGAACTTGCAGATGCAATTTTGGAGAAGAATTGGGATGAAGTTAAAAATGAATTAGGCGATTTACTTCTTCATATAGTTTTTTATGCGAAATTAGGAAGTGAAAAGAAACTATTTGATATTTATGATATTGCTGATCATATTTCTGACAAGTTAATTAATAGACATCCTCATGTTTTTGGCAATCAAAATATTGTAAATTCTGAAGATGTTGTAAAAAATTGGGAATCAATAAAATTGACAGAATCCAAAAGTGTTTTAAAGGGCGTTCCAGATAAACTGCCAGCACTTATTAAAGCATATAGAATACAGCAGAAAGTTTCTGGTATTGGTTTTGATTGGGAAAATGAAGAAGATATACTAGACAAAATACATGAAGAATTAACTGAATTAAAAGAAGAAATTGTTAAAAAAAATAAAAATTCGATTGAATTAGAATTTGGAGATTTTTTGTTTTCAGTTGTTAATTATGCTAGGAGATTAGACATTGATCCAGAGTTAGCACTTGAAAAATCAAACAAGAAATTTATTGAACGTTTTAAGAAAATGGAGATTGAAGCAGACAAGATGGGACTTAGTCTTAGTAATATTAAGATTGAGGAAATGAATTTATTATGGGAGAAAGTAAAAAATAATTAATTGTCTTTTGCGACAATTTTTTTTGGCTCTAAATTTTTTTCAATGTTTTTTTTCAGTGATTTTAACTTTGACAAGCAATTATTCAAAAAGTCAGATTCATTTTTATGATTAGAAATTTTTTCTGAAACATTTTTTAAAATAGGGTTCTCACTACTTGAATTTGAAAAAAAATCAATATTGTTTTCTAGCTGGAGAACTTTTGAGTTAACATCTTCAATTTTCCTTTTCAAGAAAGAGATTTCATTTTTAATTTTTTCAGGATTTCTTTTTAAACCCAAAAGCTTTATATTGAACTTAACAGAGTCATCATCTATTTTTTGAAGTTTTAGTGTATTAATCAATTTGTTTAATGCTAAAGAAAAGTTTTTAAAACAGATTAAATCCGCTTCATTTTTCAGTTCACCTATAGAATTAAAATTTTCCCACTTTTTATTAATAAATTTATTTAATTTATCAATTTTGTCAGGTATTTTTTCCTTGTTAAGTGAGGATATAAATTTATCTTTTTTCTTCATTATTTTTTCTTCTTCAGGGCTTATTTTTTTGTATCCTTTTTTAAGCCTGTCAAAGAAAAGATTGCAATTTGAATTAAATTCTTTCCACAATTCTCGGGAAATTTTTTTTGAAACAAAACCTGTTTTATTCCATTCTTTTTGAATTAATTTCATTTCCTCACCATGACTAGACCAATCTTCGCTATCAATTATATTTTTAACTTTTTGAATTAATTCTTTTTTGTTTTCTACATTCTTTTTTTGTATACTTTTTTGCTTTTTAAAAAAAGCATTTTTATTTCTATTTATTTCTCTGTTTATTAAGCGAAACTTGTTCCAGGTATCTTTGCTTTCTTTTTTCTTAAGCGGACTAATTTCTTGAAATTCTAGTCTTATTTTATTGTGTTCTAATAAAAGTTTTTGCCAGTCTTTGTAGTCACTTGGCGAAGAGGTTTTAATTTCTTCCATTCTTTTAAGAAGAATTAATTTTTTTTGATAATTTTCCTTTAAAATACTTTCATAGTTCTTAAAGTATTCATGTCTTTTTGAATGTATTAGTTTAGAAGCCTTTTGAAATCTTTTCCAAAGATCTTCACTATGCTCTTTTGCTACTGGCCCCAACTCATTTTTCCAAAGACGATGTAATGAATTAAGATCCCTTGAAGCTTTAATTATATCTTTTATACCTGCAAGTGCTTCAGCCTGTTCAATAATTTTAATTTTTTCGTTATGGTTGTGTTTAAAATCTATTTCTCTTAATTCTCTATTTAAATGAAGAAAATCATAAAAAATTTCAACATGATGTTTATATGTATTCCATAGATTAAGATTTTGAGAATTTGGTATGGCTCCAATTTTATGCCACTGATCTTGCAGACTTCTGAATTTTTTGTAGATACTATTTATGTTTTCATCAATATTTATAAGCTTTTTTAGATCTTCAATTATTTCCAGTTTTTTTTCAAGATTAATTTTTTGAGCAGTTTCTCTTTCCTTATAAAAATTTTTCCTTTTATTTCTAAAGCTTTTTAATATTTTATCATATTTAATTTTATAGTCAGGATTGAAAGTGAAATCGATCTCATTTCCTCCTTTCTTTATAAACTTTAGTTTCATTGATTGAATTTCATCTTTATATTTTAATTCAAAGGTATTTATTAGATCTTGTATTTTTTTTATGTTGATGTTCCAATCCTGATCATTTAAAAAACTTTCGAAACAATTGACTAAAGACTTCAGGTCATGTTCTTTAAAATTATATATATCTATGACTCCTTTCTTTTTTGCTGAAGAATTTAATTTTGTTTTAATCATAGACTTAGTTTTAAAATAAATTTTAAATGATTTTTTCAGTTAAAAATTACAAAAAAAAAATGTATAGTACTATTGGTTCCAGATCTCCCAGGATTTTTCTGCCTGGTATGTAAGCATTTTCAAACCATTTATAGTAATACAACCCTTTTCCTTACCTTTTTTCAAAAATAATGTTTCTAGAGGATTATACGTTAGATCATATAAAATGTTAGACTTCCCAATTAAATCATAAGGTAAGATTGGTGATTGTTTTATTTCAGGGAATGTACCCAATGGGGTAGTATTAATTATTAGGGGATGCATTTGGATTATTTCTAAATTAATATCAGAATAAGAAAAGTCAGCTTTACCTGGTTTTCTTGAAACAAATTTAAATTTTATATCCATTTTTTTAAGTGCATATGAAATAGCCAAAGATGCACCTCCTGTTCCAAGTATAAGAGCAGAACCAGGCATTTTTTTTAATTTTTCTAATAATGATTTTTCAAATCCATAAGCATCAGTATTGTAGCCTATGGAGTTATGCATTTTATCAAAAAATATTGTGTTAACTGCACCAATTTCTTTAGCTTGATTTGATATTCTGTCTAAGTAAGGAATTATTTTTTTCTTATATGGAATTGTAACATTTAATCCAGAATTTTTTTTGTCATTTAAAATTTTAGAAACTAATTCAATAGAATGAATGTCAAAGTTTTTATAAGTATAATTCTCAAAGTTATTTTCCTTAAATTTTTCTAAGAAATAGTTTTTAGAAAAAGAATAATTTATGTCTTTTCCAATAAGGCCAAAAACACGACTATTTGTTTCTTTTCTTTGCATATTTATCAAGAAAAATTACAGATAAAGCCCCTAAAAATATATATAATATAACTATCCAAGTGTCAATTAAATTAAAATTTGGAATAAAAAAATTGTAATCTTTTATTATAGGATTACCAGCTGAGTTGTATATGATTTCACCATTTTTTAAAGTATCGAAAAATTTTACTTTCCATGGCCACACTGTCCTCAAGGATCCAGCAATAAAACCTATAATTAAATAGTTAGTAATTAGTTTGTATTTCTTTAGAAGGTAGCTTAGTAAATTGGAAAAAAAAACTAATCCTGTTATTGATCCTAACGTAAAAACAGATATTATTTTTAATAAATGAATTCTTTCACTATCGTATATGAAATTAAAGTTTAAATTAATCATCTCTTTAACTGTGTAATAAATTGAATTAACAGAATCTACTAAAAGTAAAGAGTAATTACCTAGGAGTATAAGTAAAAATGATCCAGAAAGACCTGGGATTGTCATTCCAGAGACGCTTATTATTCCGCAAAAAAAGACGAAAAGTAAATTATCATTTTCAGGCAGAATTTTTGAAAAACTTATAATTAAACCAAAAAAAAGACCAACAAATAAAGCTATAGAAGTATTAAAATTAATCTCTGATTTGTCATCAATTATAATTAAAAGAGATCCCAAAATCAAACCAAAAAAAGTCCCTAAAACTTCAGTCTCAAAATTATCTAATAGATAGTCTAATAGTAATGAGACACTGAAATAACTAAAAATAACTCCTAAGAAAATGCAAAACAAAAAATTTCCATTAATATACTTGTCAAAACTTTTTATTCCTTCTCTAAATAGTAGAGAAAAGGCTTTAAAATTTATTTTTTTAAGAGAATGTATAAGTTCTTCATAAAAACCAAGGATAAAAGCAATAAATCCTCCTGAAACTCCAGGAACTTTATTGGCAGCACCCATAGCTGTCCCTTTCAAAAAAAGGGTGATAAAATTTTGGATTTTTGGAGAAATATTAAAAAAAGTCATTTATTATGGGTTACATTTTTTGATCCTAGTAACATAGTTAGGAATACAGCCGTGAGTAAAATCCCAAATGAAATTAATATTTTTGGATCGCCTTCATAATTTTGTGGTAGCACGGGTTTTGAGTAATAAAAATTATTATTTTCTATTTTCATGCTAACTGATTCTTGCCATGGCCAAATTTTTTGAATACTACCAATCATTAGACCAATAAGTATAGACATTGTTTTATCATTATTTTTTTCAATAAGTTTTTTTAAAATAGTTGCAAAAATTCTGAGTCCAATTATGAAACCTAAAGCAGTTATGGCAAGTATAAAGAATGTTTCATAAAAAACCTCCCATTTAAAAGATGTCCAAATTTTTGTAGCCATTTTTATTGAACTTAAAAGTGTTTGGTATACACCTAAAATCAAAAAAATGTAAGCTCCAGAAATTCCTGGTAAAATCATTGCAATAGAACCAGCTATTCCACAAAAAAATAAATAAAATAAAGTTATGTCATTATTTCTTACTGGAAGTTTCGTCAATTGATAAGATATTATAACTCCAATCATTAAGAAAATTAAACTAATTAGATTCCATTTAAATACTAATTTTTTAAGAAAAAAAATGCTTGTTATTAATACTCCAAAGAAAAAAGACCATAATTGGATAGGGTGATTTTCAATTAGCCAATCTATCAAATAAGAAAAAACAAGAATACTTGAAATGATTCCAAAAAAAATGGTTGATAAAAAATTTCCGTTTATGTTGTTCCAAAACCTTTTTATTTCGCCTTTTCTAATTAGAATTAGATTCCTATAATTTAATTTATCAATTGAATCTATTAGATCTTTATATATTCCAGTTATTAAGGCTATTGTGCCTCCAGAAATGCCAGGTATCAAATCTGCTATTCCCATTAGCATTCCTTTGGCATAAAGAAGAATTGTTTTATTTTTCAATAGATTTAGATATAGCTTTAAAACAAAAGTATAAAAGTTCTATATGTAAATTATAATAATAAAGACATTTACGAAATAAAGTTTAAAAGTTCTGGAAAAAAAGTTTTTATCTTTTTTTTAATTCGATTTGTAATTCCATTCCTCTTAATTGTATCTCTAAGAAGATTATGTCCTTCTTCTTTTTTACCTAGTCTTATTTTACACCCTGCCATTCTTAGAAGGAGTGATGAGTTATTGGGAAAAGATTTAGTTGCTTTTAAACCTATTTTATAAGCTTCATCCCAATTTTTTAGATAAATCATTGCATCGAACCAGAATTTCCATGTTTTTAGACTATGGGTTCCTAGGGAATCGATATTTTTACATGCATTGCAAACTTCTTCATAAAATTTTATTTTAAAATTAATTTCTGCACTTTTTTTCCATAATTCAATACTATCCCCATTTACTTCCAAAGATTTTTTAACGTAGAACTGTGATTTTAATAGTTCTTTATTTTTTTGAAAAATACTTATCAAATCAATCCAGCTTTTTTCATGATTTGGCTCTAAATGAATGGACTCTTTAAAATATTTGACAGCCAATTTATAATTCCCAAGTTTTAAATGACAAAGTCCAATTCGATGACTAATAAAAGCATTTGGATTATTTATTTTTGAGGACATTTCATAGTTTTGAATTGCCTCATTAGTACGGCCAATTTTTTCAAGTAGTTTTCCTTTTTCAATATAAGCACTACTATATGTTTCATTACTTATTATTGAGAAATCAAAAGAAGACATTGCTTTTTTAAAATCATTTGATTTCATATATAGTTTTCCTAATTGATGCCAGGCAATTTCATTATATGGATCTGAATCAATAAATTTTCTTAGAAAAACTATGGCCTCTTTTTTTTGTTTAAGTTTTTCATAGCAATAGAGAAGATTGTATAGCGATTGATAATCATCTTGATTCTTATCCATACATTTCATAAAGTACCCTTTTGCTTTCTTAAAATTGTTCATAAAAAGGTATTCACTACCGATTAAATTATATATTTCAGCAGGATCTTCAGTTACTGTTAGAGCTTTACATAATAAATTTATAGCTAGTAAATGTTTTTTCTTTTTTGAATAAATGCTTGCTCTTTGAACGTAAATTTCTTCGTTTTCAGGAGATAAAATTTCAATTTCAACTAATAATTCTTCTGCATCTTTATACGCGCCTTCATAAAGTAATATTTCAGTTTTCAAAAGCATTAGCTCAATATTTTTTGGGTGTTGATCCATACCCATTGCTAAAGCTTTTTTTGCAAGATTAAACTTTCCAAGATCAATGTAATGAAGAATGATGCTTTCAAATTCTAAACCATCAAAGAAAAGAACTTTGTTTGTTTTAAGCATTTGCTCAAACCTTTTTATAGAAGGATTTTTTTCTTGGAAGAAACTATTCAATAGAAAATTTATTACTATTTAAAAATAGATAAGATATTATCTTGATTAGTTGCTGGACAATATTATTTTCAACAAAATAATTAACAGTTATATTTCGTCCAGTGATTCGCAGATAATTTTACATCCATTAATTATTTCTTTTTTTGAAATTGTTAAAGGGGGAGATATGCGAATTGCCTTTTTTTCCCATAGAAGCCAAAACAGTAATAGACCTTTGGATAAACATTTATGAATTAATTTGGCTGCTAGCTCTTTATTTTTTAGAATTGGTGCTAACATCAAACCAGTTCCTTGAATTCTTAAAATTTTTGGGTGGATTAAATTTTTTCTGAAAATCTTTTCTTTTTCAGCTATTTTAGACATTAAGTCTGATTCATTAATTTCTCTAATTGTTGCTACTCCTGCAGCTGCTGTTAATGGATTCCCACCAAATGTTGTTATATGTCCTAATTTAGGATTATTTTCAAACTTCCCCATAAATTTTGAGGTTGAAGTGAATCCTCCTATAGGTAATCCTCCACCCATTGCTTTACCCATAACTATAATATCAGGGGTTACATTAAATAATTCAAAACCGAAAAACTTTCCAGTTCTCCCAAATCCGGTTTGAATTTCATCCAAAACAAGTAAAGCACCAACTTTTTCACATTGAGATTTTACCTTTTTAAGATAATCGTTTTTTGGAAGTATAAACCCTGCTCCCCCCTGAATTGTTTCTAATATAACTGCAGCAGTTTTTTCAGTTATTTTCTTTAAGTCTTCTTCATTATTGTATTCAATAAATTTTGAAAAAGGAATTAATGGCCTGTATCCTTTTTTTTGAGATCCTACACTTAAAATACTTAACGATCCTTGTGTGCTTCCATGATAGGACTTTTTTGCGGAAATAATTTCGTGTCTTTTGGTTACTTTTTTTGCAAGTTTAATAGCTCCCTCAACAGCTTCAGTTCCAGAATTTGTTAGGTATAAAACTTCGTGGTTTTTGGGAAGAATGGTTATTAATTCTTTTGCGAGTAATCCTGGTGTTTTTTGAATAAATTCTCCATAAACCATTACATGTAAATGTTTTTTAATTTGATTTTCAATTGCATTTATCACTTTAGGATGGCAATGCCCAAGATTACAAACAGAAACCCCGGCAATAAAATCTAGATAAGCCTTATTTTTATTGTCATATAAGTAATTTCCCTTTGCATATTGAATTTCAAGTCCTAAAGGATTGGGATTTGTTTTGGCCTGATATTTTAAAAAAAATTCCCGCAAAATTTTTTGTTCTTTGAAGTATTGATTTTATTTATTCTTCAATCCCATCTATTTTTGGAAGACTTAGGTTTAAATCTTCTTTGCTAAATAAATCATTTAGAGTTTTTGGTTTTTCTTTATTTCTCCAAATAAAACCATCTAATTTTCTTTCATTCAAAGGCAAATCCTTGTCTGGATAAACTTTACCTGATGGTTCTACAAAAAAAGAAATGTCTTTAATTTCATTTTCAGAGAGCTGCATTGTCAAATTACTACAGGTAGTTTTATTTATACCAATTAATTCATTGTTTTCCTCTGAATACATGTAATATATGACATCAATATTTTTTTTAATTTCAATATCTTTTAGTTTACCCTCAAAAAAAGAACCATTGAGAAGACCTCCTTTAATCTGATTAAATCCTTCTTTACTTATAGAATCTTTTTCTATAACCATCACATTTTTAATAATTTTAAGTGAATCAAGTTTTTTCGTTTTGAGATTTGAGATTAGAAAGATTTCGTCTCCAGACATTTGATTTTCGCCAAACCAAAGAACTGGATTTTTTTGATTCTTTTCACTTTTTGTATAAGTTCTAATTTGTTTTTTGGTCAAGGGTTTTTTAAAAAGTTTAATGATTCCATTTCCTTCATTATAAATGAGTGAGTCAGACTTACCTCGTATATCGGATTTAAATATTCTGACATCATAAAAAGCTTTTATTCTTCTATGTTTTTCATCTCCTAAAGCGATTAGAGTATCAGCATGAATATATAGTGAATCTTTGTCAAGAATGTTCATGGAAATTGCTTTACGCGTTATGATGGCAGAGTCCTTTGATTTATAGATTTCACCGAAGTGACCATTTATAACTGACTTATTAATGGTGTCAGTTATTTTAACATTATTAGTTGCTGAAGCATAATTTTTTTCTTTTTCAAAAAAGAGACTATCTCCTTCAATTTCTTTGTTATCATAAAATATTACAGCGTTTTTTTGAAAACTTCCTTTTTGTAATTCTGTGTCATAGTTTCCTTTTCCACATAAAACTGTATAATCTTCCCCAACTATTTTTGTTTTCCCTTTAAAAAAGGCTTTGTTTAGTTCAGTGAAATAATCTAATTGTCTAGATTGCAAGGTATATTCAGGATCATCTATATTTACCTTATCAATAAAACGATATTTTTTTTGATCTATATAATAAACTCCAGTTTTACTTGTTAGTTTGGTTTTTTGATCATGAATTAATCCCCCTGTTTCATAATATGCTTTTGAATTTAATCGGTCTAATCTAAGCGAATCAGTATTTAAGCTCATATCAGGTCTTTTAAGAAAAACATTGCCCTGTGCAAATGCCATTTTTGTTTCCCCATCATATTCAATATAGTCGCAGGTCATTTTCAAAGAATCACCTTGTGTGAAAATTATTCTTCCTTTTGCAGTAAAGAAGTTTTTCTTTGGATAAAAATATGAAATATCAGACTTTATAAGAGCTCCTTCATGAAACAGGTGTACACGAGTACTTCCCGTTTTTGTAAGAATATTGGCCCCAGGAAATTTAACTTCATTTTGCGTTGAACTCCCAGCTTGTATAATTTTTATAACTTTTTTTTCTTCTTCTTGTGCGCTCAAAAGAAGAGTTCCGAAGAAAAATATTAAATTTAGTGGAGTTGCTTTATGAATGAATTTCATAATATATTATAAATTCAATAAAATATTTACCTGAAAATAGTTTGTTTCCTGTCAGGACCTACAGAAATTATTTTAACTGGAGTTTCTAATTCATTTTCAATAAAATTTATGTAATTGATAAACTCCTTTGGGAGCTGATTTTCAGAAGTCATTAAACTTATATCTTTTTTCCATCCTGGCATTTCAACATATTTTGGAAGAATTTTTTTTTCAGAAATATTAAATGGAAATTCATTTGTTAAATTATTTTTAGTTTTATATGAAGTACAAATCTTGATTTTATTAAAACCTGAGAGCACATCTCCTTTCATCATTATAAGTTGAGTGACACCATTTATTTGAATTGCATACTTTAGAGCTACCAAATCAAGCCAACCACATCTTCTAGCTCTTCCTGTAGTAGATCCAAATTCATTTCCAGCTTTAGCCATAACTTGACCATCTTTTCCATCTATTTCTGTAGGGAATGGACCACTCCCAACCCTTGTTGTATAAGCTTTAAATATCCCATAGACTTCATTTATGTCTTTAGGCGCTATTCCTAGCCCGGTACAAGCTCCTGCTGCAGTAGTTGTAGATGAAGTAACATATGGGTACGTTCCAAAGTCAATGTCTAAAAGAGTACCTTGGGCTCCTTCTGCTAGAATTTTTTTTCCAGATTTTTGTGCATTAGACAAATAAAATTGAGTGTTAATGACCTTAAATTCTTTTAGTTTTTTGACACCTTCAAAAAACTCTTCATTCATTAGGTCTAAGTCATATTGAATTTTTTTGTCATAAGAATTTAAAATATTTAAATGCTTTTTGCAAAGTAAGTTGTACTTTATTTCCCAATTTTCTTCAAAAATGTCACCCATACGAATCCCATTCCTTCCAGTTTTATCCATGTAAGTGGGGCCTATACCTCTTAGAGTTGATCCTATTTTTGATTTACCCTTCGACATTTCTGAAGCTGCATCAAGTATTCGATGAGTTGGTAAAATAATATGAGCTTTTTTTGAAATTAAGAGCTTGGAATATATATCAATTTTAAATGGTTTAAGATTTTCTATTTCTTTGTTAAAAATTACAGGGTCAATAACAACACCATTACCAATTAAATTGTCAACTTTTGAGTGAA
Organism: Bacteroidota bacterium; assembly: GCA_036340635.1. Lineage (GTDB taxonomy): Bacteria > Bacteroidota > Bacteroidia > Flavobacteriales > Flavobacteriaceae. The sequence continues at coordinate 2,000 of JAYYYF010000019.1, read as the reverse complement.
AAATACCTGAAGGAATAGTGTGCAAGACATGTTTTATACCATCAAATTCAAGTGTGTGTCCTGCATTTGGACCTCCTTGGAAACGAGCTATTATTTCATAAGAGTTTGTAAGAAAATCTACAATTTTTCCTTTTCCTTCATCACCCCATTGGAGCCCCAATATTAAATCTACAGACATTTTAGGTTAATGTTTCTCTTTTTTTTTCTTTTTACCATAAAAGTAGAGTGAGTGATTATGTATCTCTACATTAAAAACTTCTTCAATTGTATTTTTAATATTTTGTATTCGAGGGTCACAGAATTCATCAACATCTCCAGTGTCAGTATAAATTAAATGATCATGTTGACTGTCAAAATAAGATTTTTCATATTGAGCTTGATTATTTCCAAATTGATGTTTTCTAACAAGCCCACATTCTAGAAGCAATTCAATTGTGTTATATAAGGTTGCTCTACTAACTCTATAATTTTTGTTTTTCATTTTTATGTAGAGAGATTCAATGTCAAAATGTTTTTTGGTATTATAAATTTCATAGAGAATAGCAAAACGCTCAGGGGTTTTTCGATGTTCTTTATTAGAAAGAAATTTTGAAAAGACTTCTTTTACAATGTTATGATTTTTATTATCCATATAATACAAATATATAAGTAAAATTAATCTCGTTTTACTTTTTCTATTCCTTTTAATTTGGAAAGATTTTTTGTTAACCTATCAAGAATTTTTTTGTTCTTTACACTTACACTTATAAAGCCACTAAAAAAACCATTTTCAGTCTCAAGATTTATTTTGTTTATGTTAACATTCATGTTATTTGAAATTAACCTAGTAACTTCATTTAGTAATCCCAGATCATCAATTCCAGAAAGTTTTAAAACAGCTGTAAATTCATCAAATCTTGAAACCACCCATTTAGCAGAAATTATTCTATACGCAAAATTAGACTGCAGAGTTAATGCATTGGGGCAATCTTTTTTATGGACTTTTAATCCGTCATTTACAGTTAAAAATCCAAAAACAGGGTCTCCTGAAATTGGATTGCAGCAGGAAGATAATGTATAGGAAAGATTTTCTTTCCCTTTGCCAAAAACAACTTTTTCAAGCCCATCTTTGTCATCCTTCTTTTTGTTTGATGAAATATGATCATTTTTCTTACTTCTTCTGAAAAAATTAAAAAAGCTATTGTTAAAATACGAGGCGAAACTTTTTAGATCTTTATTCTCAATGGTTCCTATTCCGATACGATAGAAAAGATCTAAGCTGTTATCTAGTTTAAAATATTTGTACATCCTATCTGTCGTCTTTTCATTTAAAACAATTTTCAATTGTTTGAGTTTTCTTCTTAGAAGTTCTTTTCCGTCTTCTGCTATAAGTTTTTTTTCTTCTTTCAAAAGAGATTTAATTTTTGATCTTGCTCTTGAAGTTTGAACAAAATCAAGCCAATTAGCGGTAGGTTTGATATTTTCAGAAGTTATTATTTCAATTTGGTCACCACTTTTTAAAATTTTACTTAGTGGAACCAAAATTCCATTTACTCTGGCTCCTCTTGTTTTCATTCCTACTTCAGTATGAATACTGAAAGCAAAATCAAGGGCTGTAGAAAATTTTGGAAGGGATCTTAATTCACCTGTTGGAGTAAAAACAAATATTTCTTCTGCATACAAATTTAATTTGAAATCTTCGACAAAGTCAATTGCATTTCCAGTGTTATCCTCTAAAACTTCTTTTAATCTATCAAGCCAATTTTCTATTCCTATATCTTTTTGATCACCATGTTTATATTTATGGTGAGCAGCATATCCCTTTTCAGCTATTTCATGCATTTTTTCCGATCTAATTTGGACTTCAACCCATTTGTTTCCTGGACCATTTACTGTTATATGTAAGGCTTCATAACCGTTTGATTTTGGCGCAGTAATCCAATCACGGAGTCGGGTAGGGTTTGGAGTAAAATGATCTGTTATGATAGAATAAATTTTCCATGCTAAAAACTTTTCATTTC
>JAYYYF010000018.1:0-9710 GCA_036340635.1 Bacteroidota bacterium | reverse complement strand
TGGAGAAGATGGGACTCGAACCCACGACCTCTTGACTGCCAGTCAAGCGCTCTAGCCAGCTGAGCTACATCCCCAAATTATAACTAATTGATTTTAAATAATTTATAAAAATCAAATTGTTTTTACAGTAGTTTACAATTGATGCAAATCTATTAAAATTGGTGTATTTAGCTAAATTTTGACAGTTAATTTACAGTAAAATAATGGGGGTATGGTTTTAATATTTCCTTTTTCCACGGGGGTTAAGGAGTCTTAATATATATATAACCCAATGAAAAATGACAGTTAAAAAGGTATTTATATTTTTAACAATGTTGGTACAATTAATAATCTTGTGATTGCCTTTTAATTGTGGGATTAGGTGTATATAATTCGAGAAGATTCCTAGTTAAAGAAAAATTTATAACAGATGTTGTCTTAAATCTTAAAGGTTTTAAAATTATAGAACAGATTTGTCTCCCTATTTTTTAACCAATCATCCATCTGATTGTTTTCAATAATCAGTGGCATTCTCATCTTTGAATTGTGAATTTCCCTCATTATACCTTTTGCCTCAGTAGTTACAATACTACAGCTATTTATTATCTCTCCTGTCTGTTTATCTACCCACTGATCACATAATCCAGCAAAAGAAAACAATTCTGAATTCGGAAGTTCAATTAAATACTTTTGTTTCTTTTTCCCTTGCTTATCAAGCCATTTCCATTCATAGAATCCATCTGCAAAAATCAAGCATCTTTTTGCATTTTTAAAAGAGGGTTTTGTTTTTATAGTTTCATACCTGGCATTGAGGGTGTATTTTTTAATATCGTCATCTTTTGCCCATGAGGGAATTAACCCCCACATAAAATGCTGTAAGTCTTTCGGGTTTTCCTCTGTAACTAAATTTACAATTGGATGACTGAATCCATTGTAAACTCCATTGACGGGATGTCCTTTTAAGCCTTTAGCCTTGAAATCTTTTTCGGTCTTGGATTGTTTAAAATGAAAGCACACGACTAAGCGATTGCATTAAAGTTTATTTGATCAATAATACTTACGACCTTTTCTTTTTTTTGAATCTCAAAGACTCCATCAATACCCTGATCATTTTGATCTGTAAATGGAGACTCATATAACATAGACTTATCAATACTTCCGTTTTTTGTGAGGTAATTTATAACAGTATTTACAAAAGTTATTTGATCTGCCGTCAAATTTCCTGTTTGTAAAAAGTTAGCGAATACTTGTTCAAGTGAACGTTTTTCCATACCAACAATACTTCTAATAAATTGTCCTAATGGTTTATTTCCAAACTCTTCTTGAAACTTTTCTTTTGTTCCAGCTATATTCTCGGAAAACAGCATTTCTTCAATTGCATTTATTTCATCCTTAGTTATTGGGATGTTATTTTTGAGCTTATAAATTGTCAAATGATCTTCGTTTTGTTTAATATAAGATTCTACTCTTTGTTTGTATGGTACAAAATCATCTGCTGAAAAAAGCGTGTTTTCTTTTATATTTTGATAGCTTATTAGGTCTTCAAAATTGGTATAAACATCCTCCTGGTTCATTGTATCTAAATACTTGATTAAGTCTCTTAACTTAAGCCTAAGAATATCAAGCTTTGGTGAATCAATATTTTCCCAGTAAGCATTGGTTTGTAATTCTTTGATAAATGGAAGTTTAGCAGAGACTTGAGGAATAGTATCTTTTTTTTGTAGAGCTTTTGCAGTTAAAAATATTTTCTCTTTAAATTTTGTTCCCAAATCAGATTTATTCAGTAAAATTATTTGAAAAGTAAGGATTAGGAGATCAAATCTTTTTGCGAGCTCGTCGTCTTCATTTGGAGGTTCAAGATGGGAGAGATGAGTATTTATTTCTATAATATCATTTTTGGATACATTTTGCCACCTATTTAAATCCCTATACTCATTTACATGTCGTAATTCTTTTCTGACCTGAAATCTTTGATCATCAAGATCATAAATAATTTGATGAAGCTGATTTATGTAAGTTTCTTTTAACTTTTGATCGGCATCTGTTTTTTCTTCAAGATTACCTATAATGTGAGAGATTTTAAGTTTAGCTTCAAAAATTTGTTGCTGAAGTGGTTTAATATTTTTTCTTTTGGCTCCTTCTGGGTGATGCTCAAAAAATTCAAAATTCTCACAATAATCAAAAATTAAAAACTCCTTTTTATCTTCATTTGGGGCAAATAAGTTTGGACAAAGTCTTGTTCCTCTTCCAATCATTTGCCAAAATTTAGATGAGCTTCGAACAATTTTAAAAAAGACTAAATTGACAACTCTTGGAGCATCAATACCAGTATCCATCATGTCAACAGAAACAGCTATTTGCGGGTTTTGTTCCTGATAATTATCAGTAAACTTTTCAAGAAGATCTTGAGCTTTTGACTCATAATTATCAATCACCCTTAAAAAATGACCCGAGTACTCCGGATAATTTATATTAAATCTGTTTTCAATAAATTCTGCATGGTTATGGTTTTTTGCGAATATTATGGTTTTTCCAAGCTTGTCTCCGCCACTAACTTTAATACCTTCGTTCATCAGATGATCTAGAACTTTATCTACAGTATCTTTATTGAAAAGCCATTTATTTAATGCGTCACTTCCAATGAAATCAGGAGCTTCATTGGACGTAGGGTCTCCAAACTTTTCCTCATACTCTTCTTTTTCCAATTCTGACAACTCTGAATATTTTATTCCTTCTCTTTGGAATTTTAAAGGGACACTCAACGCCTTTGGGGGAACCAAAAATTTCTCTTTAACTGCTTTTTCAAGCTCGTAGGCAAAAGTTGGATCGTCATCCTCTATGCCGAAAAGGCTGTATGTGTTTCTATCAATATCTTTTTTAGGAGTAGCAGTAAGACCAATAAGGAGGGAGTCAAAATATTCAAATATAGACTTGTACTTGTTGTATACTGATCTGTGAGCCTCATCAATTATAATTAAATCAAAATGCCCTACACCATAAAATCTTCCTTTATCATTTCTAATATTGTCTATCTTATTTATTATTGTGGGGTAAGTTGAAAATACAAGTCTTGTCGTGTTATCTTCCCTTTCTTTTGTTAAATCAATTGAAGAAAGGTGCTCTAAATGTTCTTTGAATGCATTTTTAGCCTGAGTAACAAGTGCATTTCTATCAGCTAAGAATAACACTCTTTTTACCCAATTACACTTTGTTAGCATATCCACAATTGCGGAAGCTGTTCTAGTTTTGCCACTTCCTGTTGCCATGACAAGTAAACTTTTTCTTTTTGTACCCACGTAATTGCCACTGTGTGTTTCCCCTAAATTTTCAGCAACTCTTTTTATTGCCTCAATTTGGTAAGCCCTTCCGGCAATATTTAAATCTACCTTAAAATTTCTTAGGTCCTTTCTGGATTCTCTTCTATTAATTAAAAGCTGTAATTCATCTTTAGTATAAAATCCGGAAATTTCTCTTTCGTGGTAAAACTTATCATCCCAAATAAAGGTTTCAAAACCATTAGTATAAAAAATTATGGGCCTTTGACCAGACATTTGCTCTAGACAATTAGCATATAATAAAGCTTGTTGTTTACCCTTTTTTGGGTTTGTCATTGTTTTTTTTGCTTCAACTACAGCTAGAGGGTTTCCATCATCACCCCATAGAACATAATCTACATATCCAATTCCTGAAGGATTTGTATTTGTTGGCATTCCTGTAACCTCATACTCAATTTCCTTTCCTTCAGTTAGCTTATTCCATCCAGCCTCTTTTAAAAGCACATCTATGTAAAGTTTCCTAGTAACCGATTCAGGGATTAGTTGAGGTATGTGTTTTGTTTGATTTTCTCTTGACTTTGCTCTTTCGGCTAGGAGTTTATTTCTTTTTTGTAATTCTTCTTTCTGCTCTTCAAGCTGTTTTCTTGTAGCTTCATCTTTTTTTAACTGTTTTTCAAACTCTTTTTGGAGCTGTTCTAATTCATTGGAAGTTTCCTTAGTTTTATCCTTATTAGGAATCAGTTCAGGTTTAAATATAGGTGTCTGAACCTTATCTTCTGAATAACTAACAAATAAAAAAGAGCAAAATTCAAAGAGCAGTCTAATGCTCACTTGAGCAAGATCCTTATTCGAGTTAACATTTATATCTTCCAGGGGTCCAAATCTTTGAACCATATCGGCTTCGTCTGACTTCAAATCTCTACCATGAACACCAGCATTACCAATATCCCTTAACATTAAAAGACCTCTTCTTTTGGCTTTATCTAGAAGTGGCTTGATGCATTTAGCAGTTATTAATGATCCAAGTGTATTGATATCAGGGATTTCTAACCTACTATCGTTATCATACATCCAATAGATTCCTTTTTCAAGGGCTTGCCTACAAAACATCCTTGAAGCGAGAGGTCGATTGTTAACCATATCCTCAGCCTCCTTTGCTATTTCAAAGATGTCTGACCATTCTTTATGTAGAAACTGGAAGTTGGACATATTAGCTTGTTAATTCTCCTTTAAATGCCCTTTGTAAAAGGCTGTTAAATAAATCTTCTGCTTGGGCTAAACTAGCTTCGGCTTGTGCTTTCTGTGCTTCAATTGCTTTAACTCTTTCTGCAAATTGGTTTTGAAGTTCTAGTGCAGGATAAATCATACTTAAATTCAAGTAATTTTTCTTTGAAATATTTTTCATACTACCACTTGTCCCAGAGGAAATTTTGCTTATTTCATTCCTAAAGCTTTTAAATGATAAACTATGAGATAACCATCTTGTGTTATGAGACAATTCACCTTTCTCAGTGAGCCAAAGTCTATCAGGAAGATAAAGCTCATTATAATCCCTTGAAATGTATGCAGATTTACCAACTAATTCGGTAGTATTCATTCTGCTTATAATAATTGAGTCAGCAGTTGGATTTAATTTCATTCTCCCATATTCATCCTCTCTGATTACTTTAGCTTCTTGATCCCTGAATGTTCCTGTGTAAACACAGCTTGTTTTTAAAATTCCAATATTCCCTTTTGTATATTTTTTATCAGTAGAATTTACACTTACGCCAGTATTAAGACTTTTAATAAAATCAGATAAAGTCTTAACCTCCCAACCCTTAGGATTAGTCACAGGATCCCCAAACATATCTAGAAACAAACTCTGGGTAAGCTTATCATACTTTTCGATTAAGGCTTTTGTTTTTTGCCTGTATGCATCTGCTGCATCTAAAATAGCCGCTATCTTTTTTTGTTGGTCTATAGGGGGGAGATTTACAGGGAATGAATCGAAATTTTTTTTAGTTATGTGTTTCATGGTTGCACCATGAACTTGAGCCTCTAATTTTTTTAATGAATGACTAATTAGGTAAGTAAAAAAGGACTTGTCAAGGTTAGCCTTATTAAAATCAACTTTGAATAAATGCTGATTTAGCCAAGCATCTTCACCATGCCATTCATAAACACCCAGAGATCCAGACCAAGAAATCAAAATATCGCCCTTTCTAACTTTATATTTGTCTGCAATTTCCCCTTCAAAATAGTTTATTTGAGCCGACCCCTTAGTAAGATTTTGTATTCTAATTATTTCTTTACCAGAGGTACTCCATTCAGCTGTCTTAAATGCATATCCATTATGAAATGTTGCAGTATCTCCCAAACCCATTTTGCTCCATCCAATCATCCTAACATCCCCTTTAAAGCAGCTAAAGCCTGATTCCTTTCTTGATCCAAGGTCTCAATGTCTTTTATTATTTCTGATGGAGCAGCATATTCAATTTCTTCATAGATAATCTCTTTATAACGATTAATAGATAGATCCCAATCGTTTTCTTTTATCTCGTTAAATGGAACTAAAAAACTCTTTTCTGTTCTTGCTCTATCTACCTCAGCTTTAATATTTTGATACCTGTTTAATAGTTCAGGGATGTCATTCTCCTGAATCTCATTACGCTTATCATCTAGGCTATATCCATCAGCCTCCATGTCATAGAACCAGACATTATCAGTTCCTCCTGTTCCTGTCTTAGTGAAAAAGAGTACTGCTGTACTTACTCCTGCGTAGGGTTTAAAGACTCCTGAGGGCATTGAAATTACAGCATCAAGCTTGTGTTTTTCAATTAGCTCCTGACGGATCTGTTTATGCGCCTTAGAGCTTCCAAATAAGACCCCATCAGGGACAATTACAGCCGCTCTTCCGCCTGTTTTCAACATTCTGATCATAAGCCCTAGAAAGAGCAATTCCGTCTTCTTAGACTTCACTGTTTTAAGGATAGAGTTTTCTACAGCATCATAGTCTAAACTTCCCTTAAATGGTGGATTCGCAAGGATCAATGAGTACTTACTTCTTATCTCACCAACACTTTCACTTAGTGCATCATTTTTAATCAGGTTAGGACTTTCAATCCCATGAAGCTGAAGGTTCATAGCTCCAATACGAATCATTGTATCGTCTATCTCAACTCCATTAAACATCTCGTTGTTGAAATGCTCTCTGAACTCTTTATCTAAGAATAAATCATTGTGATTGTCTCTTAAATATTCTCCAGCTGCTACTAGAAAACCAGCAGTACCAGAGGAGGGGTCACAAATAACATCGTCTCTTTTTGGCTTGGTCATATCCACCATCATCTTAATAATGTGCCGAGGTGTTCTAAACTGTCCATTGGTTCCAGCAGAGGCAATCTTAGATAACATATACTCATAGAGATCTCCTTTGGTATCCCTATCATTCATATTGATCTTATCGATAAGCTGCACGACCTGGTCTAAAAGTCTAGGGGTGGCGATAATAAATGTTGCCTTACTCATAAACTCAGCAAATACTCCTGCAGAATCCCCTACCTGTTTCATATGATCAAAGACAGTCATTCCATCAACAACTGGTTTGGTAAATAACTCAAACATTGACTTAGGATCCTTGTTCTTAAATGAGCTCCATCTAAGTTCTTTTTGTGCTAGAGTGAAAATGATTTTCTGAACAGGTTTACCTGTGGTATTAGCTTTATTCTCTTCAAGTAGCTGGCGCTCGTCAAGTCTTCTTATAAAAAGTAAATATGTAAACTGTTCTATAACGGATAATGGATTTGAGATTCCTCCAGTCCAAAAGGCTTCCCATATTTTATCTACTTGTGATTTTAGTTCTCCTGTAATCATAAAAATTAAAACAAATTAATACTTAAAGACAGTTTTACAAAATTTAGTGAATAGTCAAAATAAAAGGACCTAATAAAGGTGGCGGGTTTTAGGTTCATTTTAATGTACACTATATATATATAAAACACTTAAATGAGCCTTTTTTCCGCCACCTAGAAATTCCATTTAATTAAGATTTTTTACTTGCTAATAGTTGGCATATCTTCCTCACTCAACTGAGGTACTTCTAACCCCCTTAAATAAGTTAAACTAACATTTACCGATGAGTGCCCCATTGCCTTTTGAAGTTTAGTAACACTTTCTGTTTTAGTAAATAAAGCTATGGCAGCAGAATGCCTAAAGGAATATAATGTAATGTTATTTTCTATAGAATGATTTTTTTTAAATCGGCTCCAAAGTTTTTTAAAATAATCTTTATTGTATGGCAAAGAAGAATTAGAAAATATATTGTAATTGGGGTTTGAAGGATTAATATTTTCTACTATAATTTTTGGCACAGGAACTATTCTATTTTTCTTTGATTTTATTCTTGAACCATCAACGGATACAAATTTAAAATCACTTGTAAAATCTCCCCATTTGAGTAATCTAACTTCTCTATGAGGTCTTAGTAAACAGCAGTAAGTAAAAAGACAGCACAGATATAGATTAAAATTAAATTGCTTTACAGATTGTATTAACTCAGGCAAATTTTTAATTGGTTTATGTAGTTTTTCTTCTTGTTTTATCGATTTAGGGTACTGTAAATTTTCTTTTGGCATTTTTAATTTAATTGCTTGGTTAATTATTACTATTAGATGTTTTCTAATGGTGTTATAGGAAGTGCCATAATAGTTTTTTAAAACAGTCTGCAAGTGATTACTTGTTAACTCTTCTTCTTGCTTAACAATTTCTATTAGTTTTTTGGTAACAAGTTTTAAAGTTGACTTATAGGAATCCGATAGCTCTGATTTTAGTTTAATCTCTAAGGCATTTTGAATAAACCACCTAGCATTATTTTGTTTTACTATAAAAGTAGGCTCTATAAGTTTATTGCCATTATAGATGTATTTATAGATTTCTGCCGCAAGGATTTTTGCTTTTGCTTTTCTTTGATAAAAGGGAAAACTATTTGGTTTTAAATCAATACCAATTTTATCTCCACTATAGATTCTAAATCTTTTATGGTTTAGATAGAAAGTAATAAAGTAGTTTCCTTTGTTATCAAGGCAAACTTTTGGATAGTTCATCTGACAGTTAATTTACAGTAGACAATTAAGTCTTATTGTAAACCAACGTAATTATTGGGACTCGAACCCACGACCTCTTGACTGCCAGTCAAGCGCTCTAGCCAGCTGAGCTACATCCCCAAATTACAACTAATTGATTTTTAGTAATTTGTGAAAATCAAACAGCTTTTAAAAGATAATTAATTAGTGACAAATCTATTAAAATAAGCTTATTTTGCTCAATTTTGATGGTTAATATATAGTAAAATAATAGGGGTATGAGTTTTAGAAATCGGTTTTTCTACTGAATCAAGGATGTGATATTTGGTATGTAATCCAATCTTTTTACTTTAGTGGTATTATTAATCATAAACTAATTAAAATGAAAAATATCACATTATTATTTCTAATATTATTTTCGTTTCAGACTGTTTTATCTCAAGAATATTATTGGACTAGCTATAGTTTTAATGTGTCTTCAGAAGATGTTGACATAGTTGCTAAACTGACCGATGATTATTTCAGTGGGGAAGATAGCAAGTCAGAGGGTGTATCGGTTTATTTATTTGATAACCATTTTAGTGACAGTTCAAATAATGCATCTCACTCACTTGTTTTTGCAGGGTCTCTTGAAGCAATGGGCAAACAATATTCATCAGGTCAAAATGTAAACTTTCAGCTTTATTTAACAAAAATGGGGCAACATGTCGAAGGTTATTCATCTGCTGCAGGACGAAGTTTAATTTCTTTTGGAACACCTGGGACCCATCCTGTTCAAAACGTAATTTGGCTAAAAGTTAAAAATGCAACACAATTTGCTAATGGATTTAAGAATTACAATAGTAAATATAATCCCAAAAATAGAAGAGTTACTTTAGGAGCATTTAACTTAGGCAGGAGCCCATATGGTGAAACACATTATGTTCTCATAGGTGTTGATAGCTTCATGGAGGCATTTAATGCTGGAAAGTATAGACAAGATAATAAACCAGCTTCAATAGCTTGGGACAAATATATGTCAAGTATTAAAGGAAATGTAGAACTAGTAAGAACTCATACCAGGGTCATGTTAGGCAAGTGGTAATTTTTAAAATTAAAACTATTTAATACCCTCCCAAGCGGAGGGTTTTTATATCATCAGCATATCCTTTTCAAATAATTTCAAACACTAATTTGTATATTGGGTATTATTAATCGATAAAATGAGAACACTTATTCTAGTTTTATTTTTTTTCCAGTCATTATCTTATGCGCAAAAAATCGAAATAGGAAAAATTGATAATGCACCATATAAAATCATAATTCCAGAAAATTGGAATAAGGGTCTTGTAATGTATGTTCGAGGGGCAGGTGGAGGTGGACCTATGGAAAGTTTTGACGAAAATAAAAACAA
>JAYYYF010000017.1:0-109702 GCA_036340635.1 Bacteroidota bacterium | reverse complement strand
TTATAGACTTTTCATTTATCAATTAAAATATTGGGCTCTTATAAAAACTCGACTACCGCCTTCAATTGTAATAAAAATCTTATATGATTCACGTATAGATCCACCTGAACTATTACTTCTAATAATAAGTTCATGTTCTTCCGTTTTATAATGACTTAAAGATCCTACTCCACTGTAATCTGATCCAGTCCAAAAAAACAAAACATTATCCCAGCTGCTATTGTTGAATCCTCTTGAATTTGTATGCATGGATATACCTGCTGTAGCACCAGAGGTATTATTTGGAGTAATTATCCTGGTATATCTTTGAGCATCTAGGGAACCTGAAATAGTTTTACCTTCTAAATAACCATTAACGGAATTTTGACTATACCTAAACTGCATGTTACCTACAGTTACTACAGAACTCGCAACTGCTGTAGCAAAAGGAGTAAAAGAAGAATCAAAATATGGAGTTCCATAGGGTGTTAGAGGAGTTGATGGCGAAAGATTTGTTAGTCCTGATCCATCGCCAGAAAATGCAGTAGCAGTTACTCTTCCACTAGTTATAATACCGGTTGTAGAAACTACACCTGAAGTTTTAACTAAATTAACATTAGAATTACCCAGCTGAATTGAATTACTTGCGCCTACCACTGCTCCATATCCAACTGCAGTTGCATTAACTAAATTGTTAGCTGCTACATCAGCAGTATGCCCTACAGCTGTATTGTTTGTACCTGTTGTGTTTGTATACAAACTTCTATAACCAACACCTGTGTTTCTTAACCCTGTTGTGCTATAATATAAACTTTGACTTCCATCAGCAGTATTTTCTTCTCCTGTGGTATTTGAATAGAGTGCACCATATCCACTACCTGTATTGTCATCCCCTGTTGTGTTAATAAATAAGGCAGCCCTTCCAATAGCACTATTGCCATTTCCTGTAGTATTGTTTGCTAAACTTTGTGCTCCAATGGCTATGTTGTAGTTCCCTGTGGTATTATCTTCAAGACTTTTATATCCTATAGCGGCATTTAAAGTACCAGTGGTATGTGATTTCATGGAAAGTGATCCTATAGCTGTATTTTGATTACTTGTTTCGGCAGTATGCATGGACTGATATCCAATCGCTACATTGTCTGATCCTGTAGTATTTTTATCTAAATTATATGCTCCAACAGAGGTATTTCTTGCTCCTGTGGTATTGTCTTCAAGGCTCATATATCCAAGAGCTGAATTTGCAGCTCCTGAGGTATTATACATCATAGACTGTAACCCTACAGCTGTATTTTGAGAAGCAGTATTATTTCTTAAAGCTGCAGAACCGACAGCAGTATTTCCATTTCCTGTGACATTTGCATATAAAGCTTGCATTCCAATAGCTGTATTCCAGTCTCCAGTATTGTTTAGTAAAGTCCAGATTCCAACGGAAACATTTTGTTCTCCGTCTTGATTAGCTTCTTGACTTCTATATCCTATGGCAACATTGTTTTGACCTGTGTTGTTACTAGTAAGGGCGTTATGACCAATAGCTATGTTTCTATCCCCAGTTGTTATGGCATCAAGTGCTGTAACTCCTATAGATAAATTAGACTGTGCATTATTTGTTGTACTGGAAGGATTTTGTCCTAAATAAAATGAATCTCCTTCTACAAGACCAATAGAAGTTGATGGAGTACCTGTACTTGGCAAATTAGTAAGTCCTGATCCATCTCCTTTAAAAGCAGAAGCAGTTACTACTCCTGAAAAAGAAGCATTCGATCCATTTATTTGGGTAGCAGATGCTGAACCAGAAAATATACCATTACTAGCATAGATATTAGTTGCATCTATATGTGTAGCAGTAACGGTAGTAGTCGAAACTGCACCTGACATTATACCTTTTATGGCACCTGCTTTAACAGCATAATTTGCTACAGGGACAGCATAAATACGTCCCACACCAAGTGAAACAAAACCAGATCCAAGATTCACTTCTTCTTTTAAAAACAAGGGCTTCCCCCAATCTATTGCGCCCCAGGTATCTCCTGTTTGACCTGTCGGAGCTCCGCCACCAATTACAAGATTTACAAGGCCATCAACACTTGTGCTTACCGTGTGAGTCTCTTGATAAACCAAACTGCCATTTGCAGCATCATAGATAATACTGAACTGCATGACTACGCTCTGACCAGATACAGCCATGCCATTTGAGCCTTTAATTATGGCTTGATAGTTAAAGTCTGTTTGTTGTGAAAAGGAAAACAAACTGAATAAAGCAAAAAAGAAGAAGATAAATTTTTTCATGATGTTAATATTTATAATAGTTAAGCTGCCAGAAAAGCCCTGTGGCGGCCTTTATAATATAATGTTTTTTTTTCAAAATTAAAAATTGGACATCTAATTTACTGATTTAATGGATACTAGAGATATATGATTATATAATTAAAAAGATTTCATAATTTGTAAAAAAAAGATTTAAGTATGAAAAACTTCTTTAAACTTATTACAGCTTTATTAATTATTACTTCCTGCAAACAGGACATTAAAGAAATTCAAAAGTATTCAATTGAAACTCTTATGTCTAATAACAGAAGCTCTGGAGGATATTTTTCCAAAGACGCAAGTAAATTAGTCTATAGCTCAGATAAATCAGGAATCTTCAATGTCTATGAGTTTGATTTAAGTACTAATGAGGAGACTCAAGTAACAAATTCTGAGGAAGAGTCTTATTTCACGTTAGGTTATTCACCACTCACAGATGAAATCATCTATAGTGCTGACAAAGGGGGCAATGAAAATTCTCATCTATACCTAATTAGAAAGGGTGAAAGCATAGATCTTACTCCTGGAGAAAATACAAAGGCTTCATTGTTTGGGTGGACTCAAGATGAAAAGCAAATGTATTTTACATCTAACTCCAGAAATCCAAAATATTTTGATTTATATACACTTAACATTGAAACCTTGAAATCTGAAATGATTTATAAAAATGACAATGCCTATAGTTATAATAATATATCACACAACGATAAATATCTAATATTAAACCTTAATGTCTCAAGGAATGAAGAGAAATTATTTATTTATGAATTCAAGACTAGGAATCAAGAAGAAATTTCAAATCAAAAGGCTAACTTTTTGGGGCAAGGGTTTGATAAAGATGATGAGAATTACTTTTATACAACAAATCATGAGAGTGAATTTGATTATCTAATGTCCTATAATCTTGATACTGGTAAAAGAAGTTTAGTTTATAAAACTAATTGGGATGTAAGATCTAGTTACTTGTCAAAAAATGATACCTATAGGGTTATAGCGGTAAATGAAGATGCACAAAATAAAATAATTGTCAGAAACAACAAGGACAGTGCAATTATTAATTTCAAAGGCACTGAAAAAATGGACATTAATGCAATTTCTTTTTCTGATAATGAAACAATGATAAGAATTAGCGCTGGGAGCTCAAACTCTCCAGGTGATATTTATACATATGATTTAGAAACTAATCAATTAAATAAAATCACTTCAAACTTAAATCCTAACATTAATGCTTCAGATCTTGTAGATGGTGAAGTAGTTAGATACAAATCATTTGATGGGCTTGAAATCCCAGCTATTTTATATAAACCAATAATGGCTAGTAAAGAGAATAGAGCTCCTGCACTTGTTTGGGTTCATGGCGGTCCAGGTGGTCAGTCAAGGATTGGTTATCGTGCTCTAATTCAATACCTGGTTAATCACGGATATGCCATTCTTGCTGTTAACAATAGAGGAAGTAGTGGATATGGTAAAACATTCTATGCTCTAGACGATAAAAATCATGGTGACAAAGATCTTAAAGATTGTATATGGGGTAAAAAATGGCTTGAAGAACAAGATTACATTGATCCAGAGGAGATAGGTATAATAGGCGGCAGCTATGGCGGCTTTATGACAATGGCTGCAATGACTTTTGAACCTGGAGAGTTTAAAGTTGGGGTAAATATTTATGGAGTAACAAATTGGATTAGAACACTAAGATCAATCCCCCCTTATTGGGAAGCAGCTAGAAAATCACTATATAATGAAATGGGAGATCCTTATTCTAATGACTCTATTAGACTTTACAATATTTCACCATTATTCCATGCGAAAAATATTAAAAATCCAATTATGGTGTTACAAGGAGCTAATGATCCCAGGGTTTTACAGGTTGAATCTGATGAAATTGTTGATGAAGCTAGAAAAGCAGGAGTTCATGTTGAATATCTGCTTTTTGAGGATGCGGGGCATGGTTTTGTAAAAAAAGAGCAACAAATTGAAGGAAA
This sequence comes from Bacteroidota bacterium, assembly GCA_036340635.1. Lineage (GTDB taxonomy): Bacteria > Bacteroidota > Bacteroidia > Flavobacteriales > Flavobacteriaceae. The sequence goes on along the minus strand of JAYYYF010000017.1, from coordinate 105,431 downwards.
TGAAAAAATTTTAAGCTTTTTAAACAATTATCTTAAATAAATTAGTTTACTGTAAGCTTATTTTGATCATTTCGAGTTAGTTTAAACAATATGATTTACGTTGTCTATGGTGTCACGGCAAGTGGGAAGACTACTATTAGTAACTTACTTGCTAATAAACTGAAAATTTCTTTTTATGATGCAGATGATTTTCACTCATCATCTAACCTAAAAAAACTAAAAGAGGGAATTCCCTTAAAAGATTCTGATAGAAGACCATGGCTTCAAAGCTTAAGAAAAGAAATTAAAACATGGGAAAAAAAGGGCGGTGCTGTTATAGCCTGTTCTGCTCTTAAGGAATCATATCGCTCGATACTTATGGGAGATATGAAAATTCCTATTCAGTTTATTCTATTACAAGCTCCTATGTTAATCCTAAAAAGGAGATTAGAGTCAAGGAAAAATCATTTTATCTCCCCTAGTCTTTTAAATTCTCAACTAAAAGATTTGGAAATTGCTTCCTATGGGATTAGGGTTAATTCAAACATGCAACCAAAAGAGGTTGTCCAATCAATATTAAGTCATCTAATAAATAAAAGTCACGTAGGAATCATAGGAATGGGAGCTATGGGAAAGAATCTTTCACTTAACATTTCTTCTAAAGGTTATTTGACATCTATTTACAACAGAGAATTGAAAGATAAAGAGAAGAATGTAGCTGATGATTTTGCAAAAATGAATAAAAAATTCAAATTACTTCCATTTAATAAACTACCAGAATTTATTAAATCATTGGAACTACCTAGGAAAATATTTTTGATGATAAGTTCAGGTGATCCCACAGATGAAGTTCTAAGTAAGCTTATGATGCTCTTAGATCCTGGGGATATTGTTATTGATCTGGGCAATTCATATTTCATCGACAGTCAAAGAAGAGCTCAATTCCTAAACCAAAGAAAAATTCACTTTTTAGGAATCGGTGTTTCTGGTGGGATCAAGGGTGTACGGAATGGTTCATCATTTATGGCAAGTGGTGCCCCTGATATATATGCCCAAATCTCTCCTCTATTGGAAAAAATTTCTGCTTCGGATTATAAAGGAAATCCTTGTTGCAGTTACCTGGGGCCTGATGGATCTGGACATTATGTTAAAACAATTCATAACGGTATAGAATACGCTGAAATGCAATTAATTGCAGAATTATACCATTTAATGAGAGTACATTTAGATATGCGTATAGATCAAATATCAAATCTATTTAAAGAGTGGAATAAAAATGATATTTCAAGTTATCTTCTAGAAATTACAGCGATTATTTTAGATACTGAAAAAGATGGTGTCCCAATAATTGATTTGATTGATGACAAAGCTAACAATAAGGGCACTGGCGCATGGAGTATAATAGGTTCATTAGAAGCAGGGAGACCTCTTGATACAATCTCTTCTGCGCTAATGTTTAGATATATTTCTTCTATGTCTAAACAACGTAAGAAAGCCAACAATTCCTATAAAATTTTGAAGGGTAAGGGTTTAATTGACAAAAAAACTATAAAAAGCGCTTATCAAGCTGCAAGAATAATCAATCACGGATTAGCATTTAATCTATTGCAAGAGGCTTCAATTAAATATGGTTGGGATTTAAATTTATCTGAAATAGCGAGAGTTTGGACAAATGGTTGTATCATCAGATCTAAGTTAATGATAGATTGGGTCAATTTATTAAAAAAAGGGTCATCAGAACATCCTCTTCTTCATCAAAAAATAGTAAAAGAACTTAAGTTTCTTCATCCTAGTTTATCACAACTGGTTAGTGGTGCATTGAATATTAATTGCGGTATGAACACACACTCTTCAGCACTTAATTTCTTTTTATCATTTACTTGTGAATTATTACCATCTAATTTAATTCAGGCACAAAGAGATTTTTTTGGAATGCATGGCATAAAGTTTATCGATGGGAATGAATCTCAAGAGATCAACTATGAATGGTAAAAAAATAGGTATCTTTAACATGCATGGAAAGATATAGTAATCATAAGGACATTCCTGGTAATCCTTCAGTTGCTAAAAGTAGTGAAGTAAAACTTAGATCACATGCTGATCAAGATACTCTTAGAGTCCTTAGTTTAGATCAATGGAATTTTTGGAAGACAAATGGTTATGCTGTTATCAAAAATGCCATATCCAAAGAGCAAGCAGCTAAAACAGCCTCATTTCTTTGGGAATTTGAAGAAAAAGATCCTAATGATAAAACTACATGGTATACTCAACCCAGAGCTGAAATGCAGATGAAAGAATTAGCTGGCACCGGAATGGTAGAAGTCTATAATAACTCTCATCTATGGAATAATAGACAAGAAACAAGAGTTTATGATTCATTTGTAGATATATGGGGTACAGATAAATTATGGGTAACTATTGATCGTGCAAATTTAAATTTTCCTATCAAACCTGATTTTGAATATAAAGGATTTATTCATTGGGATTATGATCCAGGTACTAAACCTCAAAATGTTCAAGGTGTTATAGCACTAGCTGACCAAATAGATGAAAATATGGGTGGTTTTCAATGTATTCCATGGCTTTTTAGAAATTTTGACAAATGGAAATTAACTCAGCCTAAAGACAGAGATTATTTTAAACCTGACATTAGTGGACTTGAAGATAAAATTGTTAAAGTTCCTCTAAAAGCAGGTGATCTCTTAATATTTCATAGTGCTCAACCCCATGGAATTAGGCCTAATTTGTCTAATGACAAGGTTAGAATTGCTCAATATATTTCAATGATGCCTGCAGAGGAAGAAAATGAGCCTTTAAAACAATGGAGAATTTCATCATGGAAAGACAGAATAGCCCCTGAAGGATATGCTTTTCCGGGCGATCCAAGAAACTGGGAACAAAAAAAGTATAAAACTGCAAAATTATCTCCATTAGGAGAGAAACTACTTGGATTGAAAAAGTGGTAATATCTCTAACCTAGATTTAATCTTATTCAATTCAGAATTTTTCAATATTGTTTGCATAAAAAATATATGCAATCACCTTAATACTTTCCTTAAAAATCTTATGAAGTTTCCACTCATAATGTTTTCAATATCTACTTGAGAATATCCTTTGTTTTTTAAAATTAAAGGTATCTTCTGAAGATCAGAAATTGTTTCCAAATCACTTGGGGACTGTTCCTTTCCAAAAGCTCCATCTAAATCTGAGCCGATACCCACATGTAAAGTATTACCTGAAAGTTGGCAAATATGATCAATATTATCTATTGCTTTGTCAAGATTTGCCCCAGTGTTTTTTGGAGTTGAGACCCCTCTTGTCCAATTTGGAACAATCATCCAAGCATCTAATGCTACTCCAATAATAGATTCTCTGTTTATTAGCTCATGAATTTGATCGTCAGAAAATTGTCGCTCATGATTAACAAATTTTCTGCAATTATTATGACTTGCCCAAAGTGATCCTCGATATTTATTCATTGTTTCCCAGAAACTTTGATCACACAAATGTGTAACATCTAAAATAAGACCTAGTTCTTCAATTTTTTTCAGTAATTCTCTTCCTTTAGAACCTATCCCTCCATTTGAGTTTGTACCATGAGCATAAATTCCTTTACCATAATGAGCAGGACCAATAGCTCTTAGCCCTTTCTCATATGAAATCTCTAGATGTTTCATATCCACAATTGAATCTGCACCTTCCAAGCTTAATATATAACCAATTGATTTGTTGTCTTTTTTATTAATCCATAAATCTAAGTGATTATCTAGTTGATCTAGTCCGGTAATTTGTCTCATTTCACCTATTTCTTCCATGGATTTATACCAAGCTAGTTGCCTTTGAGTTTGCGCCCATGCTTCTTGACTTGTATCCCATCCTTTTAAAATACTCCCTTTAACACACCCAGCTATCTGTGTAGCAACGCATAAACCAATATTTCCTTTCCTCATAGCATCAAGTGAAACAGTGTTTTTACCCCTATCAGGCTTATCTTTCATACCTGATTCACTCTTTCGAATGTCTTCAACACTTAAAGTTAAATCTCTATTCCATTCAATAGCATTCATTGCTAAATCAAGATGTGCGTCAACTATAAACATTTAGTTTATTTTCAATTAAAGTTTAAAAGTAGATCAAATATTAATTTTGTAATCTCTAGCAATAACTTCCCAACTGCCTGTAATCTCATTTTTGTCAACTGTAAACGCCTCGTTGTATTTAGGTACGGTAGGACAAATATGATTAGGAATCGCATAACAAATATCACCTACATTATGTTTACTACTTTCAGAAGTTTCAACAACTAAATGCTCTTCACTTTGTCCTATTTGTTTGGTTTTATTGTAATTAAGAATCTTTAGTCTAGGGAAATCCATCTCTGCAGCTACTGCTTTATGACCAAGATTAAAACATATCAAATTTCTTTTTGGTTTACTAACAACCCTGCCAAGAAGAACTGCAGCAGGTAAAAATTTTAGATCCTTGAATAAACTACCATATCTTTCATCCCATAATAGTGGGGTTCCTGGACTTACTTCAACGTTTGTCCTTTTGGCATGAATTGGAAAAGTTGGTGTTCCCCCAGCTACAACTTTTTTTATTATTACATCTAATTTTTTAAGTTTTTTAATTAGTTTTTCAACTTTATTAAAAGCTAGATCACACTCATTTTTTCTTAAATTAAAATTAGCTTGACGGATATGACCATCATATACGTGAAACCCTTTTGCTTTTAGATTTTTATTTTTCTCAATTTTCATGTACATGTCCAGAGCTTCATCATTTGGAATGATTCCTGTTCTATTCATGCCATTATTTATATCTAACCAAAGAGAAGCTAAAATTTTTCTTTTGGATGCATGTAGGGATATTTCTTCAATGATATTTTCACTGTCAACTATTGTAGAAAATTTACAACTCGGATATTTTTCAATTAGATCGAAATACCTCACAATATTTCCTCCTACAGGCTGAATTGCTAAAAGTATATCATTTACCTTGCATAGAGCCAAAAGTTCAGCTTCAGCTATCGTAGCACATTTAAACTTATTAATTCCATAATCCATTTGCAGTTGAATAATTTCCCTCATCTTATAAGTTTTAATATGGGGGCGTAAATTTTCAGTACCACCTGAAATTCCAATCATAATTTTAATGTTTTCCTCTATTCTCTTCGGGAAAACTAAAAGTGAAGGAGAAATGGTTTCATCTGCTTTGATAATTTCATACCATTTATAACTCATCATAATTTAATGTAATTCAAACATAGCTTCTATTTCAACTGGAATTCCATGGGGTAAAGTCATTCCTACTGCACTACGAACGCCGATTCCATTATCTAAACCAAAAATGTCAGCCATTAACTCACTAAATCCATTTATAACTAGTGGTTGTTTGGTAAAATCTGGAGTACAGTCAACCATTCCCAAAACCTTTACTACTCTCTTTATTTTATCCAAACTACCAAAATGTTCTTTTATAGTAGATAACATTGTAAGGCCTACTTGTCTAGCAGCCATTTTTCCTTGTTCAAGATCAATATCTTTACCAACCCGACCTTTTATTAATGTCCCATCCATTTTCATTGGCCCTTGTCCTGAAACATATAAAAACTTGTCTACTACTAATATGGGCCTATAAACGCCTGCTGGTTTCGGAGCAGGTGGGAATTCAAGTCCCAATTCAGTTATTCTTTTTGTGGGTAGTTCTTTCATATTTATAGTTTTATATAAAGATATCTAATAATAAAACACCCATCAAACCCATTATTCCAACTATTCCTTCCATAACAGTCCAAGTTGAAAGAGTTTGTTTAACTGAAAGATTAAAATATTCTTTGAACATCCAAAATCCAGCATCATTAACATGAGAAAGCATTAAACTACCCGAACCAATCGCTAAAACCATTAATTCTGGACTCACATCAACACTCCCGATTAATGGAAGAACTATTCCTGCAGCAGTTAGTCCTGCTACTGTAGCTGAGCCAACGCAAACCCTTATTATAGTTGCAATTAACCATGCCAATATAAGCGGGGGTATGGTAGATTCTTTCAACAATAAACCTATATAATCACTCACCCCACTATCAATTAAAATCTGTTTTAAAGCTCCTGCACCTGCTATAATTAAAAGAACCATTGTTATACTCGATACAGAATCTGATATTGACTTCATAATTTCATCAATCTTAACTCCTCTAGAAATTCCTAAAGTATATATTGCTACTAGGACAGAAACTAGCATTGCAATCACAGGATTACCAATAAAAATAAGCATTTCCTTAAGTATAAAATTTTCAGAAATAAAATTTTCAACAAATGATGAGATCATTATTAAAAGAACAGGTAATAGAGCAGTTAAAATACTTGTACTCATTTTAGGAATTTCCTCATCACTTAGTATGTTTGGATTATAAAACTCCTTTAAAGGGGTCGCTTTTACATGTTTAACAGCTCTTGAGAAAATTGGACCTGCTACAAGAATTGTTGGTATTGCAATGATGATACCATAAAATAATGTCATCCCTATATCAGCATTAAACATTGCTGTTATTGCTGTTGGAGCTGGATGAGGAGGTAAAAATCCATGCGTTACAGATAAAGAAGCTAACATGGGTAAACCAACATAAATTAAAGGGAGACCTGTTGATGTGGCTACAGTAAATACTAATGGAACTAGTATAACAAAACCAACAGAGTAAAACATTGGAATACCAACTATAAAACCAGCTAAAACCAAAGCTAACTGGACATGTTTTAATCCAAAGCTAGAAATTAATTTGGTGGTTATTCTTTGTGCAGCACCACTATCAGCAACTAATTTCCCAAGCATAGCACCAAACCCTAAAATCATTACAAGAAAACCGAGAGTATCTCCTATTCCCTTTTGGATTGATAAAATAATTTCATCCAGTATCATGCCTTGTAATATTCCAACAAGAACACAAATAATTATAAATGATATGAATGCATTTAATCTAAAAAAAGATATGAGTAAGAAAAGAAGGGTTATTCCTATTATTACAATTAATAAAGGCATATCAATTTATTATTGAAGGACAATTATAGAAATACTAATTCTTAAAAAGAAAAAACCCCTTTCGGGGTTTAATATTATTCACCCATCGCTAAAATTTCTTCAAAAACTTTCCAGCTATCAGGGCACTTTTCTTTCATTGAAGTCTCCATCTGGGCTTGTGTGACGGAACCATATGCTTCTTCTTTTTCAGAAACATCCATCATAGCAATGGCTGCATCCATTAATGAAGAAAGATCACTTGTATCAACACCATCTAGTGCTTCACACATTTCTTTTGTCATCTTATCAACTGTCGCCTGATCAGCACCACATGACGAGAGCATAAAGAACCCAATGAAGATCAAAATATATTTTTTCATAATATAAAATTGAAATAGTTAAGCCATCAATATAGTAAAAAATAATCTTGATAAGGAAATATTAAAGACATATTCTCTTAATTAGTAAAAAATGAATTTAAAAAGGTGGTAAATTAATCTGCGGAGGGACTGGGATTCGAACCCAGGCAACGTTTGCACGTTGACAGATTAGCAATCTGCTCCATTACCACTCTGGCACCCCTCCTGAAAAAAATAGAAGTGCTAATTTAATCTAAAGTTTTTATTATTTAAACAAAACTTTCGTTCTATGTAAAATAAATATTAAAATTGAAGTAAATAATAGTTTATAACCAATTGGTAAAAGATAAAATGGTTCAACTAAAATTCCATTTTCATCAACATTACTACCTATAAAATTATAAACACTAAAAGAAGTGATTGAAAGAATTAATAAAACAACACTAATATTTTTCATAATCCAAAACTAAAAATTAAACAAGAATAATACCCTAGAGAAATATTATTTAGGGTACTCAATTCTCAAATTGTAAATATTTATTAATTTTTTAATTAAAACATTCTTTACGGTTTCAATGTCAGCAAATGTAATTTGACACTCGTTAAATTGTTTTTCTTCCACTTGCTTATCAATTATTGAATTTACAAAATCACTAATTTGTTTAACGTTAGGCTCTCTCAGGCTCTTTAAGGCTGCTTCAACAGAATCAGCCATCATGAGGATAGCGGTTTCTTTTGAGAAAGGTTTTGGTCCTGGATATCTAAAATCTTTTTCGTCAAACATTAAGTCTTTACGCTCTAAAGCTTTTTTATAGAAATAGTAAACTTGACTAGTTCCATGGTGAGTATTTATGAAATCAATTATTCTATTTGGCAATTTATTCTTTTTTGCAATTAATACGCCGTCATTTACATGGTCAACTATTATCTTAGCACTTTCAACAGGTGAAAGCTTTCTATGGGGAGAATACCTACTTGTTTGATTTTCACTAAAATAAGTGGGGTTGTTTATTTTTCCAATATCATGGTAAAGCGCCCCAACTCTGACTAAAAGAGTATTTGCTCCAATAGCACTAGCAGCAGTTTCTGATAAATTTGCCACTTCAAGTGAGTGATGAAAAGTTCCCGGAGCTTTATTTGATAATTCCTTTAATAATCTTGAATTCGTATCAGAAAGCTCTAACAGAGAAATATCAGAAACTAAGTTGAATGTTTTTTCATATAAGTAAATAAGAGGCTGGGCAAATAAAGTTAAAAGACCATTTATCAGAAATAGACCTATAATATTGACGTTTACTTCACTTATGCTTCCTTCTCTGATTAAAGTAAAAGCTATATAGCCAATTATATAAACTAGAACAATTTGTCCAACTGTGATAAATAAATTAGCTCTGTTTTGAAGCTGAGTGACTGATTGAATTATTACAATTCCAGCGATTATCTGTAAAAAAACAAATTCAAAACTGTTTGGAATAATAAATCCAAGAGTTAAGATTGTTATGACGTGTGTAAAAAGACCTAACCTAGGATCAAAAAAAGTTTTAAGTATTAGAGGTAATATACATATTGGAATCGCATAAGTATAATCAGCATCAAAATTAACTACCAATGTTGTAAGACCAATAATCAATACAACATTTAAAAAAATAAAAGTAACTTTTTTATTATTTGAATATAATTCAAAACGATAATTGTATATGAATAACAGTAAGGTTAAAAAAGTTATAATGACAAGTATCGAATAGCCAAAAATGATCCAATAATAACTATATTCATTCCAAAGTTGTGATTCGTACTCTTTTTGAAGAGATATTAAAACTTGCAAATTTTCACCTACTACAATTTCACCCTTAGATATTATAATCGAATTTTTAGGAATTATGCCTCGATACGGTGAAATATTACTTAAAGAAGACTGCAACAAGTTATCTGTAAAATCTTTTTCAAATAAAATGTTTGGTTGAACAATATCAAATAGGAGATCATAAAACGAGTCTAAATATTTAACATATAAAGCATCTTTAATAGTGTCATTAAGCCATTTTTTTAATTCTTCAATCTTAAAAAAATCACTAACATCTATAGTCTCTTCTTTGTTGTCCCTTATTAAAAAAACAATATTTTTTCCTTTGTTTTCAAGAGCTATTGGCAAAACACCAAACTCATAAATTTGATCAATTAAATTGAGCCCATAATTATATAAATCATTATAATAATCGTCTGAAGTGGGTAAAAGGAGATGATTTGAAAAATTATTTTGATAAGACAACTTGACCTGATTAAAAATCTCTTTATTATATCGATAATAATTAGTTTGCTGATCAATTATTTCTTGCTTTTCATTTTCTAATTCCTTATCAGATTTTAAGATGGCGAAATCAAATGGAGCATATAGAGCGTTGTATTGCCAAGGTCTCCCTTTTTGAAAGTTATATTTGAACTTTCCTCCACTAGGAAAGAAGTATACCGTTATTACACTACAAACAATGATTAAAAAAAACTTGTAGATTAAATCCTGATTGATTACAATAAACTTCCAAAAGGTTTTAAGCATATTGAAAAATTAATAAAGATTATAAAATTACTAAAAGAATAGGTATGCAATGAAATTAATCTTCTAGTAAGGCTTTCATTGATCTAAAACCATCGGTATCTCCCAAAGTTCCATAGATATTCATTAAAGTTCTAATTGCCTCTTTATTTTTATCAAGATCAATTAGTTTTTTAAGAATTGGGATGCATTCTGTATACAAAGCTTCTCTTTTTTGTTTTAATACATCATAACGGGCATTTTCAGCTCTTGAAGTTCCAAGATTGTTCATTTCTTCAACAATTGACGCTTCTCCTTCAAGAATCAAAGAAACTAAATTTAAATACGCATTTTCTAATTTTGGATCTAATTCAATTGCCTTTTCATAATATTTTCTAGCTGCTCCTATATCACCCAAATCTCTATTAATAACACCTAAATTATAATATAAATTCGCGTTATCTGGATCCATTGCTATTGCTTCATTCATTAATTTTCTAAACTTTTCTTTTTCGTTTAGCTCTATATAGATATTTGCCTCAGTTAAAATCAAATTAATATCATTAGGATTCTCTTCTCTAGCTTTTTTGATAGCCCCAAAAGCTCTGTCATTGTCACCCTTTTGAGCGTAAATAAGTGCAATATTTTTTACGATTTCTGGAAATTTAGATTCTGTTTTTTCTTCACGAAAATCCTTGTACTGTTTTGTTTTTTTATAGATATTATATTCAGATTCTTGAACTTCAATCTCGTTTCCAGATTCGAGTTCAGTTACATAATATTTTGTAGTTACACCAGCATACTTAAGGCCTTCTAAAATTAAGTAATACTCTAAGGCCAAATCAAAATCTTGTGCATTAACAGCTCCCGAAGCTGCAAAATATAGATAATCAACATTTTTCTTTGGAGAAATAGAATACGCTAAAAAAAGTTTCTCCACTGAAGAAGAGTAGTTTTTTTCTTTATTATCCTCAATTGCACTGTTTATAAGATTACTTGTTAATTCAATAAATTCAACAGAAACATCAGATTTAACGTTTGGAACATCTTTGATTGAAGATAAAAAATCAAATGCTTTTTGGAATTCTAAATTAGATCGAGCAATCTTGGCTAGAAGAAGACTATAACTCGCCAGGGTCTTATCATCTGCATTATCAAACAAAGCATCATTTTCCTCCAGTATTTTAAACGACTCATCAACCTTGCCTTCAATAAAAAGTTTTTGCGCTTTTCTTAACTCCTTTTTTTGAGCTAATCCAAATGTTGAAAAGAGAAAAATAATTAAAAAAAGGGTTCTGTACATAAAACAAATTTATAATTATTTTACAATTGTACCATCTTCAACCTCAATTTCATTGACATCCTCAACCTCTTCATCATCTTTCATAACCTTTGCAACAGCAGCTATGGAATCATTTTCTTTAATATTAATTAATTTAACCCCTTGAGTAGCTCTCCCCATTACTCTTAAATCTGAAACTGCAATTCTTATAGCAATCCCAGATTTGTTAATTATCATAAGGTCATCTAGGTCAGTAACATTTTTAATTGTAACAAGATCACCTGTTTTTTCAGTTATAGAAATTGTTTTAACGCCTTTACCTCCTCTATTGGTTATTCGATAATCTTCCAGATTAGATCTTTTTCCAAAACCATTTTGAGAAACAACTAAAATATTAGTATCCATATCATTTACAGAAACCATTCCTACTAGTTCATCGTTTTCATTTGCAAGTCTAATCCCTCTTACTCCAGATGCATTTCTCCCCATGGGACGAGTTTTACCTTCCTCGAATCGTATTGCTTTTCCTGATTTTACCGCCAAAAATATTTGACTATTTCCATTGGTAAGTTTAGCATGAAGAAGTTCATCACCTTCCCTAATTGTAATAGCATTGATACCATTAGCTCTTGGTCTAGAATATTTCTCAAGGGAAGTCTTTTTTACTTGCCCTTTCTTGGTAGCCATAATAACATAATGACTATTTATGTATTCTTCATTTTTTAAGTCTTGAGTACAAATAAAAGCTTTAACACGATCTTCTTGTTCTATACTTATCAAGTTTTGAATAGCTCTGCCTTTAGAGGTTCTTGAGCCTTCTGGAATTTCAAAAACACGCATCCAAAAGCACTTTCCTTTTTGAGTAAAAAATAACATATATTGGTGATTTGTTCCAACAAATAAATATTCAAGAAAATCCTGATCTCTAGTTGTAGAAGCTTTTGCACCCACTCCGCCTCTATTTTGGATTTTATAATCAGAAAGAGGTGTTCTTTTTATATACCCAGCATGAGAAATAGTAATAACAACTTTTTCATTTGGTATCATATCTTCAATGCTGAAATCACCACCAGCATAATTGATTTCTGATCTTCTTTCATCACCATATTTTTCTTTCACTTTTAAAAGCTCATCTTTTATAATATCCATCCGGCGATCTTTTTTATCTAAAATATCTTTAAGATCAGCTATGGTTTTCTTTAATTCTTCATATTCAGATCTTAGTTTATCTTGTTCCAGTCCAGTTAATTGTCTAAGTCTCATTTCAACTATAGACTTCGCTTGGATTTCACTTAGTTTATAGCTTTTTATTAATTTTTCCTTCGCCTCATCAGCATCAGATGATCCTCTTATTATTTTGATAACATTGTCTATATTATCTGAGGCTATGATTAATCCTTCTAGAATATGTGCCCGCTCTTCCGCTTTTTTCAATTCAAACTTTGTTCTTCTAACGACTACATCATGTCGATGTGAAACAAAATGATGAATTAATTCTTTTAGATTTAAAAGTTTTGGCCTCCCTTTAACTAAAGCAATATTGTTGACACTAAATGAAGACTGCAAGGGTGTATATTTAAAAAGTTTATTTAAAACTATATTTGGAATTGCATCACGTTTAAGCAAATAAACTACCCTTATACCCTTTCGGTCAGATTCATCTCTTATATTGCTAATACCCTCTATTTTCCCGTCGTTAATCATTTCAGCAGTTTTTCTGATCATTTCTGACTTATTAACTTGATATGGGATCTCAGTTACAACTATGCATTCGCGATCATTTATTGATTCAATAGTTGCATTTGCTCTCATAACGATTTTTCCTCTCCCTGTTAAAAAAGCATCTCTTACACCTTCGTATCCATAGATAGTAGCTCCAGTAGGAAAATCCGGGGCCTTTATAACCTGCATGAGTTCCTCAATACTCACATTGCTGTTTTCAATATAATTTATTACCCCATTTATGACTTCTGTTAAATTATGAGGAGGCATATTTGTTGCCATTCCAACTGCTATCCCTGACGCTCCATTAATCAACAAAGTAGGAACTCTATTAGGCAAAACTGTCGGTTCCCTCAAGCTGTCATCGAAATTTAATTGATGATCAACAGTATCTTTGTCAATATCTGCGAGAAGGTCTTCAGAAATTTTTTGCATTCTAGCTTCCGTATATCTCATTGCAGCTGGACTATCGCCGTCAACTGAACCAAAATTTCCCTGGCCATCTACTAATAGATATCTTAAACTCCAGCTTTGTGCCATACGAACCATTGAGTCATACACAGAACTATCACCATGAGGATGATATTTACCCATTACTTCCCCAACTATTCTAGCTGATTTCTTATATGCAGAACTAGATCTTATACCCATATCATACATTCCAAAAAGGACTCTTCTGTGGACAGGTTTTAAACCATCTCGTACATCTGGTAGAGCTCTAGAAACAATCACAGACATTGAATAATCAATATATGCCGATTTCATTTCATCTTCAATGTTTATAGGGATTAACCTGTCATCTTCAATCATAACTATGCGGATTAATTTAATGCTAAATTAACCTAATAGATAAGATTTAATCATCGTGAACAAATCCTTTATCAACTAATTTATTAACATGTTTAATCAAAATAAATGGTGTAAATTTTTTGCGAAAGTATTTTTCTAAATGATATTTTTTTTGTCAATTAGCAGCAAATAAATATTAAATCTACTTTTTAAGTATAAATTGATATGGACGATAATTTTTCAGCTAGGGTTAAAGATGTAATTTCTTATAGCAAGGAGGAAGCTTTAAGGCTTGGGCATAGTTTTATCGGAACAGAGCATCTAATGCTTGGAATTCTCAGAGATGGAGAAGGCAAGGCTATATCAATACTTAGATCAATTGATTTAAATTTAGAAGATCTAAGAAAAAAAATTGAAATACTAAACCCTGCTTCAATTGAAGAAACAAATGAAATTAATCAAAAGAAGAATCTTCATTTGACACGTCAAGCTGAGCGTGCTCTCAAGACAACATTCCTAGAAGCTAAATTATTTCAAAGTGAATTAATAAACACTGTCCACTTACTACTTTGTATTCTAAGAAATGAAAATGATCCAACAACAAAATTACTTCTAAAACTAAATGTTGATTATGAAACAGTTAAAGAGCAATTTAAATTGATGCTGGCTAGTGATAATAATGACTATGAGGAATTACCATCTTCATCTACATTTTCTGAACAAAAGGATGAGGATGAACAAAAAGAAAACCCATTTATACCTTCTTCAGAACCTAGAAGTAAAATTAAGTCTAAAACGCCTGTACTAGATAATTTTGGTCGTGACATTACTGTTTTAGCTCAATCAAATAAACTTGATCCTGTTATAGGAAGAGAAAAAGAAATAGAAAGAGTATCTCAAATTCTGAGTCGTCGCAAAAAAAACAATCCCCTTCTAATAGGTGAGCCAGGAGTTGGTAAATCAGCCATTGCTGAGGGTCTAGCACTTAGGATAATTAATAAAGAAGTATCTAGGATTCTATATGGAAAGCGCGTCGTTTCACTCGATTTAGCTAGTCTTGTTGCAGGGACAAAATATCGCGGTCAATTTGAAGAAAGAATGAAGGCTTTAATGAATGAACTTGAAAAAAATAATGATGTCATTTTATTTATTGATGAAATTCATACAATTGTTGGTGCAGGGGGGGCTACTGGTAGTTTAGATGCATCAAACATGTTCAAACCTGCTCTAGCAAGAGGAGAAATTCAGTGTATTGGCGCAACTACTCTTGACGAGTACCGGCAAAACATAGAGAAAGACGGTGCACTAGAGCGAAGATTTCAAAAGGTGCTTGTTGAAGAGACTACTGTTGAAGAAACATTAGAAATCTTAATAAATATAAAAGATAGATACGAAAATCATCATAATGTTACATTTTCTAGTAAAGCTATTGAAGCATGTGTTGATTTGACGGATAGATATATTACCGACAGATATTTGCCTGATAAAGCAATTGATGCGCTTGATGAAGCCGGGTCAAGAGTTCATATAAATAATATGGATGTTCCTGAAGAAATTATAAAACTTGAAGAAGAGCTCGACAAAGTTAAAGAAGAAAAAAATTCTGTTGTGAAAAAGCAAAAATATGAAGAGGCAGCAAAATTAAGAGATGATGAGAAAAGAGTTGAAAGAAAATTAATTGAAGCACAGGATCGCTGGAAAGAAGAGTCAAAAATGAATCGTATATCTGTTGAAGAAGAACATATTGCGGATGTTGTTTCAATGATGACAAATATTCCAGTAAATAAGATTGTAAAAAGTGAAAAAAACAAGCTAAATAATTTAGCAACTTCTATTGAGAATAAAATAATTGGTCAAAGTGAAGCAGTGAAAAAAGTTTCAAAAGCAATACAAAGAAACCGAGCAGGATTAAAAAATCCTGAAAAACCAATTGGATCATTTATATTTCTTGGCCCTACAGGTGTAGGCAAGACACATTTAGCTAAAATTTTGGCAAGAGAAATTTTTGATTCAGAAGAAAATTTGATTAGAGTTGACATGAGTGAATACATGGAAAAATTTGCTATTTCAAGATTGATTGGTGCTCCTCCGGGATATGTTGGGTATGAAGAAGGTGGTCAATTAAGTGAAAAAGTTAGGAGAAGACCATATTCAGTTATTCTTTTAGATGAAGTTGAAAAAGCTCATCCAGATGTATTTAATATGTTATTACAGGTACTAGACGACGGATTTCTAACAGATAGCTTAGGAAGGAAAATTAATTTTCAAAATACAATCATAATTATGACTTCAAATATTGGTGCTAGAGAAGTAAAAGACTTTGGATCTGGAGTTGGTTTTCAAACTTCTACTAGAAAAGCTCAAGCACCAGAAATTGAAAAAAATCTTATTAGAAATGCATTAAAAAAGACCTTTGCTCCAGAGTTTTTAAACAGGATTGACGATGTAATTATTTTTAATACATTGGAAAAAAAGGATATTGGGAAAATTGTCGATTTAGAACTTAATAAACTATTTCTAAGAATAAATAAAATAGGTTATAAACTTGAACTATCTAAAGTTGCAAAAGACTTTATAATAGAAAAAGGATATGATAGAAAGTATGGCGCTAGGCCATTAAACAGGGCAATACAAAATTATGTAGAAGATCTTGTTGCAGAAAATGTTGTTGCTAACAAGATTAAAGAAGGAGATCTTATTTTGTTAGACCATAATAAGGGAGAAGATAAATTAAACTTTATAGTTAAGAAAAAAAGAATTGGAGCTTAACTTGTGAATTATGGATCTTTTGTAATACTTTTGCCTAATGTTTTCTGAAAAGTTAATCAAGCACAATTTATCTGAACTCTTTTTAAATGGTTTAAGTTCTTTAAACAATTCTTCTTTGTCAACTACCCCTTTGGGGGGATTAATTTGAGTTGAACTTCATAAAAAATTTTAATCATTTTATCAGCATCCCATTTATGGGGTCTTTGTTAAGACTATAATATTAAAAAAATAATTTATATGAGAGTTTTAAAATTTGGAGGTTCTTCAATTGCAAATTCTAGGAATATATCGAATGTCATTAAGATCATTAAGGGTCAAAATGATAATATCTGTATCGTCGTCTCAGCTCTAGGTAATGTAACAGATCTTTTGTTGAATTGCTTGGAATTAGCAAAAAACCAAAACAATAATTATAAATCATTACTATTAGAAATAGAAAAAATTAATCTTGAGCCAATTAAAAAATCTATCCCTTTTGAATATCAAAGCAAATCAATAAGTTTTCTTAAAAAAAACCTTAATGAATTAGAGGCTCTTTTAGATTCAATTTCTCTATGGAAAGAGGTTACAAATAAAAAATTATCTACAGTTTCTGCTTATGGTGAAATATTGTCCGCTCATATAATAAATGAAATTTTTAATTATAATGGAATAAAATCTGAATATAAAGATTCCAAATTACTTATAAAAACAAAAATAGATGACAATATCCAAGTCTTAGATGACCAATCAACAGGTAAAAACATAAAGGAATACTTCAAGTCTAGAAAAGAAAAAATCACAGTTATTCCAGGTTTTATATCAAGTGACAAAAATAATGAAACAACAACCCTTGGGAGGGGTGGTTCAGACTATTCTGCAGCAATTATTGCAACTCATCTAAACGCAGATGCCTTAGAAATATGGACTGATGTTAGCGGAATGTATACTGCTAACCCAAAACTTGTTAAACAAGCAATACCAATAAGCAAAATAAGTTATTATGAAGCAATGGAGTTGTCACATTTTGGAGCTAAAGTAATTTATCCTCCTTCAATTCAACCTCTAATCAAAAAAAAGATTCCCATAATAATTAAAAACACTTTTGTTCCAAAAGATTTAGGAACTACAATAAGTGAAAAATCTTTGAACAGTAAACAAGTTGTTAAAGGCATTAGTCATATTGATAACGTCAGTCTTATAAATATTGAAGGTACTGGAATGATTGGAGTTACAGGTTTTGCAAAAAGAATGTTTGAAGCATTATCTGAAAAAAATATAAATGTAATTATGATTACTCAAGCTTCATCTGAACATTCTATATGTATCGCAGTTAATACTGATCATGATGAAATAGCAAAAAAGGCAATTGACAATAAATTTTCCTATGAAATATCACTGGGGAAAATTAATCCTTCTATAATTGAAAAAAATATGGTAAATGTTGCAATTGTAGGTGATAAAATGAAAAATCATCAAGGTATAAGTGGTAAATTATTTAGTACCCTAGGAAATAATAATATAAACATTAGGGCAATAGCACAAGGAGCATCAGAGAGAAATATTTCAATAATAATTGATAATAAAAATTTAATTAAAGCTCTTAATTCATTACATGAAAGTTTTTTTGAATCACAGATTAAACAACTTAACCTTTTTATAGTTGGTGTTGGAAATGTTGGGAGCAAATTATTGGAGCAAATAGAGATGCAACAAAAGTATTTAAGAGATCTTTTAGGTTTAAAATTTAGAGTTATTGCAATTTCAAATTCTAGAAAAATGATTCTTAATGATAAACCTATGAAATTTTTAAATTGGAGGGAAAAATTGGATGAAAGTAATGTTGCTGCAGATAAAGACGCTTTTTTCAATCATGTAATTAAGTTAAATCTTAGAAATAGTGTTTTTGTTGATAATACTGCAAATGAAGTCATAGCAAAGGAATATTCAAGATATTTAGAAAACAGTATTGGCGTTGTGACCTGCAATAAAATTGCTGCGGCAGATATTCTAACAAACTATTTAAAATTAAAAAATATATCGCGGAAATACGGCAGTTCTTTTCTTTTTGAAACCAATGTTGGTGCAGGCCTTCCAATAATTGATACACTTAATAACCTTGTAGCATCAGGGGATCAAATTATAGAAATTCAGGCTGTTTTATCTGGAAGTCTAAATTTCATATTTAATACTTTTAAAAAAGGACTTTCCTTTTTCAAAGTTACTCAGATAGCTCAAAAGAAAGGATACACAGAGCCTGATCCAAAAATTGACTTAAAAGGTATCGATGTTGCAAGAAAAATATTAATCCTAGCTCGTGAGAGTGGATTTAATATAGAATTTGATGAAATAGAGAATAAATCATTCCTCCCAAAACAGTGCTTAAAAACTACTGATAACGAATCTTTTTATGATTCATTGAGAGAAAACGATCAATATTTCAATACACTTCTTGACAATGCAGAAAAGAAAAATTGTAAATTGAAATATGTTGCGACACTAAAAAATGGAAAAGCTACTGTAGGTCTGAAGGAGGTATCCGAAGATCATGATTTTTATAATTTAAAAGGCAGTGATAACATTGTTTTGTTTTATACTAACAGATATAAAAACCAACCATTAATTGTCAAGGGTGCCGGGGCTGGTGCTGAGGTAACTGCTTCTGGTATTTTTGCTGATATAATAAGACTAGGGAAAAATGATGGAAGAAATTAAGATATTTTCTCCTGCAAGTGTTGCAAATGTTTCTTGTGGTTTTGATGTGCTTGGATTCTGTTTAGATGGTATAGGTGATGAAATGATAGTCAGGAAATCTAAAACTAAAGGGATTAGAATTCTTAAAATAGAAGGATATGACTTGCCTCCTGAGCCAGATAGAAATGTTGCTGGAATAGCTGCCCAATCAATGCTAAAAAGATACCCTTTTGAATTTGGTGTTGAAATAGAGATGAGTAAAGGAATTAAACCTGGAAGTGGTATAGGTAGTAGTGCAGCTAGTTCAGCAGGTACTGTTTTTGCAATGAATAAACTTTTAGGAGATCCAGCCTCAAAAGATGAACTAATTGACTTTGCAATGGATGGTGAAAAATTTGTAAGTGGAACTGCAATTCCTGATAATGTGTCACCTTTGATTTATGGTGGGTTTACACTTACACGAAGCATTAATCCAATTGATGTAATAAAACTCCCTGTCCCTGATGAACTTGTAGCCGTTATAATTCATCCTCAAATTGAAATCAAAACAGTTCATTCAAGAGAAGTTTTAAAAAAACACGTCTCAATGGAATTAGCAATAAAGCAATGGGCGAATCTTGCGGGAATGATAAGCGGACTATACGAAAATAATTATGATTTAATTTCTAAATGTTTAGTTGATGAAATAGTTGAACCATTTAGAGCAATGCTTATTCCTGAATTTTATAATTTAAAAAATAAAGCTATAGAATCCGGTGCTTTAGGAAGTGGGATTTCTGGATCAGGCCCTTCCGTATTTGCATTAACTAGAGGTTATGAAACAGCAAGAAAAGTCGCTCTAGCAATGGAAGAAATATTGATTCCTCATGATATTAAAATTGAAACCCATATATCAAAAATAAATCCTGACGGAATTAAAATCATTTCTTCGAAATGAGATACCATTCACTGAAGAATAAAAGTATGCTATATAGCTTCTCTGAAGCTTTAAGAAAAGGTCTACCAGCAGATAAAAGTCTTTTTTTTCCAGAAAAAATACATAGACTTCCCAAATCATTTTTTCAAGAAATTAATATGATGAATATAAATGATATGGCTTTAGAAATTATTCAGCCATATACTGGGAAATCTTTAAATAAAGATATTTTATTAAAAATCATAAATGAAACTTTGAATTTTGATTTCCCGCTGGTTCAAGTATCAAAAAACATTTATGCTCTTGAATTATTCCATGGCCCTACACTTGCATTTAAAGATGTTGGAGCAAGATTTATGTCCAGATGCTTAAGCAACATACTAAATGAGGATGAAAAAATTACTGTTTTGGTTGCTACATCTGGGGACACTGGGGGTGCTGTGGCAAATGGATTTATGGGAATTAAAGGAATAGACGTTATAGTTTTATATCCAAAAGATAAAGTAAGTGATTTACAGGAAAGACAATTTACAACTCTAGGGAAAAATATAAAAGCAATTTCTGTTAATGGAACATTTGATGATTGTCAAAGATTTGTAAAAGATGCCTTTGTAGATATTGAAATAAATGAAAAAGTAAATCTTACTTCCGCCAACTCAATTAATATAGCTAGATGGCTTCCGCAAATGTTTTATTATTTCATCTGCTATAGAAACTTGCCCAAATTAAATAAAAAATTAGCTTTTTCAGTTCCTAGCGGAAACTTTGGGAATATATGTTCTGGCATTCTTGCAAAAGAAATGGGATTGCCTATAGATCATTTTATTGCTAGTACAAATATTAACGATGCTGTCCCAAAGTATTTGAAAACTGGTATCTATAAGCCAAAACCTGCTAAAGAAACAATTTCTAATGCAATGGATGTTGGAGATCCAAGTAATTTTATAAGGATAAAAGAGGTATATAAGCATGATCATAAAGAATTTGTGAATAATGTCAGTGGTTATAAATTTACAGACAATCAAACAAGACAATCAATAATAAATCTATATGAGGCATGTGGTTATATTGCTGACCCACATGGAGCAATTGCTTATTTAGGATTAAGGGAGTTTATTGAAAATAATGAATCAGATTATTTTGGTGTTTTTCTTGAAACTGCCCATCCAATAAAGTTTAGAGATATTGTTGAAAATGAAATCAAAACAAAAATTAAAGTCCCAGAACAATTAAAAGGAATTTTATCAAAAGAAAAAAAAGTCTTGAATGTTGATAATTTTCAAGATTTTAAATCATTATTATTAAATTAATTAATTTCTGGCAAGATAAATGAATCTAAAGCACTATCAAGCTTCATTATTTTCTCTATTTCATCCCACTTTCTAGGAGCAAATTTTGACAAGTTTTCAGGTCCATCCTCAGTGATCAATATATCGTCTTCAATTCTTATACCAATATTCCACCATTTCGGATCGCATGGACTGTCTTCAGGTATATATATCCCTGGTTCAACAGTAATAATCATTTCCGACTCTAATAATTGATAATTACCAGGGTCATGAACATCTAGTCCTATATGATGTGCGACACCATGAGGGAAATACTTTCTAACCTCTCTATACCTCTCAGACTCATTTAAAGACTCTACTATACCCAATCTTACTAATCCTGATTCGATAACATCATAGCATGCGCGATATATGTCTGAAAATTTAGCACCTACTACAGCAGCTTTTATTCCCTCTTCTTGGGCCGCATATACAATCTCATACAATTCTCTTTGTTCGTTACTATATTTGCCATTAGACGGTATTGTTCGAGTAACATCTGCAGTATAACCTAAATATTCTGCACCTACATCCATTAAAACCAATTGATTATTAAATGCAGTGTCATTATTATCTATATAATGGAGTATACATCCATTCCCCCCTGCACCAACAATCGAAGGATATCCCTCATAAGGAACCCCATACTTTTTAAAAACAAATTCATGAATCCCTTGAATTTCACTTTCACTCATTCCAGATTTCATAGCCTTCATAACTTCTATTTGACCTATAACTGAAATTGAAACAGCTTTTCTTAAAATTTCTATTTCTTTAGGTGTTTTTCTTTCTCTAAGATCAGCCATTATTCCTGGAAGTGATTCAACATCAAAATTATAATCCTTAAGTTCAAACGTTGCTCTTTTTTTTATTTCATTATAAAAATCTTCATTCTGAGCTTCCAAAAAGGCATTGATGTTTGGATCTTTAAGCAATGACTCATCTCTTTCAATGTAAAAATTAATCTCATCTTTTAAAATCTCAATCTTTTCATAATCGAAATTCTTAATCCTATTATATATTCTATATCTAATTGGATCAAAAGAATCTGGAAAATTTATTTCTTTTTTAAAAAAATTTGTCAGGTCATATAAGTCATTTGGGTCATTTTTAAAGTTTCGAGTGTCATTTTTAAAATCAAAAAGCAGTACGCTATTAAATTTAGAGAATAAATGATTTGTGTCTTTAAAATCTTCTTTTGAAAAAACTCTATTAAAGCCCATTTTTGAAGCCCCTTCTAACCCTTTTCTCTTACCATCCCACATTTCTCGATAAGCATCCCTTTCCCTAACATATATTTTCTCATTATAAAATCCGATTTCATCTTTTTGCTTCTCTTTATATATCAATAATACTGCATGAGGTTCTTCCCATCCAGTTAAATAATAAAAATTTGGATCTTGGTGATAAAGAAAATCAACATCATTTGATCTATTTCTAATGGGTGAACTAAAAAAAACTGCTACACTTTTTTCTGGCATCCTTTTTCTTACCTCATCTCTTCTTTCCTTATGGAATTCAGAATTTAATTTAGCTTCTTGAGAATATAACGCAATGAAATTAAATAGTAATAAAGTTATTATTAGTCTAAACATAGTAATTGTCAAAAGTTTGGTGTTAATATAATATTTTTATGCAAATTTACTGCATGAAAAACGTCCCTCTTTTAAATACTCATATAAACCTTGGAGCTAAAATAATTTCTTTTGCCGGATTTAAAATGCCTTTATATTATTCAAGTATCAGAGAAGAACATCTTGCTGTCAGAAATAAAGCTGGAGTCTTTGACGTATCACACATGGGTGAATTCATCATTGAAGGAAAGAACTCAGAAGAATTAATTCAATATATCAGTAGTAATGACATTTCTAAAATATCTCCAGGAATGGCGCAATATACTGTTCTGCCAAACGAGAATGGAGGTGTTATCGATGATTTGATAATATATCAACTGGAAGAAAGAAAATATATGATGATCGTTAATGCGTCTAATATTGAGAAAGATTTAAGATGGATTCAATCACAAAATTTAAAATTTGGAGCAAAAATTTATAATGCATCAAACGAGCTTTCCCTTATAGCTGTTCAAGGCCCAGATGCATTTAAAATAATTCAAAATCTTACAGAAACAGATTTATATTCTTTAAAATCTTTTGACCATACAACTACAAGATTTGCTGGTCACAATGACGTAATTATTGCTAATACGGGCTATACTGGTTCTGGGGGGGTTGAAATATGTTTCGACTCTAAAAATTCAAATGATATATGGAATTCAATATTAAGTGCTAAGGGTAAAAATGCTATTGTCCCTATAGGATTGGGCGCTAGGGATTCACTAAGGTTAGAGATGGGTTATTGCTTATATGGGAATGAGCTTGATGAAAAAACATCACCTATAAATGCAGGACTAGAAAGGATAATTAAAAAAAACATGGAATTTGTTAACTCAAATAATCTTCTAAAAGAAATAAATAAAGGGCCCGAAGAGAAGCTAATTGGTTTTGAATTACACTCAAGGGGTATTCCACGTTCAGGTTATTCTATTTTAAACCCAAATAAAAAAAAGATAGGCAGAGTAACTTCTGGAATATTTTCACCATTATTTGAGAAAGGGATAGGCCTTGGATATGTAATATCAAATGAATTAAATGAGATTCAAAATATCATCATAGACATAAGAGGGAAAAGTGAGGGGGCAAAAATTATGGGGCTTCCATTTTATAAAAAAAAACCTACTTAATTCAGAAATTGCTCTGCTTTTGAAATATCATCGCGAGTGTCTATACTTATGTTAGGAACACTTGTTTCTACCATCTTTATTCTCTTTCCCATTTCTAATTGTCTTATACACTCAATTTTTTCTACTTTTTCAAGTAAAGTTGGCCCATTCTTTGAGAATTCAATTAATGATTTTTTTCTAAATCCGTAAACACCTATGTGTTTATAATAATTAATCAATTCATCTTTGTCTCTATTAAAGGGTATTTTAGATCTAGAGAAATATAAAGCAAAGTTTTGATTGTCGACAATAACTTTAACAATATTCGTGTTATCAATCATTTGCGCATCCTTAAAAGTGGTCATAAGAGAAGTCATGCCAATTAATTCTTTTTTATCATCAGCAAAAATTTTAATTAAATCTTCAAGACTTCTTTTGTCTATAAAAGGCTCATCAGCTTGAACATTTACAATTACATCTGCATCAATATCTTGTACAGCTTCAGCTATGCGATCAGATCCGCAAATATGACTTTCCTTAGTAATTATTGTCTCACCACCAATAGATGAAATTTTATCTTTTATTGCCAGACTATCAGTTGCTACTATAACTTTTTCAAAAAGAGAAGTATTTAATACAGAATTATATGTTCTTTCAATAAGTGTTTCATTTCCAATCCTATTCAACAATTTTCCTGGAAAACGCTTAGAATTATATCGTGCTGGTATTATTGAAACAATTTTCATCAAATAATCAAAACTATAATACAAATATCATAAATTAAATTAACACTAATAGCTTTGTATATATAGTAATAATATATAATCAATTTACATGTTAAATAGTTGGTAAATACTTTTGGCATTAAAAAAAAATTGTAGATTTGTCTGTCTCAATTAAAAGTAAAATGAAAATAGGAGCACAAATCTTTTTATGGATACTTTCACTTTTTTTTAGTTACAAAATATATGATTCAATTAATGGACCTATTGATTTTAATAAGGTTAAAGAGCAAAGATATTCCAAGGTGATAGATAGAATGAAGACAATACGTAAAGCTCAAATTGCTCATAGAGATGTAAAAGGCTTTTATGCAAACAATTTTGATAGCTTAATCAAATTTGTTGATGAAGGAATTTTTACTTTAATCGAAAAAAAAGACTCTTCATATTTAAAATATGATAGAATTTACAGGATTGATATTTTGAGAGAAGTAGTTGTTATAGATACTTTAGGTTTTGTTCCGGTAAAAGACTCTTTGTTTAGAAATGATAATGGTTACAAAGACATGAATAAAATTCCAATTAAAGGAATTGATTCTGATTTTGTAATTAATTCTGATATTATTATTAAGAATAATTATAGAGTGCCTGTGTTTGAAGTCAAAGTTTTAAAAAACACAATTCTTTTTGATCAAGATAAAGATTTGCTCAAGCAGGAGAATGAAACTGTTTCTGTTGATGGGGTTAATGGATCTGCAATTATTCTCGGTTCTCTAGTTGAAGTCAGCACCAATGGAAACTGGCCAACAATATTTGATGCCAAAAAATAATAACAATAATATTAAACCAAAACTATCATTCCATTTATTTAATGATGGTTTTTTTTTCTCATCATTTACAGAATCAAATTATTTTCTTTTTGAAGATCTAAATCCTCTAGTTAAAAAAGGCTTCAATGAATTCTTAAAATTCAATGAAATCAATAAGGACAATGAACCTGATATAATTTTATTTGATAATCCTTCAATGTTTATACCTTCTGATCTATTTGATTTTGAAAACTCTGAAAACTTTCTATCAAATTATACTGACATAAGATCAGATCACCAAATAATTCATGATAACACCGAAGACAAGAAAATAAAAATATTATATCAAAGAAATACTAAAATAGAATTAACTTTTGGTAAATATTTCAATGAAATAAACTATAACCATTACACTACGATACTGTATGATCATCTAAAAAAGTATATTAAATTAAATTACGACAATAAATTAAAGTTATTTGTAAACCTCCAAAGAAATCAATTTGATCTATTCCTCTTTAAGGGTCAAGATTTATTAGTATATAATTCCTTTCCCCATTCAAACAATGATGATTTTTTATATTATTTATTTGCGCTAATCGAACAACATGATTTATCTATTAATTCATTTGATATTTTATTTTTAGAAAAGTATGAGATCTTTAAAAGTTATTATTTGACTATTAATAATTTTCACGAAAAAGTAGGCTTTATTGAAAATAATGATAAATTAATAGAGAATATAAATCATCCCTCTCCTTATTTTACAAATATTTTATAAAGTGAGAATAATTTCAGGATTACACAGAGGCAGAATTATTAATGCTCCAAAAAATATTTCTGTTAGACCAACTACCAATAGAGCCAAAGAGGGATTGTTTAATATACTAAATAATAATTTTCAATTTGAAAAAATTAAGGCATTGGATTTATTTGCTGGTATCGGAAGTATAAGTTTTGAGCTTGCTTCACGAGGCAGTAATGATATAACTGCCTTAGACAACAACCCTTTGTGCATTGATTTTATAAAAAAAATTAATGAAGAGCTTAAACTTCCGATAAAAACGATTAGAAGTAATGTTTTTATTTTTTTAAAAAAACATTGTAATTCATATAATTTTATTTTTTCAGACCCACCATTTAATCTAGAATATTCTAAATATATAGATATGATAGAGTTAATTTTTTCTAAAAATATTTTATTAGAGAGTGGTTTACTGGTGATTGAACATTCAAGAGATAAGAAGTTTAACAACAACGAACACTTTGTTCAATCCCGATTTTACGGGAATAATACTTTTAGCCTTTTTAAAAAAAGGCAGGCCTATAAGCCGGATTCTGTCTAGTCTTATCATTTATCTTGATTCCACATTGCTGAGGAATTCTAGCCGCCTACCCGATTACATTGAACGAGCAATTCAAAAAAGTAATCCTACTTGGCGTTGCACCATATAGAGTTTACCGATTTCACTACAGCCTTACTGTACATACTTTCTGTTGCACTAGTCCTATTCAAAATGAATGGCGGGTGTTACCCACTATACTACTCTGAGGTGTCCGGACTTTCCTCCCTTAAAAAGAGCGATAAGACAGCCTGCCGATACAAATTTATGATTTTGTTGATAATTTAAAGCTAAAATTTCAATTCAAAATTTAGTCAGGACGTATCTATTTTTATATTTGTCAGAGTGGAGATAATAAATAAAGACACATATCAAGTTTCTGCATTAAAATATAGACCAAAGATTTTTAAAGAAGTCATTGGACAAGAAACAATTACCAAAACTTTGGAATATGCTATAGAAAACAAAAAATTACCTCAAGCTTTACTTTTCTCTGGACCCAGAGGAGTTGGCAAAACATCATGTGCAAGAATTCTAGCAAAGAGAATTAATTCAAATGAAAAAAATATTGCTAATCAAGATTTTAGTTTTAATATTTTTGAATTGGATGCCGCTTCAAATAATCATGTAGAAGACATAAAGACTCTTAATGACCAAGTTCGCATACCTCCGCAAAATGGCAGTTATAAAGTATTTATAATAGATGAAGTTCATATGCTCTCTAATTCTGCATTCAATGCTTTTCTTAAAACTTTAGAGGAACCACCAAAGCATGTGATTTTTATTCTTGCTACAACTGAAAAACAAAAAATAATTCCCACGATTTTATCCAGATGCCAGATATTTGATTTCAAAAGAATAAGTGTTAAAGATTGTAAATTGCAATTGGCTAAAATAGCAAATGATCAAAATGTCAAATTTGAAGATGAAGCACTAACCTTAATAGCCCAAAAATCAGATGGTGCAATGAGAGATGCATTATATCTTTATGATCAAATGGCAAGCTTTACAAACAATGACCTAAATCTAAAAAATGTTAGTGAAAATCTTAATATACTAACTTTTGAAACGTACTTTAATATTACAGAATTAATAGTTAAAAATGATATACCAAAACTTCTTATAGAATTTGATAAGATTATATCTAACGGATTTGATGAGTTAGATTTTATAGTTGGACTTTCTAATCATTTCAGGAATTTAATTCTTAGTAAAAACAAAGGGACAAGTGAA
Organism: Bacteroidota bacterium; assembly: GCA_036340635.1. Lineage (GTDB taxonomy): Bacteria > Bacteroidota > Bacteroidia > Flavobacteriales > Flavobacteriaceae. Next base: position 77,235 of record JAYYYF010000017.1, on the reverse strand, counting down.
ATGTTGGAAATTGGGGCAATTTTTCAAAAGAAATATGTATCCTTAAGTGAAAAATTAAAAATAAATTTTATATTAAGTTCAATTGACTTGATTAGTAAATGTGAACTAGATTACAGGGAAAGTAAAAACAAAAGATTATTAATAGAACTATGCCTAATGCAAATAACCTCTCTCCATTTAGAAGAAAAAACAAACAGTTTATAATTCCTTCGTCATATTATAAAAACTTAAAAAAGGCGAAAATTATCGGAGTAGAAGATCATACCAATTTAATCGAAGATAAAAACATTAAAAATGCTTTAGAAAAAAATAATGGGGGAAGCAAATTAATTTTAAAAGAAACTAATTTATTAAAAGAGAAAAATGATTTTTCAAATCTTGACTCTAAAGGTGTTTCTAGATACTCGTTATCAAGTATAAAAATTGAAAAAGAAGCAAAAAAAAGATTAAATGACAAGAAAGCTTCAATTGAAAGTTTTCATGACAAATTTGATTTGGAAATGCTAACTAGTCAATGGAAGAAATATATTCAAACTAAACATTCAAATGGTGAGAATATAATTGCTTCTTTATTTGAAATGACCAATATCAAATTAAAAGAAGATACTATAATGATTATTGAAACAGATAGTGAAGCAAATAAACATCAAATTACAAATGAAACGCCATCTATTTTATCTTTTTTAAAAGAGTCTCTTAATAACTATAAAATAACGCTTGAAGTCAATATTGTCTCTAAAGATAAATCAAAGTCAATATTCACGATTAAAGAAAAATTTGATTACTTGAAAAGCATTAATCCTGACATTAAACTATTAATGGATGAATTTAAGATAAAGTTGTAAATAAACTAATCATTTATTTTTAAAATCCTTTTTTAAATTTTCATAAATATCTTTTATTATACCATCTGAAAGACCTGCCCTGGGGACATAAATTTTTCTTGCTGATGTCCATTCAAAGGCTTTCAAAAAAATTTTTGATGCAGGAACAATAACATCTGCTCTATCAGGATTTAATGAAAACTTTATGATTCTGTCTTGGTATGTCATTGATTCTAATTGATTATAAATTTTATTAAATGTTATTCTTGACATGGGTTTTCCTTCCTTTGTATTTGACAATGAAAATATTTTATTAATATTTCCGCCGGATCCTAATAGAGTTATTTTCTTATACCCTTTTATACTTTTACTTATCCACTTTTCAACATCATTCCAAACTTGATCAGGCACCATTTTTTTTATCAATCTAACTGTTCCTAATTTAAATGATTTTGAAGAAATTGTTTTCCCTTTTTCAAGGACTGAAAATTCAGTACTACCCCCTCCAACATCAATTGAAAGAAAAGTTGCTTCCGAGGAAATAATAGTTGACATGTTACTCTTTGAAATAATTTTTGCTTCTTTTATCCCATCAATGATCTTAATTTTAACCTTACATTTTTTGTAAACATTATTAACAACGACACTACTGTTGTTTGATTCTCTGAGAGCTGATGTTGCATATGCTCTATAATGTGAAACATTATGAATTTTCATAATTAATTTAAAAGCATTTATAGCTTTAATCAATCTCTTTATATTATTTTCTGAAATTTCGCTAGAAGTGAAAGAATCTTCTCCTAATCTAATTGGTATTCTAAAAAGTGAATTTTTTTGAAAAAAAGTTTCTCTTTTATTACTGAGTATTACATTTGATATTAACATTCTTACTGCATTTGATCCTATATCAATGGCAGCAAACTTATCTATTTTCAAGTTTTGTTTTTTGTTTTATAATATTCATAAGTTCGCCATTGTGATCTATTCAGGTCATGCTTGTCATTTTTTATTTTCAATCTATTTTGAGGTGTTTTATTTATTATTCTAGCTTTCACATTATCATTCCATGAAATTTCAAAAACATCTATTATTTCTTTTTGCAAATTGGAGTCATAGATTGGACAACTAACTTCTACTCGATTCTCCAAATTTCTAGTCATAAAATCTGCTGATGAGATATACACCTTCCTTTGGCCAGAATTTTCAAAGATATATACTCTTGGATGTTCTAAAAACTTGTCTAAAATACTAATGACTTCTATATTCTCACTAAGCCCTTTAATCCCAGGTACTAAACAACATATACCCCTAACAATCATCCTTATTCTAACACCTTCTTGACTTGCCTTATAAAGCTTTTCTATTATCTCATAATTGCTAACATTGTTAAGTTTTAAATCAATCCCTGATAATTTACCTGCTCTACAATTCTCAATTTCATTATCAATTAATCTTGAAAGGGCTGAAGAAGTATTATGAGGAGAAACTATCAAATGTTTATATTTCTTTATTTTATATGTCACTTCTAAAAAACTAAAGACCTTATTAACTTCCCTTAAAATCTTTTGATTTGAAGTAAATAAAGTGTAATCAGTATAAACCCTAGCAGTAACTTCATTAAAATTTCCGGTACTTATAAAGCCATATCGTTTTACAGCATTATCTTCTAAGCGCTCAACTAAACAGATTTTAGAATGTACTTTTAAACCCTGAACTCCAAATATTAGCTGAACTCCTGCAGATTCTAATCGCTCAGCAAATATTATGTTATTTTCTTCATCAAAACGAGCCTGTAATTCAATCTGAACCAAAACCTTTTTACCATTCTTAGCAGCATTTATAAGCGCACTAATTACATTAGATATCTTGGACAATCTATATATTGTTATTTTAATTGAAGTTACTTTAGGGTCTAAAGCAACCTCTCTCAAAAATTTAATTATATATGAAAAAGTTTGATAGGGTGTGTATAAAAGATAATCTTTAATCGAAATTTTCTCTAATAGTCTATTTTCCAATTTTAAATTTGGTATTGGAAGAGGAGGGAATTCTGGATATATTAGGTCTTTTCTGTCTAAACTAGGAAAATTCATATAATCACCTCTATTGTGATACTTTCCTCCAGGAATTAAACTATCCTTTGAGTCAATTCCAAGTTTTTGAATTATTAATTCAAGAGTTGATTCAGATATAGTTTTGTCATATACAAGTCTCACAGGATCACTAACTAATCTATCTTTTACGCTTTCAGTAATTTTATCAATATAGCTTTTGGATACATCTTCGTCTAAATCTAATTGAGCATCTCTTGTAACTTTAACCATGTGAGCATCAATTTTCTTGTATTTAAAAAAATTGAAAATTATATCAAAATGACATCTAATCAAATCATCTAACATCATTACATACTGTTTGCCATTTGACGATTTAGGTAAAACTATAAATCGACTTACTTCCTTTGGTATCTCAATTAATGCATGCATTTTTTTATCTGCTTCTGGTGAATCATTCTCGAGTTCTATTTTGACAATCAGAAACCCCTTGCCATGAGTAAAATCTTCTCTCTGTCCTTTAGATAAAATCAAGGTCACTAATGAGGGGTTAACTTTTTCAATAAAGTATTGTCTCAAGAAAGCCTCTTGATTATGTGGAACTTGATTTTCGTTAATAAAGAAAATATTTTCTTTTTCCATCTGGTTATATACTGATTCAAGAATATTTAAACTTTGATTTTGAAGTTCTATAACTCTTTTCGTTATCATTTTTAAAAGTACATCAGCTGCTATTCCTCCAAAGATTTTTTTGCCAGTTTTCCCTGACAATAAAACTCTCTTTATTGTGGCATATCTAACTTTAAAAAATTCATCCAAATTATTAGAAAAAATTCCAAGAAATCTTAACCTTTCAATTAATGGTGTTTTTGAATCATTTGCCTCTTGCAAAACACGTGCATTAAAATCAAGCCAACTTATTTCTCTGTTTATAAATTTGGTGTTATTCATTATTGAATTCTTTCAGATTTTTCAACTTTTTTTACTTTATTTACCTCTGTCCAAGATGATTCAATAAAAAATATTCTTACCCAACAAGCTGTAGGGATATTATTTAAAGATAGGTTCCCCAAGTTATTTGCAGCCATTGTAAAAGCAGGATTATGACCAACCAGAATAACTTTAGAAAAGTTGTCATCTAAATTATAAACGTAATTAGTTATTTTTTCAAAATTAAAATTGTAAAGATCTTCATCTATTGACAACCTATTAAAACTAATATTAGATTTATGGATCATTATGCAAGCAGTATGAAGTGCACGATTTGCAGGACTTGAAAAGATATGGTCAGGATCCTTGAAAATATCATGATCCTTTTTACTTATGTCTATAATCCTTTCAATACCTTTTTCTGACAAAGGCCTGTTTCTGTCTTCAGTGTTATAACTCCAAGATGATTTTGCGTGTCTTAATAGAATTAATTCTTTCATAATTTCAAGGCGCTAATCTATCTGATCTCCATCGATTATTTCTTAATTTAAAGCAAATTCTGTCATGAAGTCGATCAGGTCTCCCCTGCCAAAATTCAATTTCAAAAGGTTTGATAATAAAGCCCCCCCAATTATCAGGCATTAGAATTGTTCTGTCTTTATATTCATTCTCTAACTTTTTCATGCGATCATCCAAAAAATCACGATCAGAAATCACTTCGCTTTGAGGAGAAATTATTGATGCAATTTGACTTTTTCTTGGGCGTGAATAGAAATATTCCTCTGATAAATAACTACTAATCTTCTTAGCCTTTCCCTTCATAATAATTTGCCTTTGAAGAGGTCCCCAAAAAAAAGAAACACCTACTTTGTTATTTTTTTTTATTGATCTTCCTTTACTACTATTGTAATTAGTGAAAAAAGTCAATCCCTCTTTAGAAAAATCTTTTAATAAAACGATTCGTGATTTTGGACAGCCATCATCTTCAATAGTAGAAATATTCATTGCGTTAGGCTCCTCAATTAAATCAGAATCAATTGCATCTTTCATCCATACAAGAAAAAGATCAAGAGGATTACTGTCTAAAATTTTAGGATCAATAATTCCTTTTGAGTAATTAATTCTTTTCTTGAACATATTTATTGATGATTTAAAGAGCCAATCTTGCAACCACTTTTTTTTCACTTTGCAAATTTAAGGTTTAAATATGAATTTAGAATAGAAAGGTTTTCCCGTCTTCTGCAATTTCTACATTGTCAAAATAAACTTTTGCTTCCTTTAGAAAGTTTTTTTTATTCTTATAACGTGCGGAAAAATGTCCTAAAATAAGCTTGCCTACTTTTGCTTTCTTTGCAATTTTAGCTGCCTCACCTGCTGTACTATGTTTAGTTAATTTGGCTAATTCTTTATGAGAGTTTAAAAATGTTGATTCATGATATAAAATATCAACGTTCATAAGCTTTTCTATTATCATCTCATTATATGATGTATCACTACAAAAAGCAAAAGATTTTCCAATGTTACCCTGACAGGTAACTAATTCATTTTTAATAATTATTCCATTTTTGGTTATGACGTCCTTTCCCATTTTCAAGTTTTGATAATCAGAAATTGAAATATCATATTTATTAATTTTTCCCTTATCAATTTTTCTCAAACCCTCCTTTTCTTGAAATAAAAACCCATTTGTATAAATTCTATGATCAAGGGGAATAGTAGATACTTCTACATGATCGTTTTCAAATATCAACTCCGAGGTTAAAGAATCCAATTCATGAAAAATGAGCTTGTAATTTGTCCATGATTGACTATATTTCAATTGAACAGTAATGATCTCCTTGATACCTTTGGGTCCATATATATCAAGTTTATTTTCTCTTCCTAGTAATCTAAAAGTACTAATCAATCCAATCAATCCATAAAAATGATCTCCGTGAAGATGAGAAATAAAAATGTGCTTGATCCGAGAGAATTTTATTTTTTGTTTACGAATTTGATTTTGTATTCCTTCCCCACAATCAATTAAAAATAAAGAATTTCCTATTTCTAATATCTGGGAAGTAGTATAAGAATTTTCTTTAGGGACCCCTGAATTACATCCAAGTATAGTTAATTTCATTTTATTAAATCAAATCTCTTTGAATCTCTTCGATTCTAAGAAAATCCTTAGCTTCGTCAATAGTGGGAACGAAAACAAGATTATTTAAAGACGTTTCACTGATAGATATTTGTTTTATAAAGACACATGATTTATTGTTTCTGTTATGAATCTTGACAATTTTTTTTAATCTACTCAAAAGCCCTTTTTCTTTGATATCAAAACTATTAAGGTCAATTATAGAATCACCTATTTCTAATGAAGAAGAAGAAAAATAGGATTCTATCTCTTCAAAATCTTTCTTTAATGGCATTACGTATAAATATCTATCAAGTCTTTTTATAATCATAATCAATTACCTCAAGCTTAGATGCCAATAAATAAATTATAGCCATCCTTACAGCAACACCATTTTCTACTTGATCCAAGATAATAGCATTTTTAGAATCAGCTAAATCAGAGGTTATTTCGACACCTCTGTTAATTGGCCCTGGATGGAGAATTATAATATCTTTTTTAATTCTTTCAAACTTTTGAATATCCAATCCATAAAGCTTAGAATATTCTCGTGTAGAAGGGAAAAAATTAATATCCATGCGTTCACTTTGAATTCTAAGCATATTTACAGCATCACACCACTTTAATGTTTGCATTAAATCATTACTAAATGAAACACCAAGAGATTCTAGATGTCTAGGGACCAATGACTTTGGAGCACAAATCTTAATTTCAGCCCCCAACATTTTCAAAACAAAAATATTAGAAAGTGCAACACGAGAATGTAATACATCTCCAACTATAGCAATTTTTTTACCTCTTAAATCACCAAGTTTTTCAATTAATGAATAGGCGTCTAAGAGTGCTTGAGATGGATGCTCATGTGTTCCGTCTCCTGCGTTAATTATGCAAGAATTAACATTTTTAGAAATAAATAAAGAAGAACCTGGTGAGGGATGTCTTAAAACAACAATGTCTACTTTCATTGCTAGAATATTATTTACTGTATCAATTAAATTTTCACCTTTATTGATTGAAGAGGCAGAATGAGAAAAATTAATCACATCAGCACTTAACCTCTTCTCCGCTAATTCAAATGAAAGTTTTGTTCTTGTACTATTTTCGAAAAATAAATTAGCAATAGTTATATCCCTTAGACTCGGTACTTTTTTTATTGGTCGATTGATTACCTCTTTAAAATGATTCGCTGTGTCAAAAATCAAATGTAAATCACTTTCCTTTAGATATTTAATTCCTAATAAATGATCTACTGAAAGCTTATTTGATTTCATTTTTCTTCTATATATACAATGTTTTCTATTCCATCACTATTCCATTCAACCTTAACCCTGTCTCCGTGAATAGCATCTATTTGAACTCCCAAATAATCTGGTTGAATAGGTAAATGTCTGCTAAATCTTCTGTCAATCAGAACCAATAATTCTATTTCTTCCGGTCTTCCATAAGAATCTATAGCTGTGAGTGCAGCCCTAATACTTCTTCCCGTATATAAAACATCATCTATTAATACAACTAACTTATTTTCAATAACTGTATCCATTTTTGTTGAATTAGGAGACAATATTGTCTCTGATCTTCTAAAATCATCTCTAAAAAAAGTTACATCTAACTCACCATAAGGAATATTTCTAATATTATGTGATTCATTTAATATCGACATTAAACGCTTTACTAAATATATGCCTCTTGGCTGAAGACCAATTAAGACAGTGTTCTTAAAATCCCTGTGCTTTTCTATTAATTGACAAGCTAAGCGATTAAGTATGGTTTCAAATTTACGTTGAGACAAAAGTGTTTTTCGAACCATAACTGTTATTGATTAACAAAAATATCATTTTTAAATAAAAACCCTCCTAATGGAGGGTTTATAAATCTATTCACAAAAAAATAAATTACTTTTTTTCACTTTTCTTTAATTTAGAAAGATCCTTTATGTCACCAATTGTTGTTTTACTTGATTTCTTTGGACTATTTTTTTTAACAGCATTATCAAAATTTTTCCGTTCCAATTCTTTAAATAATTGTGTATGTGAAATAACAACTTTCTTAAATTCCTTATGAAACTCTAAAACTTTAAATTTAGCTTCCTCGCCTTTAACTAGTTTTGTCCCATCCTCTTTTTCCATATGTCTTGATGGAATAAATGCGGTTATATCATCGTTAAACTTAACTGTAGCACCTTTTTCAACAATAGATTCAACTTTAGCTTTATGAATTGTATCTACTTGATAATCTACTTCATATTTATTCCACGGATTATCACTTAATTGCTTATGACCAAGACTTAACTTTCTGCCTTCAACGTCAAGTTCAAGAACGATCACATTAATTTTATCTCCTAAAGCTAAAAACTCTGATGGATGTTTAATCTTTTTTGTCCAAGATAAATCAGATATATATATTAACCCATCAACCCCCTCTTCAAGCTCAATAAAGACACCAAAATTAGTAAAGTTTCTTACAATACCCTTGTGCTTTGATTTTAAAGGATATTTTGCAGTTATGTCAGTCCAAGGATCTGGAGTCACATGTTTAAGACCTAATGACATTTTTCGAGACTCCCTGTCCAAAGTGAGAACAATAGCTTCGACCTCATCTTCTACTTTAACAAAATCTTGAGCAGATCTTAAATGAGTCGACCATGACATTTCTGATACATGAACTAACCCTTCAACTCCTTCTTCTATTTCAACAAAAGCACCGTAATCTGCAATAACTACAACTTTACCTTTCACTTTATCTCCTTCTTTTAAATCTTTATCTAGATTATCCCATGGATGTGAAGTTAGTTGTTTAAGACCTAGCTGAATTCTTGATTTATCATCATCAAAATCAAGAATCACAACCTTAAGCTTTTGATCTAATTCAAGAATTTCACTTGGATGGTTAATCCTTGTCCATGAAAGATCTGTAATGTGAATCAACCCATCTACTCCACCTAGATCAATAAAGACACCATATGAAGTAACATTTTTTACAATTCCTTCTAAAACTTGCCCTTTTTCTAATTGAGAAATTATTTCTTTTTTCTGTTCTTCAATATCTGCCTCTATTAAAGCTTTGTGAGAAACAACAACATTTTTAAATTCGTGATTAATTTTAACAACCTTAAATTCCATAACCTTATTGACATACTGATCATAATCTCTTATAGGTTTCACATCGATTTGAGAACCTGGCAAAAATGCTTCAATTCCAAAAACATCAACAATCATACCCCCTTTAGTTCTACATTTAACATGACCACTAACAATTTCTCCATTTTTATTTGCCGCATTAACTCTATCCCATGCCATTATAGTTCTTGCCTTACGATGTGAAAGAATTAATTGACCTGTCTTGTCTTCTCTCACATCAATTAAAACCTCAACTTTATCACCAACTTTAAGACCTGGATTGTATCTAAATTCATTAAGAGAAATTACACCTTCAGATTTAGAATTTATGTCAATTATTGCTTCTCTATCAGTCATATGAACAACCTTACCTTCTATTATTTCATCTTCATCAAGTGATTTGAAGCTTTTTTCTACTAATGATTCAAATTCTTTTAGTTGTCCATCCTCAATAGCATCTATTCCCTCTTGATAATTATGCCAGTCAAACTTTTCGATTTGATTTAAATTAGGATCTTTTGAGACTTTAGTTGATTTAGAAGCTGATTTTTTCTCTGAAACTTTCTTTTTTGTATCCTTCTTAGCAGAAGTTGATTTAGTCTTTGAGCTCATCTAGCCTTATTTGTATTCTAATGTCAGGGAAATTTAAGCTTAACATTAGAAGTGGTTATTAATTTTCCCATACTTTTGAAATTTCCCTTAACAATTCAAAAGCGTGCAAATTTATAAGTAATATCCTTATTTACAAACCATATTCAAATAATTTTTATATGCAATGACTTAATTTATATATTTTATAATGTTATTAAAGACTTGTTCTATAGTAGACTTTGAAGTGTCAATTACAATGCCATCCTTAGGTTTTTTAAGCGGTGAAATCTTACGTTCTGTATCTGTTTTATCTCTTAAAAGGATATTTTCTTTTACTTTCTTTTTAGATATTTTAATGCCTTTTTTGTTCATTTCCTCCCAACGTCTATCTGCTCTTGCTTTAATTGATGCTTTAAAAAAAAACTTGTAATTAGCATTTGGAAAAACTACGGTACCTATATCTCTCCCTTCAACTACAAGTCCTCTGTTTGTGTTTAATGACCTGAGTTGCATTAATACAAATGAACGGACGAAAGATATTTTTGCAACTTGACTAACTTTTTCAGACACTTCATGTGAACGAATTTCTTCGCTTAGTTCTTTGTCGTTAAGATAAAGTTTATTTAAATCATCTTTTAAAATAAAACTTAGAGTCTTTATAGAATCTTTTAAATCATCTAGTTTAATGAGATTGAGTTTAAAAAAATCTTTTTTTATAGCAAAGAGTGTAATGGCTCTATAGATCGAACCCGTGTCTATATAGTTGTAATTTAAATAATTAGACAATCTCTTAGCTAGAGTACTCTTGCCGGTTGAAGCGAAACCATCGATTGAAATAATAATTGACCTATGGGACATTAAAATCTTTTAGGATTTGATACGCTTTGATCTGTAATTGCAAGTCTAATGACTTCATGCATTTCACTTACATAATGAAAATTCAAAGCAGTTAAATATTTTGCATCTATTTCTTCAACATCTTTTCTGTTTTCTTTGGAGAGAATTATCTCTTTAATATTTGATCTTTTAGCTGCTAAAATTTTTTCTTTTATACCTCCCACTGGGAGAACTTTTCCTCTTAAAGTTATTTCACCTGTCATTGCTAATTTACTTCTAACCCTCTTCTGAGTCAACAATGAAACTAGTGAAGTAAACATAGTAATACCTGCGCTTGGCCCATCTTTCGGAGTGGCTCCTTCAGGAACATGAATATGAAAATTATATTTGTCAAAAGAGAAATTATCAAGTCCTAGTCTTTTTGCATTAGATTTTATATACTCTAAAGATATCGTTGCCGATTCTTTCATAACGTTTCCTAAGTTTCCAGTAATAGACAAAGTTCCTTTTCCTTTTGAAATTGCAGACTCTATAAAAAGTATATCTCCGCCAACTGAAGTCCAAGCTAATCCAATTACAACTCCAGCAACCTGATTATTTTCATATTTGTCGCGATATACTTTTTCAACTCCCAAAATTTCATACAAATCTTTTTTTAATGGCTTTTGAATAAATTTATCACCCAAACTAATTGACTTTGCAACATAACGAACACTTTTTGCAATTTGTTTCTCCAGTCCTCTAACTCCTGACTCACGAGTGTAACTTTCAATTATTTTTATTAAAACATCTTTATTTAAAGATAAGTCTCTTTTTTTTAGACCATGTTCAATTAACTGTTTAGGAAGTAAGTGTTTTTTAGCTATCATAGACTTTTCCTCTATTGTATAACCTGTCATATTTATTGTTTCCATACGATCAAGAAGAGCAGGATATATGGGTGAAAGACTATTTGCGGTAGCTATAAACATAACCTTAGAAAGATCATATCCCAGTTCTAAAAAATTATCATGAAACTTTGTGTTTTGTTCAGGATCTAAGACTTCAAGTAAAGCTGCAGCTGGATCACCTTGAATACCAGAACTTATTTTGTCAATTTCATCTAGTACAAAAACAGGATTCGAAGTTCCTGCTTTTTTAATTCCCTGAATGATTCTACCTGGCATAGCGCCTATGTATGTTTTTCTATGCCCCCTTATCTCTGCTTCATCCCTCATTCCTCCCAAAGAAATTCGCACATATTTCCTTCCAAGTGCTTCTGCAATTGATTTACCTAACGATGTTTTACCTACACCAGGTGGGCCATAAAGGCAAAGAATTGGAGATTTCATATCGTTTCTAAGCTTAAGAACAGCTAAATGCTCAATAACACGATTTTTAACCTCTTTTAAGCCATAATGATCTCTATTAAGAATTCTTTGTGCCCTTTTTAAATCAAAATTATCAATTGAAAAATGGTCCCATGGAAGGTCTATAAATAAATCAAGATAGTTTCGCTGTACGGAATATTCAGCTACTTGAGGATTCATTCTTTTTAACTTTAAAAGTTCTTTATCAAAATGTTTTGAAACAAACTCATTCCACTTTTTTTGTTCAGAACGATTTTTCATTTCATCCAATTCTTCCTCATATGATACTTCACCAAGTTCTTCTTGAATAGTTTTCATCTGTTGATGCAGATAATATTCTCTTTGCTGCTGGTTCAAATCATTTCTAACTCTTGACTGAATATCATTCTTTAATACGAGTTTTTGATATTCAATATTCATGTACTTAAGACATAGTAAAGCTTGCTTATGAATATCAAAAACACATAGTATTTTCTGCTTTTCCTCGACAGACAAGTTCATGTTTGATGAAACAAAATTTATTAAAAATGAAGAGCTCTTAATGTTTTTTATTGCAAAGGAAGCTTCTGATGGTATATTTGGATTATCTTCGATTATTTGAAGCGCCATATCCTTTATTGAGTCAATTGTTGCGTCAAACTCAGAGCTTTTTTTGGAAGAATTTTTCTCCACTATTGCTTCAACTTCTGCACGCAAATAAGGTTTTTTTTGAAGAAACTTCTTAATCTTAAACCTCTTTTTACCTTGGATTATTACTGTTGTATTTCCATCAGGCATTTTCAGGACTCTCAAAATTTTTGCAGCAGTTCCAATTGAATAAATGTCTTGTGGAGAAGGGTGCTCAATAACTTTATCTTTTTGAGCAGACACCCCCAAAATTTTGTTTCCGCTGTTGGCGTCATTTATAAGTTGAATTGATTGATCCCTAGTTGCAGTTATAGGGATAACAACCCCAGGAAATAATACAGTATTTCTTAAAGGTAAAATTGGTATAGAATCTGGTAATTCTTCTTTTCGAAGAGCCTCTTCGTCTTCACTTGTCAACAGAGGTATTAATTCCGCCTCAGTTTCAATATCTTTAAGCGACAAATTGTCTAATATTTTAAATTTTGGTCTTTCCATATTCTTGTTCTGTCAAATTGTCATAAAAAATATGCTTATAAAGAACTCTTTTATATGTATATATTATAAATCCAAGATTTGTGCCAAAACTTAAATGTGTCAGTTAAAAAATTATTTCTTCAATATAAATACTCGCCTTAACATAAACGCAGCCACGATAAATAATGTTAAAAACATAAAAACTGAGTTTCTCATACCTCCAGAAACTTGATCGATAATACCAAATGTGGTCATCCCAATTACAATTGCAATTTTCTCAGTAACATCGTAAAAACTAAAGAAAGAAGTTGTGTTTTGAGTTTTAGGGATTAACTTAGAATACGTGGACCTTGAAAGAGCCTGCATACCCCCCATAACTATTCCTACCAATCCTGCTGCAATATAAAATTGAAAAGGAGTTTTAATAAAAAAAGCATAAACACAAACTAATGCCCATATTAAATTGATTACAATTAAAGTAATTATATTTCCATATCTCTCTGATGCAAGAGTTGTTGTGATAGCTCCAAATATTGCTACAATTTGTATAAGAAGAATGCTTATTATTAAACCAAAGGTCTTAGTTTTTTCAGAAGGCCATAAAATTTCTGACTCACCAAAATATGCAGCAACTAACATTACTGTCTGGAGTGCAATGCTATAAACGAAAAATGCACGCAAATATCTTCTCAGATTTAAATTTTGACTTAATTGATTCCAAACTTTTTTGAGTTCTAAATAACCATTCCATATTATATCTTTTCTAAACTTTTCAGAATTATCATTTCCCTTGGGTAAATAATAAAATGAATATTGACTAAAAAATGACCACCAAAGTCCAACAGTAACAAAAGAATATTTCATTGCCTTAACCGTTGCTTGATTATCATTACCTTCAATTCCAAAGAAATCTGGCTTCATGACCATTGCTAAATTAAAGATTAGTAAAATTACACTCCCTACATATCCAAATGCAAAACCCTTTGCACTGGTTCTGTCGTGCTGTTCTGGGAATGCAATGTCAGGAAGGTAGGAATTATAATACACCAAACTTCCCCAAGCTCCTATCAAAGCAAAAAAATAACACACTAAACCTATTTGAAGAGTCTTTATTTCAAACCAATAAAGACCAATACAAGAAAGAGATCCAAAATAAACGAAAAACTTCATGAATCCCTTTTTATTACCTATAAAGTCTGCGATGCCAGAAAGGATAGGTGAAATAAATACAATAACTGTAAATGCTAAAGCGGTTATGTAACTAATAAGAGCAGTATTTTTTATTTCATATCCAAAAAAAGGAATAGTGTTTTGATCAACAAATAAGGAACTATAGTATATTGGAAAAATCGTGGAAGTAATAACTAAAAAAAAGACAGAATTTGCCCAATCGTATGAAGCCCAAGCATTTATAATTTTTTTACTTCCTTTTTTTAAAGGAAATTTAATCCCCATATAAATAGTTTGATCGGCAATTTAACAATTCATTCTTAAAAATAAGTAACATATATTAATTTTGACAAAGTGTATTTTTATAATGTTTTTTAAATTTGAAAATGAAAAAGTACTATTTCCTTTTTTTATGTACCCTTATAACAAGTTGTAAAAGTACATCTCAGGAAAAAATTAAAGATAATAACTCGTATAAGATTCAAAAAACTGATGCTGAATGGAAAAATAAGCTTCCCGAAATTAGCTATTACGTCCTAAGAAAGTCAGGAACAGAATATGCTTTTACAGGTGAATATAATAATCATTATGAAAAAGGAATATACAACTGCATGGGCTGTGGAATTCCTCTATACAATTCTGAATATAAATATGATTCAAAATGTGGATGGCCATCATTTGATAGAGGGATAAATGATAATTTAGAATATAGTATAGATTATAGCCATGGGATGGTTAGGACTGAAGTTAAATGTAAAAACTGTGGCGGACATTTAGGGCATATTTTCAATGATGGACCAAAAAAAACTACCGGTAAAAGGCATTGTATAAATTCTGCAGCACTAAATTTTGAAACTCAAAGTGAATAAAAAATCAGAAAAAGAGTGGGAGGAAATTCTCTCTCCCGAGCAATATCAAATTCTTAGAAAAAAAGGCACTGAACTCCCTTTTAAAGGAAAATACAATAATCATTTTGAAAAAGGACAATACAATTGTTCTGGATGCGGGAAGGCACTTTTTTACAGTGAAAATAAATTTAAGAGTAATTGTGGCTGGCCAAGCTTTGACTCTCCAATAGATAATTCAGTTAAAGAATTGATAGATTTTAGTCATGGAATGATTAGGACTGAAGTGATTTGTGATAACTGTGGTGGACATCAAGGGCATGTTTTTAATGATGGACCAACAAATACAGGTAAAAGATATTGTATAAATTCAGTGAGCATATCTTTCAAAAAAGAATCTTCGACTAAGAAGAAATAAACTTTTAGTTTATTAAATTTGCGATAGTTTTACTTTGATTTATGACTGAATATGATATTATTATAATTGGAAGTGGTCCGGGTGGTTATGTTACTGCCATACGTGCTTCTCAATTAGGTTTTAAAACTGCGTTGATTGAAAAAGAAAGTCTTGGAGGCGTTTGCCTAAATTGGGGATGTATTCCAACTAAAGCATTATTAAAATCTGCACAAGTTTTTGATTATTTAAAACATGCTAAAGACTATGGGATTAGTGTTAAGCAATATGATAAAGATTTTAGTGCGGTAATTAACAGGAGTCGGAATATTGCTAATGATATGAGTAAGGGAGTAAATTTTTTGATGAAAAAAAATAAAATTGATATAATTGAAGGTTTTGGTAAAATTATGCCAGGTAAACTTGTTAAAGTAACAAAAGGAAAGAAAAGCGAAGAATTTAGAGGTAAAAATATAATTTTGGCTACTGGTGCACGCTCAAAAGAAATTCCATCAATCCCACAGGATGGGGATAAAATATTTGGCTACCGTGATGCAATGACTCTTAAAAAGCAGCCTAAAAGCATTATAATAGTTGGTTCTGGTGCTATAGGGGTAGAATTTGCTTATTTCTATAATTCAATGGGTAGTAAAGTAACTTTAATTGAATATATGGATAGAATTGTGCCAGTTGAGGACGATGAAATTTCAAAACAATTACAAAAAAGTTTTGAAAAAAGTGGTATTAAAGTTATAACAAACTGTGAAGTCATATCTGTTAAAAAGAAATCAACTGAAGTAACTGCAATCATTAAATCATCTCATAAAAAAGAAAACATAAAAGCAGATGTTTTACTCTCTGCAGTAGGGATCAAAAGTAATATAGAAAACATTGGTTTAGAAGAAGTTGGAATAGCTATTGACAAAGACAAAATATTAGTAAATGATTTTTATCAAACTAACATTCCTGGGTACTATGCCATTGGAGATATAACAAAAGGGCAAGCATTAGCGCATGTCGCTTCTGCAGAAGGGATATTATGTGTTGAAAAAATAGCAGGGAAAGATGTTGAACCAATTGATTATAATAATATTCCTGGCTGCACCTATTGTCTGCCGGAAATAGCCTCAGTTGGGTTAACTGAAAATCAAGCCAAAGAAAAAGGTTATGAAATTAGAGTAGGAAAATTTCCATTCTCTGCTTCTGGTAAAGCTAAAGCGAGTGGGGATGATCAAGGTTTTATTAAAGTTATTTTTGATAAAAAATATGGGGAGTGGCTTGGATGTCACATGATTGGTCTTGGAGTAACTGATATGATTGCCGAGGCAGTTCTAGGGCGTAAGTTAGAAACCACAGGTGAAGAGGTGTTGAAAACTATACATCCTCATCCAACTATGAGCGAGGCTGTAGTTGAAGCTATTGCGGATGCGTATGGAGAAGTTATCCATCTTTGAAAGACAGAATGCTCTCAACACCTAACTTATAACTATTTAAACCAAAACCTGCTATGATTCCTTTTGCTACAGGAGTAATATAAGACTTGTGTCTAAAATCTTCTCTAGAAAAAGTGTTTGAAATATGGATTTCAATTACAGGTGAATCAATAGATTTAATCGCGTCAGCTATACCAACAGATGTATGGGTGTATCCTGCAGCGTTAAGCAAAATGCCATCACAACAGAATCCCTCCTTCTGAAGACAATCAATTATTTCTCCTTCAATATTAGACTGGAAATATACAAATTCAACATTTGGGTAGCTTTTTTTTAGCTCTTTATAAAATGTTTCAAAATTTTTATTCCCATAAATTTCAGGTTCTCTAACTCCTAATAAATTTAGGTTAGGACCATTAATAATACATATGCGCATAACACTTTTTAGGCTAAATTAATTAAAAAAATGCTGGTGATAATGACATCCTTTTTAATTTTACGTATATCAAACGATCATAAAACTATAAACTTTAAAATTGAGCTGGAAAAATAACATAAATGATTTTAGTCATTACATGAAAATAGAACGAGGCCTTTCGGAAAACTCAATCAAAAATTATTTAATTGATATTAATGAATTAAAACATTTTATTCAAAAGAATCGTATTAATGAAATCCCTGAAAACTGTTCAAAAGAAACTATAAAAGAATTTATATATACACAGTCTAAAATAAATAGTCCATTTACACAAGCAAGAAGAATTTCTGGGTTAAAAAGCTTTTTCAACTTTTTAGTTTTTGAAAAATATATTAAAACTTCACCTGTCGAATTAATTGAAAGTCCAAAATTAGGCAGAAAACTTCCTGAAATAATTAGCTTAAAAGAGATTGAATTAATAATGTCAAAAATCTATTTAAATAATTTCCTAGGGTACCGTAATAGAGCAATAGTTGAGACACTCTACGGAAGTGGATTAAGAGTTAGTGAGTTAATTAATTTAAATATATCAAATATTTTTTTCAAGGAAAATCTAATTAAGGTAATTGGTAAAGGAAGAAAAGAGAGATTAGTGCCCTTGGGAAATTATTCGAAAAAATATATTAAACTGTATATTAAAAAATATCGATCAAAACTTAATATATTATCAACTGATTCCGATGTTCTTTTTTTGAATAGAAGAGGTAATAAAATTTCTCGTGAAATGATTTTTTTAATCATAAAAAATATTGTGAAAACTTCTGGAATTAAAAAGAAAATTAGCCCGCATACCTTCAGACACTCATTTGCCACACATCTACTTGAAAATGGTGCTGACTTAAAGGTTATTCAGATAATGATGGGGCATGAAAGTATAACTACCACGGAAATATATACACACCTTGATAATAAATACTTAAAAAAAGTTTTAATTAAACATCACCCAAGAAACTAATTCTATTGTATTATTAACCTAAATCCTTCGCCATGGACATTTAAAATCTGAATATTTTCATCTGTTTCCAAAATTTTCCTAAGTTTAGCTATGTAAACATCCATACTTCTAGAAGTAAAATAACTTTCGTCACGCCAAATCTTACTTAACGCTATATTTCTTGGTAATAAATCATTTTTATATAAAATTAATAAGCGGAGTAACTGACTTTCCTTTGGGGATAATTTTATTGGTTCATCCGATCCATGGGACAACAATCTTAATTTTGAGTTAAAATCAAATTTTCCAATTGTAAATTTAAATTCTTCAACTTCTGGAACTTCAATAAGAATTCTTCTTTTAAGAATAGCTTTAATTTTAGCTAAAAGAACCTCAGAATCAAAAGGTTTGGTTAGATAATCATCTGCTCCGATTTTAAATCCTCTCAAAATATCTTCTTTTAGTGTCTTCGCAGTTAGAAAAATTATTGGCAAATTCTCTTTTTTTTCACGGATTTCTTTGGCTAAAGTAAAGCCATCTTTGTAGGGCATCATAATGTCTAGTATACAAAGATCATAGTCTTCGTTTAAAAATTTCTCATATCCCTCTATACCATTTTTAGCAAGTGTTGCGTCGTAATCATTAAGGATTAAATAGTCTTTTAGTATACTACCAAAATTATAATCATCTTCAACTATCAATATTTTTTTTGCTTTATTCTTCATTTATTTTGCGGCAATTTTATAACAAATTTAGTCCCTTCTTTAATCTTACTTTTCAATTCAATTTCTCCCTTATGAATTTCTATAATTTTTTTAACGTAACTTAAGCCTAGGCCATGACCCTTTATATCGTGAATATTTCCAGTTTCTTTACGATAAAACTTATCAAAAACCATTCTCTTTGTAGGGATATCCATTCCAATCCCATTATCTTCTATAGTCAATTTAAGAAAACCCGGGGAGTTATAAGTCCTAATTTTTATTTTTGGAACATTTACCGAGTATTTTAAAGCATTGTCTAATATATTAACAAGCACATTTGTTAAATGGTCAAAATTTGCAATTAAATGAGATTGATCTGCATTATATTCCACATCTATCTCTCCTTTTTTGCTTTTCAGAATTAGATTTACATGATGAATTGAATTTCTAATGACTTCATTAATATTTACATTGTTCATTTTGATCGGCAAAAGACCTTTGTCAAGTTGAGACATAAGTAATATATCTTCTACCTGAGACAACATCCGGTTGTTTTCTTCCTTTATAACTTTAATATAATCTTTAACTTTTGCATTTTTACCTAATGTTTTTGGATTTTTAATTGCATCTAATGCTAAACCAATTGTAGCTATGGGAGTTTTAAATTCATGAGACATATTATTTATAAAGTCTGATTTTATTTCAGAAATCTTTTTCTGACGAACAATTTGATAAATTGCAGTTGTAGATACTACAAGTACAAAAAGAGTTAAAAGTATAGAAAGTCCAGCAACGCTAATAATTGATGAAAAAACATATTTGTCCTTTTCGGGAAATGAAACAACTAGCATATATGGACTATTACCTTCATCGTTTATAAAAATAGGGGTTTGATACTTTGGTCCCGTTTGTAACTCCAAATAATTATTAGACTTTATTTTAGTTGCTAAACCATTGTTATATATACCAAACTCAAATCTTGTATTGATGTTCTTTGCGCCTAATTCTGTATCTAATAAAGCTTTCAATTCAACTGAACTAACTCTTCTATGTATAGGAATGGTTGAAGAGTAATCTAAAAATGCAGAACGATATTTTACTTGATCAAAAATATTTATTCTTTCTACTGATTTTAATTTGTTTATCGAAGAGGCAAATTTGTTTTCACGATTAAATATTTGATCATTAGTTAATATTGTAGTCGTTTTAACTTGTTTGAGATCCTTAATACCCTCTTCATTCTCTATATTTAGATCAATCCCTGATAAGTCAACGTTATAATCTTCCTCCAAAATTCCATAGGCATAAAAAGATGTTAAATTACTGCTCACATTTTCATCCATGAAAAGAAAAATATCTGTATAATTTGACTCGTCAGGGACCCCCACTGAATCAATTAATTTTTCAAAGGCATAAATGTAGTCAGCAATTTCTGCGTCTTGTACCTGGGCAGAAACTGTCCTTAAAGATTGACTTACTGCTAAAGAAAATTCTTCTTCCTTATTCTTCCAGGCCGAATAGGTCCAGTAAACTTGAACTAATATGATAGCTAAAAGAGAAGCTATCATTAAACCAACCAAAACCAAATAAAAGTTTTTCTTCATTATTAATTTAAAATATCAACTAGATAATTTAACAATACAAATTTCGAAAAAAATGACGAGCTAAACTAAACCTAGAACTTCAGAATAAATTTTATCTAGTTGCATTATGGTATCTTCCCAATCCAAATTTTTAACAACATAATCAGCCAATGAAATTTTTTCCTTATCTCCCATTTGATTATCTATTCTTTTGTATACCTCATCTAAAGAAAGACTATCTCTTTTAATTAAACGTTGTATACGAATTTCAATCGGAGTAATTAATAAAATAATCTTATCAAAATATTTCTGCAATCCATGTTCAAATAATATAGCAGATTCATGAACAACTATATTAGATTTCTGTTTACTAACAAACCTATTAAAATCAGATCTAACAAAAGGATGGACAGAATCATTTAAATTCTTCAATAAATTCCTGTCTTCAAAAACAATTTTTGCTAGCATCTTATTATTTAGACCCGATTTATCATATATCTCATCTCCAAAAAATGATTTAATTGTCTTTACTAATTCAGGATTAGAATTCATTAGACTTTTAGCTCTTATATCGGCTTCATAACACGGTATATTTCTAGATTTAAAAAAACTTAACGCCTTAGTTTTACCAGATCCAATCCCGCCAGTAATCCCTATAATTTTCATTCTCGAATTAAATAATTAACATACTTCGGCTCCCACTTGACTCTATTTGCTGTTTTCGGTTTATCAACTAAGTCTATTATCAAAATATCCTTTTTCCCAAAATCAGATGACAAGTAATCACAAGTAAAGGAAAAATTATTAGAATTAATTAGTTCAGCCTTCTCCAGAGGAATTGAAAAAGAAACTTCTACAACTTGTGGGAAAAGTCTTATAGATAAACTATCAGGAAGATTTATAATATTTATTGGAACGATTAAACTTTTTTCAGTAAATTTTTTCACAGAAAAATCAATATTTACAAATTCCGTTTGATATTTTAACAGTGGATTAATTTGAAACAGTTTTACATAATCATTAACATCTTTATTTATATTCTCATATTTAATCGAAACCGTAGGGATTTTTTTAAGAGTATCTATTATTGAAAGTGGACCAGAAATAAAAATACTATCAGGTTTAATCTTCAAATCGTTAAATTTATCATAACCTGAGAGGAAACTTAGGTTAATATCGGGAACAACTTCTACTTTCTTTCTGCCTAAAGTTGAATAATCAAATTCAATTAAAAGAGGA
Source organism: Bacteroidota bacterium (assembly GCA_036340635.1). Classification (GTDB taxonomy): domain Bacteria; phylum Bacteroidota; class Bacteroidia; order Flavobacteriales; family Flavobacteriaceae. The sequence goes on along the minus strand of JAYYYF010000017.1, from coordinate 55,540 downwards.
TCTATGTCATTTATAATTGTTCCTTCGTATAGTTGTTTTTGAACTTGGAATTTTTGCTTGTAAAGATCTATGACGCCAGTACCCTTATTAAATGAAGCACTAGAAAGATTGAGTTTTATGTATTTTTTAAAAGAATAAAGAAAAAGGTCTAATCCAGAAGATGTAAGCGTTAAACTAATTTTAGTTTCTGCAGAATCCTCAATAATTATTAAATCAGGGGTTTCTGTAAATTTTACAGGAAAAGTAACCTTCGCAGTTTGCTCATTAGATAATTTAGTGAAAGTCCAAAGGAATAGCGAAATAAAAACAAACAGTAAGACAAATTTAAGTTGACTCCTTCTAGGAATATATTCATAAATTTTTTTCAATACCCAAACATAATTTGACATGACATCATGTTTAAATCTTGCTATTAACTCTTGTCTTCAAGCAAATCCAAGATTTCTTCACTAACACCAACACTTGAATATCCGCCATCATTGTAAAGGTTCTGAAGGGTAACTTTCCTCGTATAATCTGAAAACATTACTACTATATAATCTGCACAATCCTTGGCAGATGCGTTTCCTAAGGGTGATAGTTTTTTAGAAAAATTAATAAATTGGTTAAATCCTTTAACTCCTTTACCTGCAGTTGTAATAGTAGGTGACTGAGAAATAGTGTTTACCCTAACTTGTTTTGATTTCCCAAAAAAATAACCAAAACTTCTAGCAATAGATTCTAAAAGGGCTTTATTGTCAGCCATGTCATTATAATTAGGGAAAATTCGTTGTGCTGCTATATAGGACAACGCAATTATGCTTCCCCATTTATTCATAGCATCCTTTTTAAAGAGCGTCTGCATAAGTTTATGAAATGAAACAGCTGAAACATCAGATCCTTTAGCCATCCAATCATAATTTAAATCTGTGTAATGTTTTCCTTTTCTAACATTAATTGACATGCCAACTGAATGTAAAACAAAATCAAGTTTTGAATTAAAATGATTGAGAGTAAATTCAACAAGTTTATTAAGGTCATCCTCTTTTGTTACGTCTGCAGGGAATATCTCGGAATCAGTTTTTTTTGCCAGCTCATCTATTTTTCCCATTCTAAGAGCAACTGGAGCATTTGTTAAAACAAATTCTCCACCAGCTAATTTTACTGCCTCAGCAGTTTTCCAAGCAATTGACATTTCATCAAGAGCCCCAAATATAATTCCTCTTTTACCTTCTAATATTTTATGAAACATATATTTTTATTAATTAGAACAAAGATAAAGTTAATTGAGTAATTGTTTTGCATGTTCTAGTGCTGAGTTGGTTATTTTTTTACCTGACAACATAAAAGCAATTTCTTTTATCCTTTCTTTATTATTCAGATTTTTTAATTTAGTAACTGTCGAGTTATCTGAAATTTCTTTATAAATACTAAAATGAACATTCCCTTTTGAGGCTATTTGCGGTGAATGAGTAATCGTTAATACTTGCATTTTTCTTGACATATCAAACATAACATCAGCTAATCCATTAGAAATAATACCTGAAACACCTGAATCTATTTCATCAAATATAATCGTAGGTAATTTTTTATATTGAGCCAAAATGCTCTTCATTGAAAGAATTATTCTAGAGAGCTCACCACCAGAAACAACCTTCCTTAAAGGGCTAAATTTTGATCCTTTATTAGCTGAAAACATAAATTCTATAATTTCCTTGCCATTTTTCAAAAAGCTTTCACTTTGAATCATATTAATTTTAAATTTTGAGTTTTTCATTCCCATTTTTCCTAGTAAAACTTTTAGTTCCTTAATTAAAATTGGAATTGCATTAATTCTATTTTTATGTATTTCAATTGATAATGCATTCAATTCACTTTCACATCTATCTTTTAGAGACTTTAACTCATTAATATTCTTGTCAAAGTTTTCAAAGGAGTTTATTTCTTTAAAAAGATTATCCTTAATTAAAATTAAATCTTTTGCACTATTGACTTTGTGTTTTTTGTACAATGAATAAATTAAATCTAATTGTAATTCCAAATCCTTTAATTCTCCAGGATTGCTCTCAGCTTCATCCAAAGATGATCTTAATTCAGTCAAAATATCCATTAAATCATATGAAATACTTGAAACCCTAGCAGAAAGGCTTTTGAAGTTTGAAGATTTTTCTGAAAACTTATTCAAAAGTGAATTTAAAGATGAGATTTGAGTTAATAATCCAATGTTTTCTGCCTCAATAAGTTCAATACCTTCTAAAATAGAGAGTTTAAAATCTTCAATGTTAGAAAGAAAACTTACCTTCTCTTCCATTAAAGTTTGGATATTATCAGACAAATCTATCTTCTCGAGTTCCTTGTAAAGAAAAGCTTTGTAGTCAATATTTTCAGATAATTTTTCTTGAGAAGACTCAATTTCTTCAAGTTTGGTAATTAAAGATCGATATTCTTTAAACTTAAATCTATATTTATTTGAAAGCTTCTGATTTTTAGCAAAAAAATCAAGAACTAACATTTGATAATCAGAGTTAAGCATTATCTCATTTTCATTTTGAGAATGTACATCTATTAAATACTGACCAAAAAGATTAAGTGTATCTAGATTTACAGGAGTATCATTAATAAAAGCTCTTGACTTTCCAATAGATGAAATTTCCCTTCTTATAATAGTTTCAGTGTCATAATCTAAACTTTTTTCTTCAAAAAAGTTAACCAAATCATAACCTTCTAAATTAAATGAACCTTCTACAATACATTTTTTTTGAGGATCCTTAAGCAATGTCAAATCTGCTCTTTTACCTAAAATTAAATTTAAAGCCCCTAAAAGAATAGATTTGCCAGCACCTGTTTCCCCAGTTATACAAGTCATTCCTTCTGAGAAATCGACTTGTAGACTTTCTATTAAAGCATAATTTTTTATACTTAAACTTGTAATCAAGATTAAATTATTTAATTATAAAAATATTCAAATATTTTAATACTTAATTTGCTTCCATTTAGTTGCAAAAAAAGGTGCCACTTTGTTTAACAAAATAAAAGTTTTTTCAAAATCTACTTTAGGACCAGAAGAAAAAACATCAACAATTTCTTGAGATTTTGCATCAAAAAAAATCTGAATAGGAAAAGCATTAGGTCTTCTAACATATAGTGTTTCAAGATTAGCCAGAGAAAACATTATCTGCTTCTTAGCATTTAATGGATCATCAGCCAAATTATCCATTCCTTTGCGATGATAATCATAAAGAGTTTTTCGATACTCTTTGTATGAATTTGATTGAATGGCGTCAATAAGCCAATATCTATTTCTATTCCCATCGTTTTGACTCCATCCTCGTCCCTCTTGCTGAGAAAGATTAACTATTTTTTGAGCTTGCTCAATATATGATTCACCGCCATTTAAGCTATAAGTCTCCGCATCAAGCCCCAAAATTAAATAAATATAAAAGCTAAAAAGCGAGATTAAATTTGATTCAAAAGCCTCACTATTATAAAATAAAGGTTGATACTCCTGATATCTAAACTTAATATCTTTATCTAAAAAATTAATGATAGGACTATCATAATCAGTCATAAAAATTGGTCGCTGTGATTGAACTTGCAAGGTACCTTCAAATTGATCTGCACTATAATTTGTGAGATTCAAAACAAAGCTACAAGTTATCTTTTCATGACTTAAAAAATCTCTCCTAGTCCATGAATTAGTATTAATAAATTCATTTAAAGAAGCTTGAAGGGTTTTGAAAATTTTTTGATTTGTTTGATCAACAAGATCTGAATTTATAATTACTTGACAATTTAGCTCTTGGGAAATTAGGCTTGAATTATTTAAAAAAAAGAATAATAATAATAAATTACGCATATTCAGATAAAATTTTGTTAAATATATCTATTGCCACTAAGCGCTTTGATTTCAAGTCAAAAAAGGTTATGTCATCCTTAGACCTAATAAAAGTAATTTTATTATCATCACTCATAAATCCGCCTCTTTTATCATTTAATGAATTTAGAATAATGGCATCAAGATTTTTATTCTCTAATTTCAAAAGTGAATTATCAATCTCATTTTCAGTTTCTAAAGAAAAGCCAACTAAAAATTGCTTTTTTTTTCTTTCTCCCATATGTTCCAATATATCTTTTGTTGGGACAAATTCAAGATTAATTGACTTTTTCTTATTTTTAATTTTGTGGGGTATAATTTTTTTTGATTTGAAATCAGAAACAGCTGCAGCTGCAATAACAATATCCATTTCATCATAGTCTTTCATGACTTTTTCAAACATCTCATCTGAATCATTGACTCGAATAATTTTCACAGAAGAGTTGTTAAGATCAAGAGAAGTGGGGCCAGAAAAAAGAAAAACATATGCGCCTAGTTCTACTGCGCGTAGAGCAAGTTCAAACCCCATTTTTCCACTACTTCTATTTCCAATAAACCTAACTGGATCAATTGACTCATATGTCGGACCAGCAGTAATTAAAACTTTTTTCCCTCTCAATGGTAGATTTTTGGTTATGTCATTTTCTATATATTTTATTATTTCTTCAGGTTCCAACATCCTTCCTTTTCCTTCAAGTCCACTTGCAAGAAATCCTTCCCCAACAGGCAAAATTTTATTTCCTGCTTTTTTAAGGCTTTCCATGTTGTTTTGATTAGCTCTATTTTTATACATGTCAAGATCCATAGAAGGAGCAATATATATATCCGTTGTACATGATAAATATGCAGCAATTAATAAATTATTACACTTTGCAAATGCCATTGATGAAATTGTATTTGATGTTGCCGGTGCAATTAAAAACAAATCTGCCCATTTAGCGATAGATACATGATTATTCCAATTTTCATTGTCTATACCTTCACTAGTAAAAGTTGAAAGAACATCATTTTCAGAAAGTGTTGAAAGAGTAAGTGGACTTACAAAATCCTTAGCAGAAGGAGTCATAATGACCCTCACCTCGCATTTGTTTTTCTTTAATAAACGAATTATCAAAGGAGTTTTATAGGCTGCTATTCCACCACTAATACCGAGGAGTACCTTCTTGCCTATTAAAACACTCATGATTTAAGAATTCGGTTCCTCTGTATTCCTATGATAAATATTATCGTCCAACCATTCTTCAATTGCAATTGCATAAGATTTTGGAAGTTTCTCATAAAACTTTGAAACTTCAATTTGTTCCTTATTCTCAAAAATTTCTTCAAGGCTATCATTATTTGTAGCAAACTCATCTAATTTTTCATGTAGTTCCTTCCTGATCTCTAAATTCACTTGATTAGACCTCTTTGCTATTATTGATATAGCTTTATATATATTGTCGGTTGCTTCTTCAATCTTATCTCTACTATAAGTTATAGTAGTTACTGGCGCTTTTGATTTTCTGTACTTGGTCATCTTATTTTAATTTATTTGTTCAAAATTATTAATTTCTTTTTCTACAACATTCATTTTAGATAGAAGTTGATCTTGAAATATAGTCTCAGGATAATATTTCAATATAGAAGAATGTAATTGCTTTAAATCGTTAAGTCTATCAAGCCTTTTAGACGGAATACTATTAATAGCAATTTCATAAGAAGAGAGAAATTTATAATACATCGCCTCTTCTCTATATTTAGTACCAGCAAATCCACCGATGAAATTATCAATGGATCTTATTGCTGCTTTATAATCTCTAATAGTATAATATTGTTTAGATATTTCGAATTCTTTTTTTTCAAGTTTTTCTTGAAGCTCAGAAATAAGATTATTTCCCTCTTTCACATATTTCGAATTTGGATAATTGTTTAAAAAAATCTGAAGTTTTTCTATCGCAGTATTTGTGTCCTTTTGATCAAGGCTATGAACAGGAGAAAGCATATAATAACATTTTGAAATCATAAAATTGGCTTCTTCAAATTTTTCACTTTTCGGATAAGATTTTGTAAACTTTTCAAACTGAGCAGCTGACAAATAATACATCTTAAGATTATAGTATGAATTTGCATGAAAAAAAATTATTCGTTCAGCTTGGGGTTTACCTCTATAAAAGGGAATTATATCTTCTAATATTCGATTTGCTCTTCTAAAATCTCCAGAATTATAATAAGTTTCAGCAGCTCTATATTTTTCAGAGTTATTATCACTTTTTAAAAGATTCTGATATTCATTACATGAAAAAAGAAAAAATATTATTGTGAAAACAGAGATTAATTGAGAAGCTATTCTTTTCATGCCCCGAAATTAGTAAATATTTCCTTAAAAATTGTTGTAAAAAAAAAAGATGAAAAATTATAAAAAACCTTTATTCAAAGTAATTTCTTCTTTTAGCATCTCAAAAAGTTTATTGCTAGCAGGAACAAGCGGTAATCTCAATTCATTTTGGCAAAGACCTAAAATATTCATAAGTGCTTTAATGCCAGTTGGATTCCCTTCAGAAAAAATCATTTTAATTAAATTTGAAATTTCATTTTGCAATAATAGAGCTTTGTCAATATTGTTTTCTAGCGCTAAATTAACCAATGATGAACATGTTCTAGGAATAGCATTCCCAATAACAGATATTAATCCTTTAGCTCCTGAAATTATCATTGGTGCTGCAAGATGATCATCTCCGGAAAGAACAATAAAGTCTTTTGAACATTTACTTATAATTTCTTTCGCTTGATCAAGATTATTTGAAGCCTCCTTTATCCCAATAATGTTCTCAAAATCTCGAGCCAATGTAAAAACTGTATCGGGTGTCAAATTAATACCAGTTCTACCAGGGACATTGTATAAAATTATAGGCAATGGTGAATTAATGGCTATTGACCTGTAATGATTATATAAACCCGTTTGATTGGGTTTGTTATAATAAGGAGTAACTGAGAGTATGGCAGAGAATGGGTCAAGATTATAGTATTTTAAGTCGTTTAAAACTTCTTGAGTACTATTGCTGCCAAGACCTAGTAGAAGAGGAACTCTATTAGAGTTAATAGTAACTATGTGATCTATAATATCCTTCTTCTCGTCTTTTAGTACTGTGGGGGATTCAGAAGTGGTGCCTAGGAGGACTAAAAAATCAGTTCCATTATTTAACAAGTTTTCAGTTATCTTAGAAATTGAATCAAAATCAACTTTAAGGTTTTTATTGAAAGGCGTAATCATCGCTACACCATGCCCTTTAATTTTTTTCACTAAAGCCACTATATATTAATTTTAAATACTTTTCAGATTCTGACAAAAATAATGGGTTATCTGTTATGTCTATGTTTAAAATCAAATCATTTAATCGATGATCAACATTTGGAAAGCCAAGGCTTATTCTACTCTTGCACCTCAAACTAACTAGTTTCATAGGTAAAAAATTTCTATTATAGTAGTTGATAAGGACATCATATCTTTTTGAACAAAATTTATCTAAAATATTATTAAATTTTCCTAAAAAACTAATATCAGATTTGCAAAAAATACCATTACTAAAAACTACTTTATTATTATTTTTTAGCTCAGAATAGGTTAGCATAAAAATCTTCCCTCTGGAAAGTCCAAAAGCAGATCCTAAATTTAGAAAGAGATCTTCTGGAATAACAAGATTCCCATCAAGTATTACAGCAATGTTTCTAATTTTATCTGAAAATTTACGTCTTGGAGGTCTTTCGTTATAATTAATTTCTTTATTATAAACTCTATAAAGGAAATAATTTTTAAAAAAATTCATAATTTAAATTTAAACACTTTAAACTGAGTCTAATTTAAATGACTCAATTTTTTAAAAAAAGGAAAAATATATTTTATTGCTTTATCATTTTATAAAAATCTTCTTCACTAATTATTTTAACACCCAAATTATTTGCCTTTTCAACTTTAATTGGGCCTGGATTTTCGCCAGAAATTAAAAAATCAATATTCTTTGATATTGAAGAAGAAATTGTGCCTCCAAACAATAAGATTTTATTTTTAAGCTCCTCGCGAGTATTTTTTTCAAACGTACCAGTTATAACAAACTTCTTATCTTTCAAATAGTCAAATGAAAATTCTTTTTTTTCCTGTATTGAGAAAATTAATCCAGCATTTTTTAGTCTATCTATTGTTTTTAAATTAGTTTCATTTTGAAAATAGATGCTAAGACTTTCAGCTATTTTGTCACCAATCTCATTTATCGATAAGAGATGTTCCTTTTTAGAATTAATTAGCTTATCAATTGATTTGAATGTGTTGGCTAATTTAATAGCTACAGTTTCACCAACATGTCTAATTCCTAATCCAAAAAGCACCTTGGGAAAAGGCCTTTTTTTTGACAATTCAATTGAATCAATTAATTTATTGATAGACCTTTCTGCCATACCATCTAGTTTTTCAAGGAATTTAGGAGAAATCGTATATAAATCAGCTATATTTCTTATGACTTTCTCTCTATAAAATAAAGCAATTCTCTCGTTGCCTAGCCCGTCTATATTCATTGCTTTTCTTGATGCAAAATGCTGAATCCTACCAATATTTTGGGGGTCACAATAATTCTGATTTGGACAATAATGTTGTGCTTCTCCTTCAATTCTAATTAAACTAGTTCCACAATCTGGACAATTAGAAATAAAATTTATCTTATCACTTTCATTTCCTCTATAATTCTGATCTATAGATACAATTTTAGGAATAATTTCTCCCCCTTTTTCTATGAAAACCGAATCACCTATTCTTAACGACAACCTTTCTATTTGATCAGAATTATGTAATGAGGCTCTTTTAACAGTAGTTCCTGAAAGCAAGACTCGTTCCAAGTTGGCTACTGGTGTTACAGCCCCTGTTCGGCCAATTTGATATTCTACAGATATTAATTTTGTCCTAGTGCGTTCAGATTCAAATTTAAAAGCCACTGCCCATCTAGGAGCCTTAGCAGTATATCCTAGAGTCTTATGATCATCAAAATCATTTATCTTGATCACAACACCATCAATTTCATATGGCAAGTTAAATCTTTCTTTATTCCACTTTTCAATATAATTGAACACCTCCATTAAATTATTGGCTTTAATTGATGTGTCAGGAACTTTAAAGCCCCAAGAACTTAATTTCTGTAATGATTGATGCTGAGAAGTTACCTCTAATCTATCTGCAACTATCGAGTATACAAAACATTCTAAAGGCCTCTTAGAAACAATGCTACTATCCTGAAGCTTTAATGACCCAGAAGCAGTATTTCTTGGATTCATAAATGGAGGCTCTCCATTTTTTATTCTTCCTTCATTTAACTTTTTAAAACCATCAATTGGCAAAATAACTTCAGCTCTAACCTCAAAATAATCAGGAAAGTCCCCTCTTAAAATAAGAGGAATAGATGGTATTGTTTTTAAATTTAAGGTTATATCATCTCCTTGATTACCATCTCCTCTTGTAACCCCAGAAACAAAAACCCCATTTTGATAGGTTAAGCTAACAGATGCTCCATCATATTTTAATTCACATGTGTAAGAAAAACTTTTGTCCAATAATGTCTTTTGTACTCTGTTTGACCATTGTTCAATTTCCTCTTTTGAATAAGTATTGTCAAGTGAGTACATAGGAAACTTATGAGATTTAGTGTTAAATAACTTTGTAATACCTCCGCCAATTCTCTGAGTTGGAGAATTAGAATTATACAACTCAGGATGTAAAGCTTCTAACTTGATCAATTCATCTAGTTTTTGATCAAAATCGTAGTCACTTATTATTGGCTTATCTAGAATATAATACCTATGGTTATGGTCATGAAGTTCAACACGTAATTCATTTATTTTTTTTTTCAGTTTATCCATTTATTTATGTGTTGCTTTGAGCATTCTTTCTTTTCCAAAAATATCACATTGAACAACAACATCATTAAAAGAAGTTGTTAAAAAATATTTCTTAAGGTTATTAGAATATTTTGGATTAATCTCAAAATATATTGTCCCCCTATTTTCTTTCATTTGTTCAGCAAAAAGAATTATTTCTTTATAGTAAAATAAGGGATCATCATAAGGGACAAAAATAGCTCCTAAAGGCTCATAGTCAAGTACATTCTTACTCATCGTCTTCTTGTCATCTAAATCTATGTAAGGTGGATTAGAAACTATAACATCATATTCCTTGTCAAGTTTGTCAAGTTTAAGAATATCTAATTTTTTAAAATTAATTTCAACCCCCATTAGTTTTGCATTTTTTTTAGCTACTGATAAAGCATTCGAAGAAAAATCAATGGCGTCAACTTGAAAATAAGGGCTCGACTTAGCTATTGATATTGCAATACAGCCACTCCCAGTTCCAATATCTAATACTCTTAAAGGTTTAAGTTTAGTTGGAAAATTTTCAGTTAGAATCCAATTGATTACTTCTTCTGTTTCAGGTCTCGGTATTAAAACAAATTCATTGACATAAAATAAATTTCCCATAAATTCACTTTCATTTAATAAATATTGAACAGGCTTACCCTTCTTCAATATTCTCAGAGCTTCATTAACTTTCTTATACTCATTTTCACTAAGTAATTTAAACTTATTCATAGCAAAAAATGTAGAATCCCATCCGAAAAATGACTTAACTGTAAGTTTAAGTATATTTCGAGCTTCTCTATCATCGTATAAAGGCTCTAGCTCTTTAATAAAGTTTACTCTAAACTCTTCTAATAATATCATAATTTTTTTGTCATCCAAACAGGACAGGAATAATGACCAGTATCTCCCATAGGACTATTTATATATTCAAAACCATTTTTCTTATAAAGTTTTTGAGCATCAATCATATATGGCATGGTTTCCAGGTAGCACAAAGCAAAATTATTTTTTCTAGCAAAAGATATACATCGTTTAAGCAAATTAGAACCAATCCCTTGGCCCCGTGCCTTAGGATTTAAATACATTTTCTGAAGTTCACAAATATTTTTTGGACCTTTATTTAAAGGCATTATTCCAGCACCTCCCAAAATCTGTTTGTCAGATTCAACAACAAAGTAGATGCTTCTTGAAACATGATAAGCTTCATACATGTTGTCAAGTTCTTTATCAGCAAATACAGTTCCCTCAGCTGGAACCTTCATTTCCTTTAAAACTTCTCTTATAGCTTTAGCTAATTGGAGATTGTCAGATAATTTAAGTTCTCTAATTTTCAAATTTAACTCAAAAAATTACTATAAATTTACTTCTAGAATTCATCAAAAGCAATTTTGCATGGGATCTTATCGATCAATTGTTAAAAACGATGCTTATTTTATGTCTAGGTGTCTGGAACTTGCCAAAAAAGGCCTAGGAGAAACATATCCAAACCCATTGGTAGGATGTGTAATAGTTTATAAAAACAGGATTATTTCTGAGGGATGGCATAGAAAAAGTGGTAAAGAACATGCTGAATCAGAAGCCATTAAAAGGGTTGAAGATAAAAATATATTGAAAGAAAGTACGCTGTATGTAAATCTTGAACCCTGTGGTCATTATGGTAAGACAAATCCTTGTGCTGATTTAATTGTTAAAATGAAGATTCCTAGAATAGTTATAGGTTGTATCGATCCAAATAAAAAGGTTAATGGCAAAGGAATTTATAAATTGAAACAAGAGAATTGTCATGTTACTCTAGGTGTTCTTGAGAAAAAGTGCATAAATTTAAATAAACGATTTTTCACCTTTCACAAAAAAAAACGTCCTTATATTATCTTAAAATGGGCTGAGAGTGAGGATGGATTTATTGCTCCGAAACCAAATAGAGAATTTTGGCTAACCAATTCTTATTCTAAACAAATAGTCCATAAATTAAGGAGTGAGGAAAATTCCATATTAATAGGAGTTCAAACTGTGATCAATGATAATCCAAAATTAACTACAAGGCTTTGGTCCGGAAATAATCCTAAAAGAATTGTAATTGATCCAAATGATAGAATTCCAGATCATTCAAATGTGAAAAATCAATCTGCAGAAACTTTTATTTTGAAAAAGAAAAATAAATCAAATAGTTTTAAAAGTGAATCAATTAAATTCATTAATCCCGTAAAAGAAATTATTTCATTCTTATACAAAAAGAAAGTTCAATCAGTTATAGTTGAGGGGGGGGCTAAAACTATCTCATCTTTCATCGATGAAAAAATTTGGGATGAAGCATTGGTTTTTAAAACTAATGTTATAATAGAAAAAGGAATAAAAGCTCCTATAATAAAAATGAAGGAAAAGAATAAAACCGTAATCAAAGAAGATACTTTATTTCAATTTTTAAATCCTTAAAATTTTATCATGAATGTCTTTAGGACACCTTATAGGTTTTCTTTTAGTTGCATCTAGGAATGCTATAGTAGTATCGCCGCATGCAATTTCTTTTTCATCCTGATTATAAACAAAATATTCAAAACTTATTTTAACCGTTGGAGGTAACTTAATCATAAGCTTAATTGTCAATGTATCGCCAAAAAAAGCTGGGTGAACAAATTTTATACAAGTTTTAACAACTGGCAAAATAATACCATTTTTTTCTAAATTTTGATAAGATATTCCAACTGAATCTAACCATTCAATTCTTGCCATTTCAAAGTATTTTAAATAATTGCTGTGATGAACAAAACCCATTTGATCAGTTTCACAATATCGGACTTTAAATTTTTTAGTTTTATATTCCATAAATTCGGAAAAAGGGGTTTAAAAAATAGGCTCGATAATATCACAAAAAAAAAATTAAAATTCAATACCTAAATCAACTTTTTTTTATTTTTTTTAAGTTATAATTGTAATGATATTTACATAAATATCGTTCGAATTTCTAACATTTTAGTAATCAGGTTTTTAAGTCATTAATGGAAGCCAATGTAAATCAAGTTTGGGAGAATTGTTTAGCTTTTATTAAAGACAATATTCAATCACAAGCATATAAGACATGGTTTGAGCCTATAATTCCAATTAAAATTTCAGATAATTCACTGAGTATTCAAGTTCCAAGTAAATTTTTTTATGAGTGGTTAGAGGAGCATTATGTTAAAATATTAAAAACTGCTCTCATAAAAGAATTAGGAAAAGATGCTAGGCTCATATACATTATTAAAATGGAAAATTCATTTGGCAATAAAATTCCTTTTACTGAAAAAATACCTAGTGCTAATAGATCAAGCTTAAATACGCAAAATGTTGATGCTCCCTTAGAAAGTAATGACAGTGAATTAAAAAATCCTTTCATTATTCCAGGGATCAGAAATCTTCATATAGAATCTCAACTAAACCCAAGTTATAGTTTTGATAATTTTTTAGAAGGTGACTCAAATCGACTTGCAAGATCTGCTGGAATTGCTGTTTCAAACAAACCTGGCGGAACATCTTTTAACCCTCTGATGGTTTTTGGCGGGGTTGGCCTTGGAAAAACTCATCTAGCTCATGCTATTGGTGTTGACATAAAAGAAAAATATCCTGACAGTACAGTTTTATATATTTCTGCTGAAAAATTTACTCAACAATATATCGAATCTGTAAAGAAAAATACAAGGAATGATTTTATACATTTTTATCAAGTTATTGATGTTTTAATAATTGATGATGTTCAATTCTTATCTGGAAAATCTGGAACACAAGATGTTTTCTTTCACATATTTAATCACTTGCATCAAAACGGAAAACAAGTAATTTTAACTTCTGATAAAGCTCCAGTTGATATGCAAGACATAGAACAGCGTCTTCTTTCTAGGTTTAAATGGGGGCTTTCTGCTGAATTACAAATCCCTGATTTTGAAACAAGGGTTTCAATTTTAAAAAACAAACTCTATCGTGATGGAGTGACAATGCATGAAGATATAATTTCATATGTTGCTAAAAACATTAAAACAAATATTAGAGAACTTGAAGGTGCTATTATATCACTCATTGCCCAGTCTTCATTTAATAAAGTTGAAATCAATATAGAACTAGCTAAAGAAATTATAAATCAATTTGTTAAAAACACTAAAAGAGAGGTCTCAATCGAATATATCCAAAAAGTTGTTTCAGAATATTTTCAAATGGAAATATCAACATTGCAATCTAAAACAAGAAAAAGACATATAGTACAAGCAAGACAGCTTGCAATGTACTTTGCAAAAAAATATACTAAAGCATCTCTTGCAAGTATAGGAAGTCAAATTGGTAAAAGAGATCATGCAACAGTTTTACACGCTTGTAAAACGGTTGATAATTTAAGTTTTACAGATAAACAGTTTAGAAAATATGTTGAAGACTTAAATCAAAAACTCTCCCTTTAGAATTGATGTTTTGAAAAAATCTATTTTAATGGTATGTCTGGGAAATATATGTAGATCACCATTAGCTGAAGGTATATTAAAATCTAAAGTTCCAAAAGAAAAATTTTTTATTGATTCTGCAGGAACTGCATCTTACCATATTGGAAGTCCTCCAGATAAAAGAAGTATAGAAGTAGCTAAGATTAATGGAATAGACATTAGTAATCAGAGAGCAAGAGCTTTTAATAAAAATGATTTTGAATCTTTTAATATAATTTATGTAATGGATAGTCAAAACTACATTGATATAATGTCTATGTGTAAATCAAAAGAAGAAGAAGCAAAAGTAAAATTAATATTAGGAGATCAAAATGTTCCTGATCCATACTATGGTAACATATCTGATTTTAAAGCTGTATACTCATTACTAAATAAAATATGCGAAGAGATAAGTGGAGAGTTGCTAAATGTATAAAATTTGTAATTGGTGAGAAAACTAACGGTATATTTTATTTCTTCTTAACCACTTAATATATATCTCCCTTTTCTTGTTATGTTCTCTTAAAGTTTTAGAAAAATTGTGAGAACCTTGGTTATATGGGTCAACAACAAAATATATATAGTTGTGCTTATCATGATTCAAAACTGCATCAATAGATATAATATCAGGCATTCCAATTGGACCAGGAGGTAATCCTTTGTAAGCGTAGGTATTATACTTTGATTTAATCCTTAAGTCTTTATTATAAACTCTCCTAATCAAAGTATCAAAATTATCACTTTCCCTTTTTATTGAGTATATAATTGTTGGGTCAGCCTGTAGCTTCATTCCTTTTCTAAGTCTATTTACATAAACACCGGCAATTACAGGAAGCTCATTCACGTTAGAAGTTTCTTTATGAACAATTGATGCTAAAATAATTACTTCTTTAGGAGAAAGATTTAAATCACTTGCTTTTGATAATCTTGATTTGTTCCAGAACTTATTGTACTCATTTAACATTCTGTTTCTAAATTCATTGGCTGATGAATTCCAATAAAATTCATAACTATTTGGTATAAACATGGATATCAAATCATCTTTATTTAAATTGTTTTTTGATAAAAAAACTGAATCCAAAAAAGATGAAATTAATTGAACACTATCTGGTTCAATTTGATCAGAAATTCTTTCAGCAAGATCCTCAACCTTATCTTGATTATTAAAAGTTACATTCACAGTCAAAGATTTGGATCTCAAAAAATTAATTATTTCATTATTACCACTCCCCTTTTTGATTAAAAACTTCCCTGACTTTACTCTCTCAGTATAACCTTTCTTGTTTGCGGCTAAAATAAAATGATCAATATTCATAAGATAAGGCTCTAACTTTAATATTAAATCAGAAAAATCATCATTCTTGTTTAAGTATATATTAATTGCTTTTTCTTCAAAACTTGTATTGTCCCAAAAAAAAATTTTTTGGAAATAAAAAAAACTTGCAGATCCAAAAAACAATCCAAATATAAGTACGAAATAAAAAATTATTTTTTTACTCATATAATCTTTTGAAAAATATATTCATCATGATACTTCCCATCGTAATAGTTCCATTCAATTCTTTTACCTGATTGAACAAATAAATGCTTTTTAAATAACTTAATACTATGTGTATTCTCAGAAGCTATATTTGCATATAGCTGATGAAGGAATAGTTGATTTTTTGCATATTCTTCAATTAATCTAAGGGATGAACTGCCAATACCCATCGATCGTTTCGAATCGTCAACTACTAAACCAATTGCAGCTCTTCGATGCATAGGTTCAAAGTCATACAGATCGATAAACCCTACTGGTTTGTTTTTAGAATCAGATATTGCAAATTTAATTTGTCTAGATTCAAAAATATCCTTAGAAGAGTTTTTAATATAATCAGACAATATATGTTTAGAATAAGGAGTTGAACGGTTAGAATATTTCCAAAGATCAATGTCATTTTCAACATTAAAAAGAAAATCAATATCACTTGGCTCTAAAGCTCTTAAATTTATATCTTCCTTCGTTTTTTTTACCATTTTATTTTTCCTGAAAAAACTTTTTTTGCAGGTCCTTTCAGACAGATATCTTTATACAAGTCTGAATCAAATTTAAATTTTACTTCTAAAGTTCCTCCAAGTGTTTGAACTTTTATTTTATCTACTTTAATTAGTTTTAAAAAATGAGCTGCTATAGAAGATGCAACTGCTCCAGTGCCACATGATAAAGTCTCATCTTCAACACCCCTTTCATAAGTCCTTAACTTAATTTTATTTGGCCCCATGATTTCTATAAAATTAACATTAACTCCTTCTTTTTTATATTTGGTCCCATGCCTAATTAAAGAGCCTCTCTCTTTAACATTAATATTATCTAAATTTTGGACTAACTCAACGTGGTGTGGAGAACCAGTATTTAAAAATGAGGAATTACGATTTCTTTCTATTGATTTTAAATCTTTGAAAGACATTGAAAAAATATTATTTGATTCAGCTTTCGCATAGTGAACACCATCAATTGCTTTAAATACAACATTATCATTTAAAAATCCATTATTGATTCCATAAGCTATAGCACACCTGCTTCCATTGCCACATAAAGAACCTTCTGCCCCGTCAGAATTAAAGTAAAACATTTCAAAATCAAATTTTTCATGTTTCCTCAATACAATTAATCCGTCAGAACCTATTCCAAATTTTCTGTCACATAAAAACTTAATCTTATTAAAATCGGTAATGGGAAATTTTTTAGAATCATCATTAATTAAAATAAAATCATTCCCCGTCCCATGATATTTTTCAAATTCAAATTCCATCGATAGCAAATTTAAGCAAATATAAGTCTCTAAATACAGCTGTTAAATAGTAGTTAAAAGAAATCAAGGGAAAAATAGAATTCTTAATTTAGCAAAGATTTTAAAACATCTATATGAAACCTATTTTAAATTTTTTGTCTATTTCTATTTTTAGTTGTATTCTAACACTCTTCATTTACATCAATTATTTTCAAATTGATGAAAAAATAAATTCAATTGAAAAACCACAATTAATACCAGCTTCATATTCTTATAATAAATCTACTAGTCAATTACAAGCAACAGATTTTACAAATGCTGCAGAAAAAACAATCAATGCAGTAGTTCATGTTAAAAACACAAGTACTCAAG
Organism: Bacteroidota bacterium; assembly: GCA_036340635.1. Classification (GTDB taxonomy): domain Bacteria; phylum Bacteroidota; class Bacteroidia; order Flavobacteriales; family Flavobacteriaceae. Next base: position 38,228 of record JAYYYF010000017.1, on the reverse strand, counting down.
ACGACGAGTATTCCTGGTTCTACAGAAATTTTTATGGAATAGATTCAGATCGAGAAAAAATTGGGACAGGCTCTGGTGTAATTGTTTCACCAGACGGATATATCATTACTAATTTTCATGTTGTAGAGGATGCTAATGAAATTGAGGTTACATCAAATAGGAATAAAAGTTACAAAGCTACTTTAGTTGGATTGGATCCTAATACTGATCTGGCCGTTCTTAAAATAAATGATGATAGCCCATTCCCTTATATTCCTTTTGGAAACTCAGATAATTCAAAAACAGGTGAATGGGTTTTAGCAGTAGGAAATCCTTTTAATTTAAATTCTACTGTAACAGCTGGAATTATAAGTGCAAAGTCAAGGGACTTAAATGACTATGATCAAAAAAATCAATCATTTATTCAAACCGACGCAGCGGTAAATATGGGAAATAGTGGAGGTGCTCTTGTAAATACTTATGGTGAGTTAATAGGAATAAATACAGCTATCCAATCAATTACTGGAGGATTTGTTGGATATGCATTTGCTGTCCCAAGTAACATTGTTAGAAAAGTATTCGAAGATATTTTAGAATATGGAGATGTACAAAAAGGATTACTTGGAGTTACGGGAAATGCATTAAATGATGAACTTGCCAAAAGATATGAAACTAATCAAACAGAGGGATTCTACATAAACTCTACAGAAAAAAACTTAGGAGCTGACCGAGCAGGTTTAATTGCTGGAGATATAATCAAGCAAGTTGACAATGTAAAAATTAATAAATTTTCAGATCTAACTGGATACTTGTCTTCCAAAAGACCAGGAGACAAAGTTGTAGTTGTTTATATAAGAAATTCAAATAAGTATACTACAACGGTGACATTAAGAAAGACAAACAGAACCTTGTTTCTTGGGATGGAGTTAAGAAACAAAACCAAAGATGATAGAAACTATTTTGATAAGTTAGATATAAATTATGGTGTTGTTATATCGAGAATTGAAAATAGAAGATTGTACAACCTTGGAATTGAAGAAGGATATTTAATCTTAGAAATAAACGATCAAAAAATTGATGAAGTTGGTCAAATTGAAAACATACCATTGAAGTCTATATCAAGTATTTTATTTTTAGATAAGAATGGTCAAAAAGAGAGAATTCTTTTTGAATAATTAAATTAATCTTTTTAGCATCAATATTTTTTATGCAAATTGATATTATAACTCTTTTCCCTGAGCTTCTTTCAAGCCCTTTTGAAAATTCAATCATGAAAAGAGCCATTTCCTCTAAACTGGTTAAAATAAATTTTCACAATTTGAGAGACTATGCCGAAAAAAAACATAAACAAGTTGATGATTATCAGTATGGTGGCGGATCTGGAATGGTGCTTAAAATTGAACCAATCGATAAATGTATAAGTTTTTTAAAAAGAAACACAAACTACCAGGAAATTATTTATTTGACTCCTGAAGGTCAAAAACTTGACCAAAGGATGTCTAACAAATTGTCTTTAATTGAAAATATCATAATAATCTGTGGACATTACAAAGGGATAGATCAAAGAGTTAGAGATTATTTAGTCACAAAAGAAATATCAATTGGGGACTTTGTTTTATCTGGTGGAGAACTTGCCGCATGTATACTATGTGATAGTATTATCAGATTAATTCCTGGAGTCCTTGGTGATGAAACATCCGCTTTATCTGATAGCTTTCAAGATGGACTTCTTTCTTGTCCAATATATACTAGACCTGAAAATTATAAAAATTGGAAAGTCCCTAATATATTAATATCTGGTGATTTATCTAAAATTAATTCTTGGCGAGAAAAAAAAGCATTAGAAAAAACCAAAAAATTGCGTCCAGATCTTTTCCCTTCCAAGAAAAAGGATAATATTTAAAATTATATAATCTAAATTTTGAGCATATCTATATGCTCCCTTATTGTATAAATCAAAATAAGTAGTAAATTTGCACGCATTTATGATCGATGGATGCTTATTAACCTTGATTTAATTATAAATGGAAAACCTTATAAATGAAGTTCAAAAAAGCTGTATAAATAAAAAAGATTTTCCCGAATTCTCTTCTGGAGACACTGTAACTGTCTATTATGAAATTCGTGAGGGAGAAAAGGTTAGAACACAGTTTTTTAAAGGTGTTGTTATTCAAATTAAAGGTAAAGGGTTAACTAAATCCTTTACAATTCGTAAAATATCTGGAACAGTTGGTGTTGAAAGGGTTTTTCCAATTAATCTTCCTTCCATTCAAAAAATAGAAATTAATAAAAAAGGAAAGGTTAGAAAATCTAGAATTTATTACTTCAAAGAATTAAGAGGTAAAAAGGCGCGTATTAAAGAAGGGTAATATTAACCGCTTATTCAAGTTAAAATTTCAAGATGAATAAAATAAAAGTTTCTAATCCTGTTGTTGAGATAGATGGAGATGAAATGACTAGAATTATATGGAAGTTTATTAAAGAAAAATTAATCCTGCCTTATCTGGATATTGATCTTATATATTATGACTTAGGAATTGAATCAAGAAATATAACAGAAGATCAAATAACGATAGATGCTGCAAATGCAATAAAAAAATATAATGTAGCTATAAAATGTGCTACAATTACGCCAGATGAAGAAAGAGTTAAAGAATTTAATCTTAAAAAAATGTATCGTTCACCAAATGGGACCATAAGGAACATTGTCGGTGGAACTGTTTTTAGAGAACCAATAATTATAAAAAATATTCCAAGATATGTACCTGGATGGATTAATCCCATTTGTATCGGAAGACATGCCTTTGGAGATCAGTACAAAGCAACTGATATAATTACTTCAGGGGAGGGTAAATTAACCATGACATTCACTCCAGATGATGGAGGAAAAGCAAAGACTTGGGAAGTTTATAATTTTAAAGAAAAAGGTATAGCAATGAGTATGTACAATATTGATTCTTCTATTTATGGATTTGCTAGATCTTGTATGAATAGAGCTTTAGATAAAGGATGGCCTTTATATTTTTCAACTAAAAATACAATTCTTAAAGTTTATGATGGAAGGTTTAAAGATATATTTGAAGAAGTATATAAAAATGAGTTTAAGTCAAAATTTGAAGATGCTGGAATTCACTACGAACACCGATTAATTGATGACATGGTAGCTGCCGCAATGAAATGGAAAGGTGGGTTCGTTTGGGCATGTAAAAACTATGATGGTGATGTCCAATCAGACACTGTTGCTCAAGGATTTGGTTCACTTGGATTAATGACCTCCACTCTACTCACTCCCGATGGAAAAACGATGGAGGCAGAAGCTGCTCATGGAACTGTTACGAGACATTATAGAGAACACATTAAAGGGAAAAAGACTTCTACAAATCCAATTGCATCAATTTTTGCATGGTCAAGAGGATTAGAACATCGTGGAAAAATTGATGGTAATCAAGATTTAATTAATTTCTGCTCTAATCTTGAAAAAGTATGTATTAAAACTATTGAAGATGGGGAAATGACAAAAGATCTTGCTTTACTTATACACGGGGAAAAAATTAGAGAATCAGACTATCTAAATACTCAAGAATTTTTAGATTTAATAAAATCAAACTTAGAAGAAAAACTTTCCTGATATTTTATTAAATTACCTAATAATCTTAATTGGCAATTCCATATGGCTTTTAAAAGAATCACTGAAAAAGATTCTAATTATAAAGATCTTGAACTAAAATCCATTGACGATCTCTTAAATAATATCCATAATGAAGATTTGGTTGTTGTTGAAGCAGTTGGAAAAGTCCTAAGTCAAGTAAAAAAACTCATTTCAAGTCTTGAAAAAAAATTAAAAAATAATGGTCGTCTCTTTTATATTGGAGCTGGGACTAGTGGTAGACTAGGTGTTTTAGATGCCTCTGAGTGCCCTCCAACTTTTGGGACTAATCCTAAAAAAGTTGTAGGAATAATTGCTGGTGGTTCTTCTGCATTAAGTCAATCAATTGAAAACGCGGAAGATGATGCAATTCAGGGCTGGAAAGACCTTAAAAAGCATAATATAAATTACCATGATTTCGTTGTTGGCATAACTGCTTCAGGAACAACCACTTATGTAGTTGAAGCCATTAAAAAATGTGTTGAAAACAGTATCTCTACTGGGTGCATAACTTCAAATCCAAATAGTCCAATTACAAATCACTGTGATTTTCCAATAGAAGTTGATGTTGGTCCAGAATTTTTAACAGGAAGTTCAAGAATGAAATCAGGGACTGCACAAAAATTAATTTTAAATATGATTACGACTGTAAGCATGGTAAGGCTTGGTAGGGTAAAAGGAAATAAAATGATTGATATGCAGTTAACAAATAAAAAACTAAACAATAGAGCGATCAAAATGGTCATGGATGAATTGGGAATTGACAAGGAAAGTGCATCAGATCTTTTGTTAAGATATAAAAGTGTTAGAAAAGTTTTAAATATTTCAAATGAATAAAAAAAAATTAAAAAAAGGGGTTATAAGGCTTTTAATATCCGTTTTTTTATGCTTTATAGGCCCGATAACCTTATCGCAAGCCTTTAAAAATGAAGACCATCCCTTTTTCCTTCCGGTTTTTTTTGTTGGTTTATTTGTTTTGCTATCTGCTATAGCATATGGAGCTTGGGGTATTTTAACAATAACCAAAGTACTTTTGAAAGAGAAAAATAATTAAGAAGTGATTGTTTTATAAAAAGTCCTTCCATTATCTTTATAATCATTTTTTGTTATGATTAAAATTACATTTCCAGATGATTCTTTTAGAGAATATAAAAAGGGAACAACTGCAATTGATATAGCTAAAGATGTAAGTTCAGGCCTGGCTAAAAACGTTTTATCAGCTGTCTTTAACAATAAAACTATAGAGGTTTCATCTAAGATATATAATGATGGTAGGTTAAAGTTTTTCACATGGCAAGATAAAGAAGGTAAAATAGCCTTCTGGCATTCATCTGCTCATGTATTAGCGCAAGCTGTTCTATCAATTTATCCTAAAGCAAAGTTAACTATTGGTCCTGCCATAGAAAATGGATTCTATTATGATGTAGATTTTGGAAATATCTCCTTTACAGAAAGTAACCTTCTTAAGGTAGAGAAAAAGTTTCTAGAATTTGCAAGACAAAAATTTGAATTCAATATGCGTAATGTAAAGAAAAAAGATGCTATAGATTTTTACAAAAATGAGGAAAATTCATACAAATTAGAACTAATTGAAGATTTAAATGATGGGGAAATAACATTTTGTGATCATAGTGACTTTACAGATTTATGTAAGGGAGGGCACATTCCGAACACGGGTTTCATCAAAGCAGTTAAGCTTTTAAATATAGCTGGCGCTTATTGGAAAGGGAATGATAAAAATAAACAATTAACTAGGATTTATGGAATATCTTTTCCTAAACAGAAAGAACTTACAGAATATCTTCAAATGATTGAAGAAGCAAAAAAAAGAGATCACAGGAAATTAGGAAAAGAATTAGAACTGTTTACATTTTCTGAAAAAGTTGGCCAAGGACTACCTCTTTGGTTGCCTAAAGGAACTGTTCTTAGAGAAAATTTGGAAAACTTTTTAAAGAAGGCTCAAAAGAAAGCAGGATATGATCAAGTTATTTCTCCACATATTGGGAATAAAGAACTATATATGGTTTCCGGTCATTATGAGAAATACGGACAAGATAGCTTTCAGCCTATTCAAACTCCCTCAGAAGGTGAAACTTTTCTTTTAAAACCTATGAACTGCCCTCATCACTGTGAAATATACAGTTCAAAACCATATAGCTATAAAGAATTGCCAATAAGATATTCTGAATTCGGGACTGTTTATAGATATGAACAAAGTGGAGAGCTACATGGGTTAACAAGAGTAAGGGGTTTTACACAAGATGATGCGCACATATTTTGTACTGCTGACCAATTGTTAGATGAATTTAAAGGGGTTATTGATTTAGTTTTATATGTCTTTAAATCTCTAGGTTTTAAAGATTTTGAAGTTCAAGTTTCTTTAAGAGATGTTAATAATCCAGACAAATACATAGGAGACAACAAATACTGGGATCTTGCTGAACAGGCAATTATAGATTCCGCAAATGAGAAAAAATTGAATTACACCGTGGAGATTGGTGAAGCTGCATTCTATGGACCTAAATTAGATTTTATGGTTAAGGATATTCTCGGAAGAAAATGGCAATTAGGAACTATACAGGTTGATTACAATTTACCTGAAAGATTTAACTTAACTTATAAAGGAAGCGATAACAAGTTTCATAGACCTGTAATGATACACAGGGCCCCTTTTGGAAGTATGGAAAGGTTTGTAGCAATTTTACTTGAAAATACAGGTGGAGATTTCCCATTATGGTTAACCCCCAATCAAGTCGCCGTACTTACTGTTAGTGAAAAATACGAGAAATATGGTCATAAAGTTTTGAGTTTTTTAGAAAAAAACGATATTCGCACTTCGTTGGATAATAGGAAAGAAACTATTGGGAAAAAAATTCGAGATGCAGAATTGAGTAAAGTACCATACATGCTTATTTTAGGAGAAAAGGAAAGTAATAAAAATAATTTATCCATAAGAAAAAGAAAAGAAGGAGATTTGGGCCAAATGAACACAAACGACTTTGTATCGTTAATTAACAGTGAAGTCTCAAAAAGTATAGCTAAATTTGAAAAATAATTTAAAATTTAAGTCATAGCAATAAGAAGAAAAAGGTTTAGGGGCCCTGCAAGGATTTTTAAGGAAAATCCGCACAAGATTAATGAAAAAATAACTGCAAGTGAAGTGCGCTTAGTTGGTGATAATGTAGAGGTGGGGGTTTATAATACTTCAAAAGCATTAATTTTAGCTGATCAAATTGGGCTTGATCTAGTTGAAATTTCGCCTAAAGCTTCTCCTCCTGTATGTAAAATATTAGATTATAAGAAGTTTTTATATGAACAAAAGAAAAGAGAAAAAAACTTAAAATCAAAAACTACAAAAGTAGTAATCAAGGAAATTAGATTTGGACCGCAAACAGATGAACATGACTATGAATTCAAAAAGAAACATGCAATTAAATTTTTGAATGATGGGGCTAAACTTAAAGCATTTGTTTTTTTTAAAGGAAGGTCCATAATTTTTAAAGAGCAGGGTCAAATTTTACTTTTAAGGCTTGCACAAGACTTAGAAGAAATTGGAAAAGTTGAGCAATTGCCAGAATTAGAAGGTAAAAGAATGATTATGCTGATTACCCCAAAAAAAAAGTAACCAATAAATTTTTAGTTATGCCTAAAATGAAAACTAAATCAAGTGCCAAAAAAAGATTTAAACTTACTGGAACCGGTAAGATTAAACGTAAGCATGCTTTTAAAAATCATATACTTACAAAAAAATCAAAAAAAAGAAAATTAAGATTGACTCACTCAACAACTGTCGATAAAAAAGACGCTAATAGCATTAAAGAGCAACTACGCTTGAAATAATCCTTATAAAAAAGACAGTTGTAGTTATTTTTAAAATAAGAAGTATTAGTTTTGTGTTCTAAAAAATAAAAAAATGCCTAGATCAGTAAATTCAGTAGCATCGAAAAAGAGAAGGAAGAAAATAATAAAATTAGCTAAAGGTTATTTTGGCAGGAGAAAAAATGTTTGGACAATTGCTAAAAACGCTGTTGAAAAAGCCTGGACTTATGCATATCGTGATAGGAGAACAAAAAAAAGAAATTTTAGATCACTTTGGATTACTAGAATTAATGCCGCTTCAAGAGCCTATGGTTTGTCCTACTCAGAACTAATGCTTAAAGTTAAAAACAACAACATAAAGCTTAACAGAAAAGTTATAGCTGACTTGGCTGTAAATAATCCCGATGCCTTTAAAGCACTAGTAAATAAAATCAAATAATAGACTTTTTATAGCAATTAGTATGATAAAAATATATCATAATCCCAGATGTAAAAAATCTAGAGAAGCTCTTGATTATCTTAATCAAAGGGGGCGTCAAGTTAATATTGTAAAATATTTAGAAAATAAATTAACTCCAGAGGATTTGTCCGCTTTGCTAAAAAAAATAAATCTGTCTCCGCTGGAAATAGTTAGAAAAAATGAGGTTCTTTGGAAGACGAAATTTTCAAAAATACAATTAAACGAAAAAGAATTATTAAATGTCCTATCAGAAAACCCACAGTTAATTGAAAGGCCAATTGTAGAGTTTAATAGTTCAGGAGTTTTAGCTCGTCCTCTAGAAAACTTAATTAATTGTTTTAAAAAAGTAGGGGTTTCAAATTTCTAATTGGTTAATTTTAATACTTTAATACGATGCTAAAAGACAAACTTCCACCATTTTTTTTCCTTTTAATTTCATTCCTGTCATTTGCACAGAGACCCAGTGGTTCATATGGTTCCTTTCAAAAAGCTACAATTGAAGGACGTGTAATAGATAAAGAGACTAAACAGGCTTTAGAATATGCAACTATTACATTTACAAATAAGAGAAACTCAAGTTTACTCCAGGGAGGTATAACTGATAATAATGGCGTTTTCAAAGTCGACGTTTTCCCAGGAATGTATGATGTTTCTTTTGATTTTATTGGATTTGAATCGTTTAAGAAGGAGTCAATAATGATAAAAGGGTCCATGGATTTGGGGGAAATTGGAATGGTTATATCAGTAGATAGACTAGAAGGTGTTGAGTTAATGGCTGAAAGAACTGAAGTTGAAATCAGGTTAGACAAAAGAATTTATAACGTAGGAAAAGACATTACTGTAAGGGGAGGCAGTGTAGCTGATGTTTTAGATAATGTTCCATCTGTTTCAGTTGATGTGGAGGGAAATGTATCGCTTAGAGGTAACAGTAGTGTAAGGATTTTGATAAATGGCAAGCCTTCTGGCTTGGTTGGTTTGTCTGGTCCTCAAGGCCTTCAACAACTCCCTGCAGAATCAATTGAAAAGGTAGAAGTAATAACATCTCCATCAGCAAGATATGACTCTGAAGGAACTGGAGGAATATTAAATATTATTTTAAGAAAACAAGAATTGTTAGGGGTTAATGGGAATTTTGTTGCAAACATTGGCTTTCCTAAAACATTTGGTGGTTCTGCAAGTGTTAATTTTAGAAATGACAAGTATAATATTTTCACTGTAAACTCTATTAGACAAAATAGATCAAAAGGATTTTATTACAATGACAATGAGTATTTCAACGGGGATGATCCTAGCACATTTCTTGAAGAGGAAAGAAAACCACTAAGGGATAATAGAAGTCTTTTTACAAACCTTGGGGTTGAGTTTTATTTGAAGGAAAATACTTCTTTAATATTGAGCGGGTTTTTTAGAGATAGAAAAGGAGATAGTGAAACAAAAAATGATATTAAACAAAGTAATTATTTAAAAGATATCTTAAGTAGATCAAATAGGGTCGAAAAAGAAACAGATGATGATAAATCATATCAGTTTAGTGCAAATTTTGATTCTGAAATAGATGATAAAGGTCAAAAAATAACTTTAGTTGCTCAGTATGAAAAGAGTACAGAAGATGAAGATGGTAGCATTGAAAACAAAATCTTGTTCCCAATAATTTCTGAATTAAATTTTGAAACAGTCCAACAATATGAAGATCAAACTAGAACCCTTTTACAAGGAGATTATGTATTGCCAATTGATGAAAATACTCAATTTGAATTAGGATACAGAGGTAGCTTTTTAAATCAAGAAACAGATTACGAAGTAGCATATTTAGATCAAGGAACCTTTAGAATAGATAATAACTTGTCAAATGTCTTGTTATACAAACAATATATAAATGCTGCCTACACACAATATGGTAAAAAAATAGATAAATTTTCTTATCTGTTAGGTTTGAGAATGGAGAACTCAAATATCACCATAGATCAAAAAACAACAAATGACTATAATCTGAAAAAGTATACCGATTGGTTTCCTACAATCAACCTTTCTTATGAATTTGATGAAAGTAAAAGTATAACTCTTGGTTATAGTAGAAGACTCAGAAGACCATGGTCTAGATTTTTGAATCCCTTCCCTTCAAGAAGTAGCATCACAAATATTTTTCAAGGAAATCCAGATTTAGATCCAAGTTATTCAAATGCTTATGATTTTGGATACCTAAAAAGATGGGACAAGTTCACTCTAAATGGATCTATATACTTTCAAAGATCTACAAGTGTTTATCAGTTTATTACCATCAATACAGGAGAAACAGTTGTTATAAGTGGAGATAGAAATGACCCGGGAAATCCTGTGGTTGAAGTTCCCGTTATAAAGAGAACACCTGTGAATTTAGCCGAAGAAAAAAGATATGGGGCGGAATTTAATCTAAGTTATACCCCATCTAAAAAAGTTAGACTTAATGGTAATTTTAACTTGTTTAGCTCTGAACTAATTGGAGAATATGATGGTGTTGATTTTGGAGCAAAGAACATGAGATGGTATACAAGGATTAATAGCACAATAAGGCTCCCTGGAAAAATTGACTGGCAATTGAGGATGCGTTATTCTGGGCCTTCTGAAAATTCACAAACAAAAAGTTCGGGGAGCTTTGTGGTGTCTGGAGCTCTAAATAAAGACTTTTTAAAAGATAAAGCAACGATATCTTTTAGAGCAAGTGATATCTTTAATTCTGGGCGTAGGATTTCAGAGACACGTACACCTAACTTTTATGGATATGGTGAATTTCAATGGAGAACACCTACTTATATATTCACAATTACCTACAGATTAAATCAAAAGAAATACGAAAGAAGAAGGGGGGAAAATCAAAATTATAATACAGAGGAAGCGGGTAGTGAATTCGATATTTAAAATCGATTTATTCTAAACTTCTTTTTTTCTTGACTTCCTTTCCCTCATCCTTTCAAGAAAGGAACCTGTAATCCAATAGGGAATTACAAACATTAACAAGAAAATCATCAGCCAAAACCCCATGGTAAGTATGCCTAGAAAAGCTAAAAAACCAAGATATTGATCAAATTCAACCATAGAGTATTTAATGATACAAATTTACAATAATTTGTGTTGAATAATTTCAATAACTAAAAAAAAATTAATTATTACTTAAAAAGGAATTACTTTTGTAGTAGAATAAAAAAAATGGATTACCGAATTGAAAAAGACACTCTTGGAAAGGTAAAAGTTCCTGCAAATGTATATTGGGGTCCTCAAACCGAAAGATCTAGAAAAAATTTTGAAATTGGACCGGAGTCGTCAATGCCTATTGAAATTGTATATGGGTTTGCCACTTTAAAAAAAGCAGCTGCTTATACAAATCATGAATTAGGAGTCTTAGAATTAAAAAAGAGAGATCTAATCACGAAGGTTTGTGATGAAATATTGGATGGCAAATTGGATGATCAATTTCCATTAGTTATATGGCAAACAGGTTCTGGAACGCAAACTAACATGAATGTTAATGAAGTTATATCAAATAGAGCTCATGTTCTTCAAGGAAACAAATTGGGAGAAGGTGAAAATTACATAAAAGCAAACGATGATGTTAATAAATCCCAGTCATCTAATGATACTTTCCCAACAGCAATGCATATAGCCTGCTATAAAAAAATCATAGAAGTAACAATTCCAGGTGTTAATAGATTAATTGAATCAATTAAAACAAAATCTAAAGAATTTAATTCTATTATTAAAATTGGCAGAACTCATCTTATGGATGCCACACCAATAACTCTTGGGCAAGAGTTTTCCGGTTATCATTCTCAATTAGAATACGGTGTTAAAGCTCTAAAAAATTCTTTCAATCATCTCTCTGAAATAGCTCTAGGAGGAACAGCAGTGGGGACTGGTATTAACACACCAAAAGGATATTCAAAATTAGCAGCCAAATATATTTCAAACTTTTCAGGAATTTCATTTATTTCTGCTCCAAATAAATTTGAAGCTTTAGCAGCACATGATGCTATTGTGGAAACTCATAACGCGTTAAAACAAATAGCTGTTTCTTTAAATAAAATTGCAAATGATATTCGTATGATGGCTTCTGGTCCAAGATCAGGTATTGGAGAATTAATTATACCATCAAATGAACCTGGAAGTTCAATAATGCCAGGAAAGGTCAATCCTACTCAGTGTGAGGCTTTAACAATGATTTGCGCTCAAGTCATAGGCAATGACACTGCAATTTCCTTTGGAGGAGCACAAGGGCATTATGAACTAAACGTTTTTAAACCCTTGATGTCTTTTAATCTTTTAATCTCTGCAAGATTAATTGGGGATGCGTGTCAAAGCTTTGCAAAAAATTGTATGGATGGAATTAAAGCTAATAAAAAGAAAATTGATCAATTCCTTAGTAATTCATTGATGCTTGTTACTGCATTGAATACAAAAATTGGATATTATAAAGCTGCGGAAATTGCAAGTAAAGCATATACTGAAGATATTACTCTAAAAGAAGCTGCAATATCTCTCAATTATCTTACTTCAGAAGAATTTGATAATTGGGTTGATCCAAAAAACATGATTGGGTAGTAAAATCTATATCCTGCCTCTTAAAGCATTGAAAGCCCATGCGATAGCATAAAAACCTACTCCTGCAACAGAGAATCCAATTGCATAATCTGGATATTTAAAAAGTCCTAACAAAATTAATGCTGTTCCAAACAAAAAAAGGATAAAAGACGAGTAGCCGAAAATTTTATTTTTGTTTAGCTTCAAACCTATAGCTTTATCTTCTCAAAAGTATAATTTTTTTTTATTGTATTAAAAATAATCATCAGTTATAATAATTCATTCTTACTTTAGTAAAAAAAATAAATGAATCTTGAATTTGAAAAAAATAAAGATCATAACAAACTTTTACTTTCAGAAATTAATCAAATCCTTTCAAAAATAAAACTAGGAGGATCAAATGGTAAAAACAATTTAAAGTTAAAGGATAAAGGAAAGATGACCGCCCGTGAAAGGATTGATTTTTTAATTGATAAAAAATCTCCGAGCCTTGAAATTGGAGCCTTTGCTGGATATGAGATGTATGAAGATGTTGGAGGATGTCCTGCTGCAGGTGTAATAGTAGTTATAGGTTATGTTTCTAGTAAATTATGTATCATAGTTGCTAATGATTCTTCTGTGAAAGCCGGTTCTTGGTTCCCAATCACAGCGAAAAAAAATCTTAGAGCTCAAGAAATATCAATGGAAAATAATATACCTATAATTTATCTTGTAGATAGTGCTGGTGTTTATCTACCTATGCAAGATGAAATTTTTCCAGATAAAAATCACTTTGGTAGAATTTTTAGAAACAATGCTAAAATGAGTAGTAAAGGAATTGTTCAAATAGCTGCAGTAATGGGTAGCTGTGTTGCTGGTGGCGCCTATCTTCCGATAATGTCAGATGAAGCAATTATAGTTAACAAAACAGCAAGTATTTTCTTAGCTGGCAGTTATCTAGTTAAGGCTGCCATTGGTGAGGAAATTGATAATGAAACACTTGGTGGAGCAACTACGCACTCTGAAATCAGTGGAATTACTGACTATAAAGCATTAGACGACAAGGATGCGTTAAATAAAATTCGTTCTCTTATCAGTAAAATAGGGCCGACTGAAAATGCTTCTTTTAATAGAGTAAAGCCAGATCAACCAAGTAAATCGATTGACGAAATTTATGAAATCTTGCCAAGAGATAAAACCAAACCATACAATAGTCTTGATATTGTCAATAGGTTAATTGACAATAATTCACTTGATCAATACAAAGCTGATTATGGTAAAACAATTATCACTGGATATGCCAGAATAGATGGATGGGCTGTTGGAATTATTTATAATCAAAGGGAAATGGTTAAAAATAAAAAAGGTGAAATTCAATATGGTGGTGTTATTTATAGTGATTCAGCTGACAAAGCAACTAGATTTATTGCAAATTGCAATCAAAGAAAAATTCCTCTAGTTTTTCTTCAAGATGTTACAGGTTTTATGGTTGGAAGCAATGCTGAACATGGAGGTATTATAAAAGATGGTGCAAAAATGGTTAACGCAGTTTCAAATTCTGTAGTACCAAAATTCACTGTAATAATTGGAAATTCTTTTGGCGCAGGTAATTATGCCATGTGTGGGAAAGCTTATGACCCAAGATTAATAATTTCTTGGCCCGGAACAAAACAAGCTGTAATGGGAGGTGAACAGGCCGCAAAAGTTATTTTACAAATGGAAAAATCAAAACTCAAAAAAATAAACAAAAAGATTAGTCCAAAAACTGAAAAAGAATTACTTGATAGGATAAGAGCAAAATATAACTACCAATCTAAGCCAACATATGCAGCATCAAGATTATGGATTGATGCAATTATAGATCCCGTTGAAACAAGGAAATGGATTAGTATGGGTATTGAAATGGCAAATCACTCGCCAATAAATGAAAAATTTAATATGGGGGTCTTACAAGTTTAATTTAAAGTTTTCCAAATAACTTTGATTTCCAATCGCTCCAATTATATCTTTTGTAAAAAACAAATAACAAAAGAGGGTAAAATATTAGAAATGATAGGATTAATTCTTTTGAAAGTGACGGTTCAGCTGTATATTTAAGTATTGATTCTGTTTGGAAGACAGTCCAATCAGCAGTAACAAGAATTGCAGCAAATAAATTGTTTGCAGCATGAACTCCTAAGGCTAGTTCAATCCCTTCATCCATTAAGGTCATAATTCCTAAAACTAGACCTGTGCCCATATACCACCATAGAAGATTATATCCTAATTTATCAATCTCTGGATTAGCTAAATGTAAAGATCCAAAAATAATTGAGGTCATAAATAGTGGGGCCCATCGATTTCCAAACAATCCCGCAAATCCTTGCATTAAATATCCTCTAAAAAGATATTCTTCAAAACTAGTTTGAAGGGGAATCATAATAACGGCTATGCAAACCAGAATAATAAAAGGTTTAAACTTAAAATTAAGCTCATAATTTTCTGGTGAAATAAAATAATCACTTAAAATCATTGAGGAAGAAATAAATCCCCAAATAATAAAGGCGAAAAAAATTCTTGACCAATCGAGCCTGCTTCTTGAAGTCGCAACAATTCTCATGTCTTGACGATGAAGCTTTTTCAAAATAAACCACAGGCCCAAAAGAGATATTGCAAAAGGAAGAAGCATTAAAAAAAGACCTGTATTAGAAGGAATTAATGCGAGAAGTTCATTAGGATCAGAAAATTCTTTTTCTAAAATACTTTGGCTTACCAAATACCCCATTAAAGGAATTTGACCTAAAACATTAAATATTATTATCAAAAAAGATCCGAGGATATATTTTAAAAAATCCTTCTTACTTAAATTAACTTGACTAAGAAACATGAATAAATTATAATGAGTTAATAAAAAATGTTAAGCTGGATATTAAAGCAAAACAGAAAAAGATTTGATAGTAAATGGTCTGAATATTATACTTAATAAGATCTCTAGAATTATAAAATCTAATTAATCCAATAGAAATATAAACTCCATAAGCTGCTAAAACACCTAAAATTATATTGAAAATATTTTCATCAAAACCATTTATAGTTTTCAAAAATGATTTAGAGACTAAATAGGTTGAAGATAAAATTAGTACAACATTAAAAAAGTAGATCCATCTAGATGCCTTTTTACCTAAAAGAACAACTAAATTAACTTTGCCTGTCTTTTTATCAGAGTTGTAATCTGGGAATTGATTAATAAATAAAATGTTAGTAGTCAGTAAGCCTAGAGGACAACCTAATAAAAGAAAAACTGTAAATGAATCTAAACTAAAGTTATAAGAAGTAGCAGACATTGCAAGGGCACTACCCAGTGTTAGTAAAGGTCCAAAAACGAAAAATATTGTAAGCTCTCCAAGACCTTTTCTCCCTGCAAGTCTAAGTGGCTTTGCTGTGTAAAAATAACCTAGAAAAGTTGCAATTACAGCTACTAATATCATTCCAGTTAAATTATTTAAAGTTCCAGTAACTAAAAAACTATTAACTGAGACAACTACTAAAGAGATGATTGACAAAAACAACATAATATTAGCTAACTTTTTTGTCCTATCTAAAGTCGTAAGACCTAATTCAACAGCTCTACTCCCACCCGATATCTGTGCGCCGCGAAGTACAAAAGATTTATCTCCAACATTAAAATACTCTG
The DNA here is from genome assembly GCA_036340635.1 of Bacteroidota bacterium. Lineage (GTDB taxonomy): Bacteria > Bacteroidota > Bacteroidia > Flavobacteriales > Flavobacteriaceae. Next base: position 22,121 of record JAYYYF010000017.1, on the reverse strand, counting down.
AATTAGCCTCGTCGGTTCCATAATTTACATCGTAATAATCATTATAAAGATTGGAAAACAAATGAAGACAGGCAACTCCAAATATAGAAAAAATGGAGTTTAAAAAATTTAAATTTCCTGTTGCAGCAAGAAAACATGAAACAACTATCATTGGCAATATTGATGCTAAAGTAAAGCCTCCACGGGTAATAGCTATTCCTTTAATAAATTTTGTCAAATAAGTTATTGGAATATCTACCTTATCATTAATAGGCTTAGTTATTCCACAATATCCAGTTTGCCCTTTTTTCCTCCCATGTGCAAAATTTGGAGTTATAATTATTTCTGCATTAAATTCCGAACCATCTTTTTTTAAAAACTTAGTTTTAACAATTGCCTTACCTTCTTTATTTGCTTTTTTTAACCATCCAAGAACATTTTGGATAACAATTTCACCTGGAGAAAAAATAGAAACTCTTTTTTTGCCAACAAGCTCTTCTTTAGAGTATCCGAATAACTGAAGAGCTGCCTGATTCATCTCTTGAATCACCCCTTCCATATCACATATTATAACACTTTTCATATAGAATTTTACTCGCCAAATATATGGGTTTTTCTATATCTAAGAAAAGTATTTTTTTATAATTTTTTCTTTCTTGTATAGGTTGTGAGCTTGCTTACAGAAATTAACTGATCTTTCTCGTCAGTTATTCTAATTTCCAATAGTTGAATGGATTTTCCAAGGTGAATTGGTTTCGCTGTTGCTATCACTTTGCCATGTTTAACCGATTTAAGGTGGTTGGCATTGATCTCTATTCCTCGGATAATTAAGTTAGGGTTTTTTGTTATAACGGCAACAGCTGCACTACCAACCGTCTCAGCTAGTGCAACAGTCGCTCCTCCATGTAAAATTCCGTCGGGTTGATACACCTTTTCATTAACGGGCATACTTGCTGTAAGAAAATCAGTTCCAACATCAATAAATTCAATTCCAAGAGTTTTAAGCAAACCCTTATCAGCAATTTGATTGCAAACTTTTAAAACAGCCTGTTTATCCATTAAACCATTTGATAATTTAAAGTATTAATAGGTATAAAATAAGTTGCTACTTAACTTCCTCAAAATCAACGTCTTGAACATCATCTCCTCCGCCTTTTGACTTTTTAGCACCTTTTTTTGTTTTAGTTGATTTTGCATCTTCTTTTTTAGTTTGTTTAGCAGAAGCATCAGCTTGAGCCTTGTACATTTCTTCAGAAGCATTTTTCCACGCCTCATTTATCTTCTCAAGAGCAGCATCAATCTTAGATGAATCTTTTAATTCATATGCCTTCTTTAAATTTTCTAAAGAAGTTTCTATAGGCTTCTTCTTATCATCTGATAGTTTTTCTCCAAATTCTTTAAGTTGTTTTTCAGTTTGAAAAATCATTTGATCAGCACTATTAAGTTTTTCGACTTCTTCTTTAACTTTTTTGTCTGATTCTGCATTAGCCTCTGCATCTTTTTTCATTTTTTCAATTTCTTCTTCTGTTAAGCCTGAAGATGCTTCGATTCTAATATCTTGTTGTTTCCCAGTTGCTTTATCTTGGGCGCTGACCTTTATGATTCCATTAGCGTCAATATCAAAAGTCACTTCAATTTGGGGAGTCCCTCTTGGCGCCGGAGGAATTCCATCAAGATGGAATCTACCAATAGTTTTGTTGTCCGCAGCCATTGATCTTTCACCTTGTAAAACATGAATTTCAACCGAAGGTTGGTTATCAGCCGCAGTAGAAAATATTTGTGATTTTTTAGAAGGAATTGTTGTATTTGCTTCTATTAGTTTTGTCATTACAGCCCCCATGGTCTCAATTCCTAGAGAAAGAGGAGTTACATCTAAAAGCAAAACATCTTTAACATCTCCTGTAAGGACCCCTCCTTGAATAGCTGCCCCAATAGCAACTACTTCATCAGGGTTAACTCCTTTTGACGGTTTTTTTGAAAAGAATTTTTCAACTTCATTTTGAATAATTGGTATTCGTGTTGAACCACCTACTAAAATAACCTCATTAATATCTTTTGTTGATAATCCAGCATCACCAAGAGCTTTTTCAACTGGCTGCATTGATCTTTTAACTAAACTATCTGATAATTGTTCAAATTTGGAACGAGTTAAAGTTTTGACTAAATGTTTTGGCCCGCTAGAAGTTGCTGAAATATAAGGTAAGTTAATTTCTGTCTGAGTTGATGAAGATAATTCAATCTTAGCCTTTTCAGCAGCTTCTTTAAGTCGTTGAAGCGCCATTGGATCTTTTCTTAGATCAACCTGTTCAGAACTATTAAATTCATCAGCAAGATGATCAATAATTACTTGATCAAAATCATCACCTCCAAGATGAGTATCTCCATTAGTAGATAAAACTTCAAAAACGCCATCTCCCAGTTCTAAAATAGAAATATCAAAAGTACCTCCACCTAAATCATATACTGCTATTTTACGATCAGTAGAGCCTTTGTCTAAACCAAAAGCTAAAGCAGCTGCGGTAGGTTCATTAATAATCCTTTCAACTTTGAGGCCAGAAATCTCTCCTGCCTCTTTGGTAGCCTGACGCTGAGAATCATTGAAATAAGCTGGAACAGTTATGACTGCAGAAGTAACATCAGTGCCCAAATAGTCTTCAGCTGTTTTTTTCATCTTTTGAAGTACCATTGCAGATAACTCTTGTGGAGTATACAATCTACCATCAATATCAACTCTAGGAGTGTCATTGTCACCTTTTATTACTTTGTAGGGAACATTTTTGGCTTCCTTTGATGATTCAGAAAACTTGTTTCCCATAAATCTTTTTATAGAAGCAACAGTTTTAGTTGGATTGGTAACAGCTTGTCTTTTTGCAGGGTCTCCAACTTTTATCTCCCCCCCTTCAACAAATGCTATTACTGATGGTGTGGTCCTTTTCCCTTCTGAATTAGGGATAACAACAGGCTCCTTTCCTTCCATTACAGAAACACATGAATTTGTTGTACCTAAATCAATTCCAATAATTTTGCTCATAATTTTGTTTTTAATCAAATAATTACAAGCATTATGCCATTAAGTTGTTCATGACAGGTTGTCATATTAACATGTCTATACACTAATAATTTATAGTTTTATTATAAATCATAAAAAAACACTTTACTTTTATAAAAAAAAGTATGTCAAAATCTCTTAGTAATTATACCCGAATAACTACAAATACTTTGTCTGAGATGAAAAAAAATGGAGAAAAAATAGCTATGCTAACATCTTATGACTATACCTTAGCTAATATAATTGACAAAGCAGGAATTGATGTCATTTTAGTTGGAGATTCCGCTTCCAATATAATGGCTGGACATGAAACTACAGTTCCTATTACTCTTGATCAAATGATTTATCATGCTTCATCAGTCATTCGTGGAGTAGAGCGTGCGTTGGTTGTTGTAGATCTGCCGTTTGGGACATATCAGTCTGATCCTAAAGAAGCACTTAGGTCTGCAATAAGAATCATGAAAGAATCTGGAGCACATGCTGTGAAACTAGAGGGTGGCAAACAAATTAAAAATTCTACTGAGAGAATTTTACATGCAGGTATTCCTGTAATGGGTCATTTAGGGCTAACACCTCAATCTATTTACAAATTTGGAACTTATTCAGTTAGAGCCAAAGAAGATATTGAAGCGAAAAAGCTTATTGATGATGCAAAATTGTTAGAGGATATAGGTTGTTTTGCTATTGTATTAGAAAAAATTCCAGCAATATTAGCTGAAAAAATTGCTTCAATACTTAAAATACCAGTTATAGGAATAGGCGCCGGTCTTAATGTAGATGGTCAAGTCTTAGTACTGCATGACATGCTAGGCATGAATAAAGAATTCAGCCCACGGTTTTTAAGACGCTACCTTGATTTAAATAATAAAATAACCAAAGCCGTTAATTTATATACTCGAGATGTGAAAAGATCTACTTTTCCAAATAAGAAAGAACAATATTAGAATATAATTCACTGATTTAGCAAACTCATTTTGGTAAATATTTTATTTGAAGACAACCACATTATTATCATAAACAAAGAAGCAGGAGATTTGGTTCAGGGTGATTCAACTGGAGATATTACAGTTCTTGAGAAAATAAAATTTTATTTAAAAAAAAAATATAAAAAACCGGGAAATGTTTTTCTTGGTTTAGTCCATCGTATTGATAGGCCTACAAGTGGCATAGTGGTCTATGCCAAAACATCAAAAGCCTTATCAAGACTTAACGAGCAATTTAAAAAAAGAACTATTAAAAAAAAGTATTGGGCAATTGTAAAAAATCCCTTTTCCATGAAATCTGGAAAATTAACTAATTGGGTTGCTAAAAATTCCAAGTTAAATAAATCATTTGTTTTTGAAAAGAAGAATTCAAAGACAAAAAAAGCGATCCTAAAGTTTAGGATATTTAAAAAGATCGATAACTATACGCTTTTAAAAATAGATTTAAAAACAGGAAGACATCATCAGATAAGAGTTCAACTGAGCAATATTGGATATCCAATTGTCGGTGATTTAAAGTATGGTGCAAAAAGATCCAATCCTGATGCTAGCATTAGTCTTCATTCTGCTGAATTGAGTTTTAATCACCCTGTTCGTAATGAAATAATTGAAATTAAGGCAAATCCGCCTAAAAAACATTTATGGAACGTTTTTCTTTACGATTCATAATTTTCGCTTTTTCCTTGATTATTTCACAAACTGGACGGTTTTTAATTTTACTCTCCAGCCAAGACAAAATGTCTAAATATAAAAATGCCCTCCTCTCATATGGATCATCTTCATATTGCTTCAACTCTTTGTGAAGTTTTATGAAAGAATCTTTTAATTCATGCGGAAAAATATCCCCAAGTGATCTAAGAAATCTTATCATAGCTTTTTGAACCTCGTGCAAATCATTCATTTTAATTAAAAACTTGTACGTTTCTCTTAAGTGGTTTTCAAGATGATAATCAAATCCAGCTTCATAATGCGCAACTAAGTTTAAAACTCTAGTAAAACAAAGCAAATCTTCGCGCATTTTTAAGTGCTTGTTATTTATGATTTTATTTAAATAAATGATGCAATTTTCATAATCAGACAAACTAAAATACAAGCATGCGATTTTATAGTAAAATAGCATCACGTGGTGTTGGTCTATTTGATCTTTATATTTATCTATCCCATCAATAATTTCAGGAACAAAAATCTTAGCATCTTCAAAATTCCCTTGCATAAAATAAAGGTTTAAAAGATTATTGTAATGAACTAAGAAGCCCAGAGAAGATATGTTATGATTCTTTATAAGCTTTGAGTTATTAATATTCTTGAGCATTAAATTAAGAGTCTTTTTAAACTTCTCGGGATACTTTATCAAAGCAAGAGATTCCATTAAATAATTATTTGCCTTTAAATAAAAAACCGGATGTATTTTAATCATATGTGGAGATTCTTGAAACATGCCTACCCATTTTGAAGCATATTTAAAACATCCCAAAAAATCTTGAACTAAAAAGCTGTACCAAACATGAACTTTGTAATACCATAGTTTTTCTCGGAATCCTAAATTTTCAATTTCAACTACAGGAATTTTCTTATAAAAGAACTTTGTCGTTTCACGAAACTCTTCATCACTTTTCGCATAACCAGTTTTTATTAATTTCTCATACAAAAGCAGCGAAAGATTTGATAGTTTACTTGTAAGGTCATTTTGATATTGTAATTGATCTGCTTCTTTAATCAATATTTGTGAACGATTAGATAAACTCCTAGTAATATATTGAGACTCTATAACTTTTTCTAGCTCTACAATTTCATAGGCTAAATATTTCTCCTCATTCTTAAAAGCAACAGTCTTGATTTTGTCAAGCACCTTTAAACTTAACTTATAGAGGCCTTTTTGGTACAATATTGTTGCAAAATCTAATTGTTCTCTTATTTGGATTCTTACATTCTGATGAATTGGGTTAAGTCTTAAGCTTATTAAAATTTGCTTATATAAATGGGCTTTCAAATTAGAAAGCTGCTGCTTTGTTACCACACCTTTTTCTAAAATTAATTTTTCACTATACTTAGAAGACTTGTCAAGTAAATTAAATAAACTTAAAAACTTGGAATCATTGTTGGAACCCATTCGCCCAACATAAAGTTTAAACTGGCGTTTTTCAGACTTTGTAAGTGACTTTATCAATTGAAACAAGTTATCTTTTTGATCACTAATCATTGTAGAAAAATTAGATTTAAAATACTGTTAACTAACTACTTAAATACAAAACAAAAGTATAGAATATTGTAATAAAATTATCAAATCCTCAGATTAATTTTAAATTTGATGCTAATATTGTGTAAATAAGATATATATATTGAGCTCTTTTTATGGATCATGTTAAGATTTTTGATACTACTTTAAGGGATGGAGAACAAGTTCCCGGTTGTAAACTAGACACCAATAGCAAATTAATTATTGCAGAAAAATTAGATGTTATGGGTGTAGATATAATTGAAGCCGGGTTTCCTATATCCAGTCCTGGAGACTTTGATTCTGTAGTTGAAATTTCAAAACTAGTTAAAAATGCAACTGTTTGTGGTTTGACAAGAGCCGTAAAAAAAGATATTGAAGTAGCCGCACAGGCGCTTAAAAATGCAAAAAAACCAAGAATTCATACTGGTATAGGAACATCCGAATCACACATAAAGTACAAATTCAATTCAAATAGAAATGAAATATTAGAACGAGCTATTTTTGCAGTCAGATTTGCTAAATCTCACGTTGATGATGTTGAGTTTTATGCTGAAGATGCAGGTCGAACAGATAATGATTATCTAGCTAAAATTTGTGAAGAAGTCATTAAAGCAGGTGCGACCGTTTTAAACATTCCAGACACTACAGGGTACTGCCTGCCAGAAGAATATGGTAAGAAAATCAAATACTTGAAAGAAAATGTAAAAAATATTGAAAAAGCAACAATATCGTGTCATTGCCACAATGATCTGGGTTTAGCGACAGCTAACTCGATAAGTGGTGTGATAAATGGAGCTCGTCAAATTGAATGCACAATAAATGGAGTTGGTGAACGTGCTGGAAATACTTCTCTTGAAGAAGTGGTTATGGTTATGCGTCAACACAAACACTTAAGCCTTATAACCAATATTAATTCAAAACTTCTCTATGAAACAAGCAGATTAGTATCCTCAAAAATGGGAGTCCCTGTACAGCCAAATAAAGCCATTGTAGGTGCAAATGCTTTTGCCCACAGTTCTGGTATTCATCAAGACGGAGTAATAAAAAAAAGAGAAACTTATGAAATAATTGATCCAAATGATGTCGGGGTTAATGAATCATCAATTGTTTTAACTGCAAGAAGTGGTAGAGCTGCTTTGGCATACAGAGCAAGAAATATAGGTTTTGATTTAGATAAGTTGCAACTTGACAAAGTATATGAAAGATTTTTAAAAATTGCTGACAAACAAAAGGAAGTTAGTGATGATGAGCTACCAAAAATTATAGAATCTTGTAAATTATAACCTAATCAATTATGGGTAAAACACTTTTTGATAAAGTATGGGATTCGCATATCATACAAAGTATAAATGAAGGTCCAGATATTTTGTTCATTGATAGACATATGGTACATGAAGTAACTAGTCCAGTTGCTTTTATCAGCTTAAAAAAAAGGGGGTTGAAAGTAATGTCTCCTGAAAAAACTTTTGCTACTGCTGATCATAACACACCAACAAAGAACCAACACATGCCCGTGAAGGATCCTTTATCTGCAAAACAACTTAAAACTTTAGAAAGAAATGCAGAGGAACATGGTATATCATATTGGGGTTTAGGACATAAAAATAATGGAATAGTTCATGTTATTGGCCCTGAACAAGGGATAACTCTTCCTGGAGCAACTATTGTTTGTGGCGACTCTCATACCTCTACACACGGAGCGTTTGGGGCTATTGCATTTGGCATAGGAACTTCAGAAGTAGAAATGGTTTTGGCAACTCAATGCATAATGCAAGTAAAACCAAAAAGAATGAGAATCAATATAAACGGTGAACTAAACAAAGGTGTTACACCAAAAGATATTGCACTATTTATAATATCTAAAATATCAACTTCTGGCGCAACCGGTTATTTTGTTGAATATTTTGGATCTGCATTCTCTAATCTTAGTATGGAAGGTAGGATGACCGTTTGCAATCTTAGTATTGAAATGGGAGCAAGAGGAGGTATGATTGCCCCTGATAAAAAAACTTTCCAATACATTAAAGGGCTTAAATTTTCTCCAAAAGGAAATGATTGGGATAAAGCAATGAAGTTTTGGAAAACACTCTATAGTGATGAAGAAGCTGAATTTGATAAAGAATTTACTTTTAACAGTCATGAAATTGAACCAATGATTACTTATGGAACAAATCCAGGTATGGGACTAAGCATTTCAGAGAGAATTCCATCCAAAGATCTTACAAAAGCTGAAAATATTTCTTATAAAAAATCTTTAGATTACATGGGATATAAAGAAGGAGAGTCTATGTTGGGTAAAAAAATAGATTATGTTTTTCTAGGAAGTTGTACAAATGGTCGTATTGAAGATTTTAGGGCTTTTTCATCAATTGTTGAGGGAAGAAAAAAATCAAATAAGGTTACTGCATGGCTTGTCCCAGGATCTCACAAGGTAATGAACGCAATAAAAGAAGAAGGAATATTAGATGTTCTTGAAAATTCTGGATTTGAGCTTAGAGAACCTGGATGCTCAGCCTGTCTTGCAATGAATGACGACAAAATTCCAAAAGGAAAATATGTTGTTAGCACATCTAACAGAAATTTTGAGGGCAGACAAGGTCCTGGCGCAAGGACAATTTTAGCAAGTCCTTTAGTTGCAGCAGCAGCAGCATTGACAGGTGAAATTACAGATCCAAGAACTTATTTATAGTAAAATGGCATATGATCCGTTTAAAATCCTTGAAAGTACTGCAGTTCCTCTGCCGATGGAAAATGTAGATACAGATCAAATAATACCTGCTAGATTTTTAAAAGCAACTGAAAGAGTAGGTTTTGGGGAAAATTTGTTTCGAGATTGGAGATTTAATCAGGATGGAAGTCCAAAAGAGGATTTCATTCTAAATAATAAAAATTTCTCTGGAAAAATTTTAATTGGCGGAAAAAATTTTGGTTCAGGTTCTTCTAGGGAACATGCGGTTTGGGCTATTTATGATTATGGTTTTAGGTGTGTTATTTCAAGCTTTTTTGCGGATATATTTAAAAACAATTGCCTAAATATTGGGGTTTTACCAGTCCAAGTGTCTGACAAATTCTTAAGTCATATTTTTGAAGAAGTATATAAAAACCCAACAACAATGATAAGAATTAACCTTCTTGAAGAATTTGTCTCGATTCAGGGTATTAAAAATTTTGAAAGATTTTCAATAACACCATATAAAAAAAACAACATGACAAATGGGTATGATGACATTGATTACTTAGTTAATATTAAAGATCAGATCCAAAATTTCTCTAATAAAAGAACTTTTTAATTTTTTACCAACAATGAAGCAGAGAACATTAGAAATCATGGATACTACACTAAGAGACGGTGAACAAACATCTGGGATGTCATTCTCTGCATCAGAAAAGTTAACTCTTGCAAAATTACTTTTAACTGAATTAAATGTTGATAGAATTGAAGTTGCATCAGCAAGAGTTTCAAAAGGAGAATATCAAGCTGTTGTAGATATAACAAATTGGGCTAAGGAAAATAATTTTATTGACAGAATTGAAATTTTAACATTTGTTGACAATGGAATATCTATAAAATGGCTCTTAAAAACAGGTGCTGGGGTACAAAATTTGTTAACTAAAGGTTCTTTAAATCATTTAAAGTACCAATTAAAACAAACACCTAAAGAACATTTTAATTTGGTAAAAAATGAAATTGGTTTAGCTTCAAAACATGAAATTATTACAAATGTTTATTTAGAAGATTGGAGTAATGGCATGAGAAATTCTCGCCAATACGTCATAGATTATATGGATTTTCTTTATAGCCAACCAATTAAAAGAATTTTGCTTCCTGACACCCTTGGGATTTTAGAGCCAAATGAAACTCATGACTACCTTTCTGAACTTGTTGAAAGATATCCAAAAATGCCTCTGGATTTTCATGGGCACAATGATTATGATCTTTCAGTATCTAATGCATTAGCTGCATCAAAAGCTGGCGTTAATGGTTTACATCTGACCATAAATGGAATGGGTGAAAGAGCAGGAAATGTTCCGCTAGCAAGTGTTGTTGCAGTTATCAATGATTTTATGCCTAATGTAAATATTAACATCAAAGAAAAAGAATTATATAAAGTTAGTCAACTTGTAGCCGCCTTTACAGGTTTTCGTATTCCTGTAAATAAACCAATTGTAGGAGAAAATGTTTTTACACAAACAGCAGGAATACATGCTGATGGTGATCATAAAAAAAACTTGTATTTTAATGATTTATTACCTGAAAGATTTGGGAGAAAACGTAAATATGCGCTAGGTAAAACTTCGGGCAAGGCTAACATTAAAAAGAATCTTCAAGAACTCGGTCTAAAATTAAATGAAATTGAATTAAAAAAAGTAACCCAAAGAATTATTGAATTAGGGGATAAAAAAGAACATGTAACAAATTCTGATTTACCTTTCATCATATCAGATGTTTTAGGTAGTAGTGATGTTCAAAAAAATGTGACTATAAAATCATACGCATTAACACATGCAAAAGGTCTTCAGGCTTCTACCAGTATTGCTCTAGAGCTTTACGGGGAAGTATTTGAAGCGAGCTCCTCTGGAGAAGGTCAATATGATGCCTTTTGGAAGGCTTTAAATAAAATTTATAAAAGACAAAAAAGAAAATTACCCAAACTAATAGACTATGCTACTAGGATTCCTCCGGGAAGTGATTCAGATGCTCTTTGTGAGACTACTATTACATGGAAGGATGGTAATAGAGAATTTTCGACACGAGGATTAGATTCAGATCAGACTGTTTCTGCAATTCAAGCAACTGAAAAAATGCTTAATATTATTGAAAAAGACAAGTAATGAGATTAAATATAGCTGTCCTTCCAGGAGATGGAATAGGTCCTGAAGTCATTGAACAAAGTGTAAGAGTCTGTGATGCAATTGCAAAAAAATTCGGTCACACAATTAATTGGAATTACGGATTAGTAGGAGCATCTGCAATTGAAAAAAAACAGGACCCATATCCTCCAGAAACTCATAAAATTTGTGAAAGTTCGGACGCCATTCTTTTTGGAGCTATTGGAGATCCAAAGTTTGATAATGATCCTTCACTGAAGATAAGACCTGAACAAGGTCTTTTAGAGATGAGAAAAAAATTAGGCCTATATGCTAATGTTAGACCTACCTTTACCTTTCCATCACTTGTTAATAAATCACCTTTAAAAAGAGACATAATTGAAGGAACAGATCTTGTATTTGTAAGAGAATTAACTGGGGGAATTTATTTTGGCAAAAGAGGTCGTTTAAATAAGGGGAATACAGCTTATGATACTTGCATATATAACAGGGAAGAAATAGTTAGACTAGCAAAAATGGGTTTTGAATTGGCTAGAAAAAGATCAAGAAAGCTATGCTGTGTTGACAAAGCAAATGTTTTGGAAAGCTCTAGGTTATGGAGAGAAACAGTTCAATCTATGGAAAAAGATTACCCAAATGTTTCCGTCTCTTACGAATTTGTAGATGCTGTAGCTATGCGTCTTATTCAATGGCCAAAAAATTATGATGTATTGGTAACTGAAAATCTTTTTGGAGATATTTTGACAGACGAGGCTTCTGTTATAACAGGTTCAATGGGTCTTATGCCATCTGCCTCTTTGGGTAGTAAAAATAGTCTATTTGAACCTATACACGGTTCCTTTCCTCAAGCAGCAGGAAAAAATATAGCCAATCCATTAGCTACAATTCTTTCTGCTGCAATGATGTTTGAAATAACTTTTGACTTGAAAAAAGAGTCAGACCTAATAAGAATAGCAGTTGATAAATCTTTAAAAAACGAAATCTTCACTGAAGATCTTTCAGATAAAAAAGGGAAAAAGTATAGTACTTCTGAAGTCGGAGATTTCTTAGTTAATGAAATCCTGTTTAATGAAATTTAATTTTATGTCCAGAGATTACTTCAAATTGTGGAGATTCATATAATTTTTCATTAAGTTATTCAAACCACCTATAAATAACTCTCATTATATAACCATTCTTGAAAATGATTTTAATAATGAAAAAGATAATGGCGAAAATAGAGGTAATAATACCAGCTTTTTTAAGTGATTCCCACATGAAAATATAACCATTTTTATATGATCTTCTTCATTGTAGTCATTGATTCCCTCAATTCATATCCAATCATCTCAATAGGATGAAAACGAATAATCTCGTTAATATCAATCAACTTTTTATTATCAACCCCTGTCTCTGTTAAAAATTTAGAACCATCGCCAATTACACTTTTATCTATTCTTTTTATAAAGTTAGACAATAATGGTTTTGCCGCATGATCAAACAAATAACAACCATATTCAGCAGTATCAGAAATAATCCTATTCATTTCGTACAATTTTTTTCTTGCAATTAAATTTGCAATCAATGGCGCCTCATGTAATGATTCATAATAGGCCGATTCTTCCTTGATTCCTGATGAAACCATTGTTTCAAATGCAAGTTCAACACCTGCCCTAACAAATGAAACCATTAAAATACCATTGTCAAAAAACTCTTGCTCTTTTATCTCCTCAGATGTGATTTTTGTTTTTTCAAAATAAGTATCTGAAGTTTGTGACCTCCATTCCAACAATTTTTTGTCATCATTTTTCCAATCTTTCATCATTGTTTGTGAAAAACTTCCTGACATTATATCATCCATATGCTTTTGAAAAAGGGGAGTTAAGATTTTCTTCAATTCTTCTGAAAGTTCAAAAGCCTTAATTTTTGCAGTGTTTGATAACCTGTCCATCATATTGGTTATTCCACCATGTTTTAGTGCCTCAGTTATAGTTTCCCATCCGTATTGTACAAGTTTAGAAGCATATCCTTTATTTAAACCATTTTCAACCATTTTGTCAAAACATAAAATTGAACCTGTTTGTAATATTCCACAAAGAATTGTTTGTTCACCCATTAAATCAGATTTAACTTCAGCAACAAAAGAAGATTCTAAAACCCCCGCTCTATGACCTCCAGTAGCAAATGCATATGCTTTTGCTTGATCCAAACCAGATCCATTAGGGTCATTTTCAGGATGAACAGCAATAAGAGTTGGAACTCCAAAGTTTCTCAAATATTCTTGACGAACTTCAGTTCCTGGACATTTAGGCGCGACCATAATAACAGTGATATCACTACGAATTTCAATACCTTCTTCTACTATATTGAAACCATGGGAATAAGATAAAGTAGAGCCTTTTTTCATCAATGGCATTACAGCTTCAATCACTGAAGTATGATTTTTGTCAGGTGTAAGGTTGACAACAAGATCTGCAGAAGGGACTAAATTATCATATGTATCAACATCAAAATTATTTTCTGTGGCATTTTTATAAGAATCACGTTTTTCTTTAATTGCACCACTTCGAAGGGCATAAGAAATGTTTAATCCTGAATCACGCATATTCAAACCTTGATTTAACCCCTGAGCACCACACCCAATAATCACTATTTTTTTTCCTTCAAGAACTTTTATACCATCATCAAATTCTGAAGAGTTCATCAACCTACATTTACCTAATTGTCCGAGTTTTCCAGTAAGTGACAACTTGTTAAAATAATTACTCATTTTTTTATCTTTATTTATTGTTACTGTCTCTAAAGGTATTTAAAATATCAGAAATACCCATTTTAGATTTTGTTACTGATATCCTGCCCGACCGAACAAACTGCAATAGACCATAGGGCTCAAGATCTTTGTACAGTTGTTCAGTTTCATGACGAAATCCTGTTTTCTCAATAACAAAAAATTTTGGAGAAACTGTTACAATATTCGCGCTACTCTTTTTAATTACATTTTGAATATGTCTTTGCTCAAATAATGAACTAGACTTAACCTTGTATAGAGCTGTTTCTTGAAAAATAGTCTCCTTGTCAGTATGATAAAAAGCCTTTATAACATCAACTTGTTTTTCAATTTGAGAAACAACTTTTTTTACTTTTTCTTCATGAGTATGAACGACAATTACAAAACGAAAAACATTCTTAATTTCTGACAAAGAAGTAGAGAAACTTTCAATGTTAATATGCCTCTTTAAAAAAATTGCTGAAATACGGTTGAGTAGTCCAATGTTATTTTCACTGTATATTGAAATTGTATAAACGGTTTCGTTTTTCATTTTAATTATTCAAGTCTTATATTAGAAACGGATTCTCCTGAAGGAATCATTGGAAAAACATTGTCTTCCTTTTCTACACATACCTCTAAAAAATATGGTTCTTTAGAAAAAATCATCTTCTTAATAGCGCCATCTAAATCCTTCCTTTCTTCTACTCTATTGGCCTTAATATAATAACCCTTTGCGATAGTAACAAAATCAGGATTCACCATCTCAGTCTCTGCGTAGCGTTTATCAAAAAATAGCTGTTGCCACTGTCTTACCATTCCTAAAAATTCATTATTAAGAACTAATATTTTTACTGGTAATTTGTTCTGAAAAATAGTTCCTAGTTCCTGTATAGTCATTTGATATCCACCATCTCCAATGATTGCAATTACCTCTCGATTAGGCGCGCCCATCTTTGCTCCAATAGCGGCTGGCAAAGCAAACCCCATCGTTCCAAGGCCTCCGGAAGTAATATTGCTTTTTGATTGTATGAATTGAGAATATCTACATGCTGTCATTTGATGCTGTCCAACATCAGTAACTATAATCGCATCACCTTTGGTATATTTATTAACAGCAGAAATAGTTTCACCCATAGTTAATCCTCTTTTTGTAGGGTTAAGGTCCTCTTTAATAACCTTTTCAATCTCTATCTTTGCAAGATCTTTGAATTTTTTAATCCAGCTGGGATATTCTTTTTTCTTAATTAAAGGAGTTAGTCTAGTTAAACTTTCCTTGCAATCTCCTAAAATACCTATATCAACCTTTACATTTTTGTTAATTTCTGAAGGATCAATTTCAAAGTGTAAGATTTTTGCTTGTTTGGCGTAAGTTTTAAGATCTCCTGTAACTCTATCATCAAAACGCATTCCGATAGCCAGCAAAACATCACACTCGTTAGTTAAAACATTTGGAGCATAGTTTCCATGCATTCCCACCATACCTAAGTTTAAAGGGTGTGATGTTGGGAGAGCTGAAAGACCCAAGATAGTCCAAACGGAAGGGATACCAGATTTTTCAACAAATTTTTTAAACTCCTCTTCTGCATTTCCAAGAATAACACCTTGTCCAAAAACTATAAGTGGTTTCTTAGCTGAATTTATCACTTCAGATGCTTTTTTTAAAATTCCACCGCTTACCTCTGGTGTTGGTTCGTAGCTTCTAATACCATCACATTTGTCATATGAAAAATTAAGTTTTTCAAATTGAGCATCCTTAGTAATATCAATTAATACAGGTCCAGGACGTCCAGATTTAGCTATATAAAATGCTTTGGCTAAAACAGATGGTATTTCGGATGCTTTGGTCACTTGGTAGTTCCATTTAGTCACTGGAGTTGAAATACCTATAATGTCGGTTTCTTGAAACGCATCTGATCCGAGTAAATGTGAAGCGACCTGACCAGTAATGCATACTAAAGGTGTGGAATCAATCTGTGCATCTGTGATGCCAGTAACTAAATTTGTTGCCCCAGGCCCAGAGGTGGCAATAACCACTCCTACCCTGCCTGAAACACGAGCATATCCCTGAGCAGCATGAGTTGCGCCTTGCTCGTGCCTAACTAAAATATGACTCAGTTTCTCTCTGTACTTGAATAATTCATCATATACTGGCATAATTGCACCTCCAGGATAACCGTATATCAGGTCAACACCTTCTGACAATAAAGAACGAATAACAGCCTCTGCACCAGAAATTATAGCAGATTCTAGTTTTGATGTTTTTCGAGTCTTATGTTTTTCTTTTTTCATTCTTTTATTTTATCAGTAATACACCCTTCAGAAGCATTGGAAACATTATTAACATACTTCGCCATAATTCCCTTAGAAAATTTATGTAATGGTTTGACCCATTTTTCTCTTCTAGATTCGAGCTCACTTTTAGACAAATTGACATCGATTAAATTCTTTTCTGCGTCAATGGATATAATATCTCCATCATTAATCAAACCTATAGGTCCTCCCTCTTGAGCTTCAGGGACAACATGCCCAACAACAAAACCATGTGTGCCTCCAGAAAATCGACCATCAGTAATTAAAGCAACGTCTTTGCCAAGACCTGCTCCAATAAGTGCGGCTGTTGGCTTTAACATTTCAGGCATTCCTGGCCCTCCTTTAGGACCTTCATACCTTATTACAAGGACATCTCCTTTTTTTACATTTCCTTTTTTTATTCCATCATTAGCCGAGTATTCCCCATCAAAAACTCTTGCAGGGCCCTTAAAATGGAGCCCTTCTTTACCTGTTATTTTTGCAACCGCACCTTTAGGAGCTAAATTCCCATAAAGAACTCTAATGTGTCCTGTTGGCTTAATTGCTTGATCAAGTGGTTTAATCAAATTCTGTCCTTTGCTTAAAGGGCTAACTCCTGATAGATTTTCAGCTAAAGTTTTTCCTGTAACTGTAAGACAATCTCCATGAAGCATATTGTTTTCTAACATAAATTTTAAAACAGCTGGTATTCCTCCTATTTTATGTAAATCCTTCATCAAATATTTACCACTTGGTTTCAAATCAGCTAAAAATGGAGTTCTATCACTTATAGATTGAAAATCATTTAATTTTAAATCAATATTTGCTGCCTTTGCTATAGCTAAAAAATGTAATACTGCATTTGTAGATCCGCCGAGAACAGAAATTAAACGCAATGCATTTTCTATTGACTTTTTTGTTACGATTTGTGAAGGCAAAATATTCTTTTTGATAAGTAAATCAATAGTGTCTCCCATTGTATTGCACTCGTCAACCTTATCATTACTTTTTGCAGGATTTGATGAACTAAAAGGAACTGACATGCCAAGTGCTTCAATTGCAGATGACATAGTGTTTGCAGTATACATACCTCCGCAAGCACCAGCTCCTGGACATGCTTTTTTTATAACACATTTATATTCTTCTTCATCAATTTTCCCAGATACTTTTTCACCCCACGCTTCAAATGCTGAAACGACATCTAACTCTCTACCATTATGATGACCAGAATCAATTGTTCCTCCATAAACTAAAACACCTGGACGGTCCAATCGAAGCATAGCAATTAATGCTCCAGGTAAATTTTTATCACAGCCAACTACTGTTACAACTCCATCATAAGACATTGCTTGAACCACTGATTCAATCGAATCTGCAATAATGTCTCTTGATGGTAAAGAAAATCTCATTCCAGGAGTACCCATCGAAATACCATCACTAACACCAATAGTATTAAAAATCAAACCAACCATTCCCTTTGAAATAATAGATTTCTTAATATTTATTGAAAGTTCATTTAAATGCATATTGCATGGATTGCCTTCGTATCCTGTACTTGCTATTCCAATAAAGGGTTTTTTAAAATCTTCTTCTGTTAAACCTATGGCATGAAGCATTGCTTGAGCAGCAGGTTGAGTTGGATCTTGGGTAACTGTTCGACTATATTTATTAAGCGACATCAAAAATATTTAGGACGAAATTAAATGGTGAAAATGAATTATAAATATTATTGAAAATTCAAGTATTATATTCAAAACAAAATTAAAATATTTAAAATATTGATTATCAAATAGTTAAACAGCTGTTAATAAGACATTCAGTTACAAAAATATTTTAGAAAAATTAGTATAATGTTATTTTATTTAAATACTTCTATTAATATTGTAAAAGTGATCTATTTTTATAAATATTTAAACTTCTAACAATCAATGCAAATAAATCCTCCGGATAATTTCTTAGAAAAAATTTATAGGAATCAAAGGTCTTTTTTTTCTAAACAGAAAACACTGCCAATAAAATACAGAAGAGATCTATTAAAAAAATTCTTAACTACTATAAGGGCCAATGAAAAAAGAATTCATAATGCACTCTATCAAGATCTTCGTAAATCAGGATTCGAATCCCTAACTACTGAAACTATTTTGGTTGAAAAAGAGATTAAAAAAATGATCAGAATGCTTCCTGTTTGGAGCAAACCTAAAAGGGTAAAGAGTAGTCTTTTAAACTTCCCTTCACGTGACTATATACTTCCAGAACCATATGGGAATGTGTTAATCATAACTCCTTGGAATTACCCTTTTCAATTAGCTATGACTCCTCTAATAGGTGCTGTAGCAGCAGGAAATACAGTGCTTTTAAAACCCTCTGAATCATCGCAAAACACTAGTTTAATAGTAGCTGAAATAGTTAATTCTGTATTTGATTCTTCGCATGTAAGTGTTGTTCAAGGTGACTCATCAGTAGCATCAAAGCTTTTAGAAAAAAGATGGGACTACATTTTTTATACTGGAAGTACAGCTGTTGGGAAAATTGTAGCAAAAGCTGCTGCTGAATACTTAACACCTACTACTTTAGAACTCGGAGGGAAAAGTCCGTGTATAGTTGATGAGACAATACCAATAAAGAAAACTGCTAAGAGAATTATTTGGAGTAAATACATAAATTGTGGGCAAACCTGTATAGCCCCTGATTATTTACTTGTGCATAATAGCATTAAATCCATTTTGGTTGACAATTTAATTCACCAAATAAAATCTGCTTTTGGAAAAAATCCAATTAAATCACCAGATTATGGAAGAATTATTCATAAAAAGCATTTTGAGAAATTAAAATCTTTACTTAATAAACAAAAAATTTTACACGGTGGTATTGAAAATGAAAAGGAATTATACTTCAGTCCAACACTTGTAGATGAACCTTCAATTGAAAGTAATCTGATGCAGGAAGAAATTTTTGGCCCAATTTTACCAATTATAGGTTTTGATTCAGAAGAAGATGTACATGAGATTCTTCAAGGACGTGAAAAACCACTTGCTTTCTACATCTTCTCAAAGAAAAGGAAATTTATAAATAATATGTTTAAAAGATATTCTTTTGGGGGTGGAGTATTAAATGATGCAATAGTACATTTTGCTAATGATAACCTTCCCTTTGGTGGAGTTGGAAACAGTGGGATGGGGGAATATCATGGTAAATATAGTTTTAAGATTTTCTCACACTATAAACCTGTTGTTAAACGTTCATTCTTATTTGATTTACCTCAAAGGTATGCTCCATATCCAAAATCATTGTCCTTTTTAAAATTTTTAATTAATCGTTTGTGAAGTCTGAAAAAAAGGTTAGTGAAGCAATAAACTACAGACGATCAATCCGCCATTATGATCCGGACCTTGAGATTGATGAAAAAATTGTAAAACAATGTATTGAGCAGGCAACATTAGCTCCAAATAGTAGTAACCTTCAACTTTGGCAGTTTTATCATGTGATTAATAAAAAAATTATTGACGAATTATCAAAATCCTGTTTTAACCAACCAGCGGCAAGAACATCCAAACAACTTATAGTAGTTGTTATAAGAAAAGATCTTTGGAGAAAAAGAGCCAATGCAAATGCTGATTTTATAAAATCTACCTCTTTAAATAAAAGTGAGGATTTTAAAAGGCGTAATAAAATGGCCATCAATTATTATAAAAAATTAATACCTGCTATTTATTCTGATTTTTTTGGGATTTTTGGTTTTTTAAGATATATAATTGCTTTTATTACTGGTCTCTTTCGTCCAATATATAGACAAGTTCGTAAATCTGACTTAAGAGTTGTGGCTCATAAAAGCAGTGCACTTGCTGCTGAAAACTTTATGATAAGTATGGCTGCAAAGGGTTATGATACTTGTCCTATGGAAGGTTTTGATTCGCTTAGAGTAAAAAAAATATTAAAGCTTCCTAGTAGTTCAGAAATAAATATGATTATTAGTTGCGGGATAAGATCTAAAAAAGGTGTTTATGGCCAAAGGTTCAGGATCCCCTTTAATGAAATTTATTTTCGCAAGTGATTCGATTCAAACTTAATTTTTTCTCCTCTTCTTTTCTGTGCTAAAACAGCAATAGAAGATTTATCTAAAATTAATACCCTTGGATATCCCCCAGTAACCTGACCGTCTGCCATTGAAACCAATAAAATTCCTTTTGGTGTTAACTGAACAGTGCCTGGAAATATGGCGGAGCTTTCAAGATGTATTCTGTTTTTTAATTTATCATCTCCTTCCAAATGATATCCCATTCGATCATTAATACCTATGTCAAAAGAATTTTTGAATAAACGCTCCTTAATATCTGAAGGAATAATACTCCAATCTGGGCCTTTTGATACATTTAAATTATCTTTAAAGTAGTAGTCCTCAGTTATATCATTCAAATCATAATTAATATTTTCAGACTTGCTATCGATACAAAACTCATTACCCTTTTCTAAAATCTTTTTATTTGTAACAGGATAGTAATATGAACTACTTCCTAAAACTGATGAAACTTTCAAACCACCTCTGAAGGAAATATATGTTCGAACACCTGAAAGGCAATTACCGAATCTAACTATATCCCCCAAATTACATTCAAAAGGTTTATTAATAAGCATTTTATCTTTGTTTAGATAAACATCCATTGGCGCGCCACTATAGGCCAATGTAGTTTTCCCTTCGATAAGTAATGTGGGACCTTTTAAAGTGGCTTCTATCAAACTCTTCTGATAATCATTTCCGACTAACTTATGAGCAAATTCAAATCCCTTAGTATCCATTGGACCAGACAAAGGAACTCCTTTATGCCTGAAGCCTATTCTTCCATGATCTTGAATAGTTGAAAAAAACCCTGGTTCTATAATTTTAATCTTTGACATTACAAATATTAAATGATGGCAATTTATTTATTGAATTTTGTTTTAATGCCTTCTCATAATCATCTATAGAAATTTGGCTAAATGAAAATTTATCTCCAACAGATGCAAAACAATTAGGATATCTTTTAGGGTCAAAGAAAATAGTTGGTGTAATTCCAATCAAATGCCATCCTCCTGGACTATTTTGAGGATAAATACCAGCATAACCACCGCCAACGGCTAATGATCCTTTTGGCACTTTAAGATTTGGCTCTGGTTTTCTCTTTAGTTGCATAGATTTTGGCAACCCTATCAAGTAACAAAAACCAGGTAAAAATCCATAGAACTGAACTATCATTTCTAACTCACAAATTCTTTTTATATAGTCTTTTGTTTTTGATTCGTCATCATTAAAATATTTTAGCAAATCTGATGAGAAATTATTCTCAAAACAAACAGGTATTTCCCAATGTTTATATTCAAAATCGATGCTTTTAGATAATGATATATCATAAGCATTTAAGAGATTTTTCTTAATTGCGTTTATACTAGGAGATTCTTTAAAAAAAATTGTTAGAGAATCACTAGTTAACAATAAATCTTGCACATCTGTTTTAAAAAGTCTGGCTACATAATCTCTAAAAAAAGAACGAGAAAGAACCTCAATTTGAGAAATAGATGGTTTTTCAAATTTTATAATCAATCCTCTTGATCCATATGGGAGAAATAAAAGTTCATTCTCCATTTCTACCTTTTTTAATAATCATTGCATGCAATTCTTTCACATAAAGACTGGCGTTTGATGTGTCGCCATGAAGACAAACAGTATCTATTTCCAATGAAATTTTATCTCCAGTTATCGTAGTTACCTCACCTTTAAAAAATTCTGAAATTTGATTTTTTATCTCTGAAATATTTGAAAAAACAGAGCCTTTTAATGATCTATCTAATAGGCTATAATCATTTTCATATCTTCTGTCTACAAATCCTTCTCTCCAAACCTCGTAATTATTTGATTTAAAAAGATCTATTATTGTACTGGCCCCTGAAGGCAAATAGACAATAGATACATTTTGATATTCTTTAATAACCTCTAAATATTCGATGGCCAGATTTATATCTTTGGCCATTTCATTGTATAGAGCGCCATGA
>JAYYYF010000016.1:0-13415 GCA_036340635.1 Bacteroidota bacterium | reverse complement strand
CATTTAGTACCCGGAGTGGGACTTGAACCCACACGGACTTTAAGGTCCACAGGATTTTAAGTCCTGCGTGTCTACCAATTCCACCACCCGGGCAACAGATTGTTCAATCTGAGCGAGATATGGGATTCGAACCCACGACCCCAACCTTGGCAAGGTTGTGCTCTACCAACTGAGCTAATCTCGCTTATAATTTTTTAAGGATAGCAAATTTAAATTATTTTATAAAATTATTTATTTCTCACGATTTAAAATATCTAGAATTTGATTCAATTTTAAGAGAGCTTGTAAAGGACTAATCTTATCAATATTAATCTCTTTTAAAAATTTTAAACATTTCTCAACTTTAGGGTCTGATTGGAAAATTTTTAACTGTTTAATTGATTTAAGTTTTTTTCCAATTTTAGTTTGTTTTTTATTTTTAATAGACTTTTTTTCAAGCAATTTCAAAATTTCATATGATCTGATTAATATTTGATTCGGCATCCCAGCTAATTGAGCTACATTAATTCCAAAACTATGCTCTGTGCCTCCAGGAACTAATTTCCTTAAAAAAAGTATTTCGTCATTTATTTCCTTAACTGCCACGTTAAAGTTTTTAACTCTATTCAGTTGAATGGAAAGTTCGTTAAGCTCATGATAATGAGTAGCAAATAATGTGAGGGGTTTATAATTAGGATGGTTATGTAAAAATTCTACTATAGACCATGCTATTGAAATTCCATCATATGTACTAGTTCCTCTGCCTATTTCATCCATAAGAATTAAGCTTCTGTTACTGAGATTATTCATGATGCTTGCTGTTTCAGTCATTTCAACCATAAAGGTTGATTCGCCTTGAGCAATATTATCAGAAGCACCAACTCTAGTAAAAATTTTATCTATTATTCCAATCTTAGCTGATGCAGCAGGTACAAATGCTCCAATTTGTGCCATAATAACAATCAGTGCTGTTTGCCTAATAAGAGCCGATTTCCCAGCCATATTTGGGCCTGTTATAATGATAATTTGTTGTGTTTTATTATCTAAGTAAATATCATTGGGAATATATACTTGTTCAGGAGGAAATAATTTTTCAATGATGATATGACGTCCTTTTTTAATATCTAAATTATACTGCTTGGTAATGACAGGTCGGCAAAAATTGGATGAAAAAGCTAAATCAGCAAAAGAATGAACACAATCAATAAAAGCAATTTTCTTAGAAGTTGATTGAATTTTTATAACGTATTTAACAATTTTATTAAGAAGTTGTTGATATAATTCATATTCTAAAGAAATAATCTTCTCTTCTGCATTTAATATTTTTTCTTCATATACTTTCAAGTCTTCTGTTACATATCTCTCTGCATTAACCAATGTTTGTTTTCTTATCCAATTTTCTGGAACTTTTTCTTTATGGGCATTAGTAACTTCGAGATAATAACCAAACACCTTATTATAAGCAATTTTTAGTGATGAAATTCCTGTATTTTTAATTTCTCTATTTTGAATTCTAAGAAGATAGTCTTTTCCAGAAGTGGAAATTTTTCTTAATTCATCCAGTTCTTCATTTACACCATCAAGAAATATTCTCCCCTGGTTGATTCCAAATGGAGCATCTTCTCTTAAATTTTTTTCAATAATTTCGGAAACCTCTGAACACGCATCTATTTCTTTATTAAAAGCAACTAAAAAATTTTTCTTACTGTGTTTTAATAATAATTTTATTTCCGAAATATTAATTAATGAATATTTTAACTGAATTAGTTCTTTAGGATTAACTCTTCTAACGGAAACTTTTGAAATAATTCTTTCAATATCATAAATGTTTTTTAAGGTGTTTCTAATATTCGTTAGTAATACATTATTTTCTAAAAAAACCTGCACAAAGTCTTGCCTTATGTTGATCTTTTTTTTATTTAACAAAGGAAGGATTAACCACCTATTCAATAACCTAGATCCCATAGGGGTAACTGTAGTATTGATAATATCAAATAAAGAAGAAGATTTTTCATTTAAAGGCTTGACGATTTCCAGATTATTTATGGTAAACCGATCTAACCACATATAATTATCATTTTCTATTCTAGAAATGGCAGATATATGTCCAAGCTCTAAATGTTCAGTGTTTTCAAGATAAAACAAAATAGAAGCAGCTGAAATAATTCCTTCTTTTAATTCTTCGATACCAAAACCTTTTAAGTTTTGAACTTTAAAAAAAGAAGTTAACTTATCGTAAGCATAACCAATTTTATAAATCCAATCATCTAAATAATAGATGCTTTTTGATTCAAAAAGTGTGCTAAAATATTCTTTCTCAGATTTAGAACAAATAATTTCAGAAGGATTAAAGCTATATAAAATCTTTTCTATTAATTCTATGTCCCCTCTTGATAAAACAAATTCACCAGTAGAAATGTCGAGTAAAGATATTCCAAAAACATCACCTTCTCTTGACAAAGAAGCTAAGTAGTTATTTTTTTTTGCTTCTAAAATATTATCACTTAAAGAAAGCCCCGGTGTAACTAGTTCAGTTACACCTCTCTTCACTATGCCCTTAGTTTTCTTAGGGTCTTCAAGTTGATCACAAACCGCCACTCTATACCCAGCCCTAATCAATTTAGGAAGATAGTTGTCAAGAGCATGATAAGGAAATCCAGCCAATTCAATATGAGAAGCTGCTCCATTAGCTCTTTTGGTTAATACAATTTCTAGAGTTTTACTTGCTTTTATTGCATCTTCCCCAAAAGTTTCATAAAAATCACCAACTCTAAAAAGCAATAATGCTTTAGGATGTTCCTTCTTAATAGCATTATATTGTTTCATTAAAGGAGTAACTTTTATTTTATTTTCATTAATTGGCATAATCATTTAACTTTAGTAGAGAGTGGTTAATGCAACAGACCCTATAACTTATCGTATAAATAAATATGGGAAAAGTAATTGAAAAAAAAAAGTCTTCAGTAAAAAGAGATAAAGTTTTAAAACACGCGAACCAAAAAATACCAGATTTTAGTTTTCCTATTGCACACATAGACGAAGAATATAATGGCGTTTGGGACTTTGAAACAGCAGCTCATTTATTAAGAAGGACAACATTTGGTCCTAAATTAGCTGAAGTTTATGAGTCTGTTAATTTAGGAATGTCAACTAGTGTAGATAAATTATTAGATACTTCAGAATACATTCCTGAACCTCCCATTAATTATAACGATAACGAAGATAATGAAGTTGCGCTAGGTCAAACGTGGGTGAATGCAACAAAAAAACACGACGATAGTAAAAGACGATTATCTTATGCCGCTTGGCGTATCAGTTTAATGCTAAATCAACCACACAACGGAACTTCAACTCTACCATTTTCAATTAGAGAAAAAATGGTGCTGTTTTGGCAAAATCATTTTGCGGCAGAAGCGGATGTAGTAGGTGATGCTCGATACTTTTATTGGTTTCATAATAAACTAAGAAAAAACTATTTAGGAAATTTCAAAAGCCTAGTTAAACTAATCAACATAGACCCTGCAATCCTTGTATATCTTAGTGGTCAATACAATACTAAAGAAGCTCCAAATGAAAATTATGCAAGAGAATTATTTGAACTGTTTACAATAGGGAAAGGACCTATAGATGGATTAAATAGTTATACATATTATACTGAGGATGATATAATAGCAGCTTCAGAAGTGTTAACAGGTTGGGAAGTAGAACGTAATGTCTCTGGAGCTGAAAGACAAAAATTTACTCTTTCAAGACATGACACTAATTCAAAAGCTTTTTCATCTAAATTTAATAATCATGTGATCTCAAATAATGGAGAACAAGAACATGAAGATTTAGTCGACATGATTTTTAATCAAGAAAGAGCTTCAGAATATATATGTGAAAAGTTATATCGTTGGTTTATATATTATGTCATTGATGAAGAAGTGTCTATAAAAGTTATAAAACCATTAGCTCAGTTATTAAGACAGGAAAACTATGAAATTAAACCTGTACTCAATAAACTTCTGCGTAGTAAACATTTTTATGAAATTCATACAAGGGGAGCTTTGATAAAATCTCCAATAGATTATAATATTGGTTTGTTAAGACAAGTGCCTCTCTCGGATTATTCTTCTTTCGATATAAAAGATCAATATATTTTCTGGAAAAAAAGAAGTGGTGATCTTAGGAATCAATCTCAAGACATAATTAATAGCCCTAATGTAGCTGGGTGGCCGGCATATTATCAAACCCCACTTTTTCACGAATTATGGATTAATGCTGTCACACTTCCTCTTAGAACAAAAGATGTAAGCGCTTACCTTTCAAACAATGGGATGCTTATATCCAATAATCTTAGGATAACTAGCGAACCAATTGAACTTCTCGATGAAATTTCACAACCAGAAAATATTACTTATATAATAGAATTATTTTGTAAATGGTTATTTCCAGTCTATTCTGAAATCACTAATACTCAAAAAGAAGATTTTAAAAACATAGTTATTGGAAACAATCCTAATATGTGGGAAGATGAGTATAACGATTATATCAACGATCCTACACCATCTAAAAAAGACGCTATCAATAAAAAGCTAAAAGATTTGATAAAAGAAATGTTTAAAAGTCCAGAATACCATTTAAGTTAACATGAAAAGAAGAGAATTTATTAAAAGATCAATTCCTGTTACAACTATTCCAATGATGGTTGGAGGAATGCCTATAAGTGCGATAGCTGAATCGGAAAATTTAAAACAGCTAGTTAATGGATCGGATCAATCTGATAGGGTTTTAGTATTAATTTTTTTAGATGGAGGAAATGATGGAATAAATACCATCATGCCTTTAGATCAATATGACATTTTAATGTGGGATGGTACAGGTGGAGTCTCCAAACCGATGAGAAGACCTGATTTAATGATACCAGAAAATAGGTTTCATAAAATAAACAATAACACTGGATTACATCCTCAGATGGAAAATTTTAAAAATTTATTTAATGAAAACAAATTAACATTTGTGAGAAATGTGGGGTATCCAAACCCTAACAAATCACATTTTAGATCGACTGATATTTGGAATTCAGGATCTTCTGCTAATGAATACGTAACTAGTGGTTGGCTTGGTCGACAATTGAGTATAGATCATCCTGAGTATCCGGACAATTATCCGAATTCAGAATTTCTAGATCCTTTGGCTCTAACTATTGGAAGAGTAACTTCAAATACATGTCAAGGGCCTATGATTAATATGGGTATTGCTGTAAAAAACTTAGATAATTTTATTGAAATAAAAGAAGGAGACGGAACGGTTCCACCAACACCATATGGACATGAACTTGAATATATTAGAAAGGCGTCAAAACTTACAAATGATTATTTGGATAGAGTGGAATTGGCTGCAAATTTAGGAGGAAATAGCAGTATAAATTACCCTGAACATGATTTAGCTCAACAACTTAAAATTGCAGCTCAGTTAATAGGTGGCGGTATGAAAACCAAAATTTATGTTGCCAGAATAGGTGGGTTTGATACACATGATAATCAAGTAGTCAATGGAAATCCAGAAGAAGGAAACCACTCTAATCTTTTAAAAGCACTTTCTGAGTCCGTCGCAGCATTTCAAAATGATATTATAAGCAGAGGACTAGAAAACAAAATTTTAACTATGACATATTCTGAATTTGGAAGAAGAGTTTTTCAAAACAAATCATATGGAACAGATCATGGAGAAGGTGGCCCTATGTTTTTTATTAGCCCATATGTAAACCCAGAATATATTGGAAACATGCCTTCTCTAGCTGTAATAGATAACATTGAGTGGGAACATGATTTTAGATCTGTGTATGGATCTGTCCTGATGGATTGGTTTGGGGTTGAAGAATCCATCATAAAAGCTCTGTTATATGAAAATTTTGAATACGTTCCTGTTCTTATAGGAGCCACAACAGGTTCAAATACTGAAATCAAGAACTCAAACAAATTAACGGTTTATCCTAATCCATTTAAAAGATGGATTAACATAGAATTTGAAATTGATGAAGGTCCTGTCGTTTTACATATTATTGATACAAATGGCAGAGTAATAAAAGAAGTTATTAACAAAAAACTTTCTGGTGGCAAACACAACATTAGATACAATACCGGTCACTTAGATAATGGATTATATTTTTTAAAACTTGTAAGTAATAAATCTAAACATAGCAAATCTATCATCAAATACGACTAATGGTTTATCGTTATGGTTCAATGAAAAAAACAAAAAATGAAGATTTAAAAAGATTATCTATCAAAAAATTCAAATCCATTAAAAAATTACCGGTTTGTATTGTTTTAGATAACCTTAGAAGCTTAAACAATGTTGGTTCTTGCTTTAGAACAGCTGATGCTTTTTTAATAGAAAAAATATATTTAACTGGATTTACAGGACAACCTCCACATAGAGAAATTAACAAAACTGCTCTAGGGGCAACTGAAACTGTGGAGTGGAAACACCAAAAAAATATTCAAGAGGTTATTAAAAAACTCAAAAAAGAAAACTGGAAGATTATACTCATTGAACAAACAAATAAGAGTCTTCAATTAAATAACTTTGTGCCTGAAATCAATGAAAAATATTGTTTTGTTTTTGGTAATGAAGTGTTTGGTATTAGTGATAATATTTTAAAATACGCAGATTTGTCTCTTGAAATTCCCCAATTCGGAACCAAACATTCTATTAATGTAGCTGTATCAATTGGAATAGTAATTTGGGATTATTTTCTAAAAACCAACACTAAATAGGTTCACAAAGAGTTGGTATTTTTTTTTCAAAAAGTTTCTGTATTTTTAAAAACAAAGAATCATCACCTTGAATTTTTCTAGAATCTATTTCATGAACTGGAGTCATCTCCCCGTTAGTGCCTGTAGCAAAAACAATATCAGCATTTATAAATTCCGTTAAAGATAAATCCCGTTCATAAATCGGTATATTGTTTTCTTGCAACAATGAAATTATAGTCCCTCTAGTAATTCCTGGTAAGCAAGCGTTAGCGTAAGGAGTAAAAACTTCGTTATTTTTTATCATAAATAAATTAGTGTCATTCAATTCTGCAACAAAGCCTCTATCATCAAGCATAATAGCTGCATCCATACCAGAAATATTTGCTTGAATTTTTGCTATCACTAAACTTAACATATTATTATGGTGAATTTTGGAGTCAAGAAATTGAGGAATACTTCTTCTAATAGAAGTGCTTATTGTTTTGATACCTTTTGAAGGATCATAAACTTTCTTTTTCCATTCAGCTAGAACTATTAAACAACATCCTTTCTTATTTAATCTAGCATCCATCCCCGATGTAATTTTTTCTCCACGAGATAAAGTTAATCGTATATGAGTATCATTATTCATTCCATTAGCCTCTAAGGTTTCTTTGATTGCTTGTTTTATCATTTTTTTTGAAGGAACCCCTTCATAAGCCAATGCTTTAGCTCCTTCATGTAATCTAGTAAGATGTTTATTCAAACATACAATACCTTCAGGATAAACTCTTAGTCCCTCCCACACCGCATCTCCATTTTGAACAGTGCTATCAAAAACAGAAATTTTTGCTTCTTCTCTTTTGTAGAGCCTGTCCCCTACGTATATCATAATGTCTTTATTCCTTGAATTAAATTCTTGTAACATATGTCTAAATTAGAATTGAATTTAATGACAATTTATCATAATATTTTAATGCATCAAAATAGAGTTGTTCACAATTCTTTGGTAATTCTCTATTGCTGGTTTTCTGTCTAGTAAATCCTGTAGAGTTATGAACATTCTTATACCAATGTTTTGCCCAAACTCCATCTTCCTTTATGCCTCCCTTAGGCCAAGATAACATGTCCTTATAAAAATCAATCTTGAGCAAGCCACATAACTTTGATAGTAATTTTTCTGGATTATTTAGTATTTCAGCAGAATCTAATACTATTGGATTATTGTTTTGAATTTTAGAAACATATTCAAAAAGTTCCCATGATTTTTTAAGACCAATATCTTTCATGGTTGGATTAGGAATTACCTGAGCAAAGGATGCAATCAGCTGCTTAGGGTTTCTTATCAAAAATAAATTTGTCATTTTTTTTAATAAAGACAAATCCATATTCATATGATGATGAGCCATGTTTTTTAAAAAAACGATTTCATAATTTTTTTTACTATCAATAAACTCTAAAACTTCATTTATATCTGATGGCATAGAAGTAATGGTTTCTTCTCTAGATGGATGATCTATGTTAGTGCTTATAAGATAATGAGCATAAAAAGGTTCATCTATTACAATCGTATCTGGTCTTTGTGCAAAAGAATACATCAAAGCTGTAGACAAATTTCTTGGACCAGAAATTAAATTTATTATATTCACATCAAAAATTTTTTAAAACAAATTAATCAAATTTTTTCTATAATATATACGCCCAATGAAAAGAAATAATTTTGCTTATCTCCTTGTTCTTATATTTTTTATTTTTCAAAGCAACACTAGTATAGCACAAAATATTGATACCCTAAAAACATATGAATTAAAACCTGTCATTTTCTCTGCAACCAAAACAAAAAGACAATTAAGTTCAATCCCTTTACCCACAACAATAATTAAAAAAAATGAAATTGAGCTATCTGGATCTTCTAGGCTTAGTGAAATACTAATTGAAAATACTGGATTAATTACTGTGCCTAATTTCATTGGTGGTGAAGGAATTCAAATGCAAGGAATTGACTCTGATTATATCTTGATTATGATTGATGGTTCACCTCTTATTGGAAGATCTTCTGGAACATTAGATCTTAATAGAATTAGTGTTGGAAATATAAAACAAATTGAAATTGTTAAAGGAGCATCTTCAAGTTTATATGGATCAGAAGCTCTAGGTGGAATCATTAATATTATTACTAATAAAAATTTAAAAAATGGTTTTTCTAAAGAATTTAGTTATCGGTATGGATCATTTAACACACACGATGGAATAATAAATTTAGAATACAAAAAAAATAAGTTCTCTGTATCAGGTTTTATAAATGCAATTAATAGTATAGGGTATGATTTGATAAAATCTGATCGATTAAAAACCGTAAACCCATATAACAATCTAACTAATAGCATCAAAATCCATTATAAGCTATCAAATAAGTCTCGTGTTGAAACAAGCTTTAGGATTTACAATCAAAATCAGGAAAAAACATCTCTAGTTCTCAATGAAGTTCTATATGGAAATAGTAAAATTGATGAATGGAATATTAAAGTAAAATATACCAATCAAATATCTGATAATCTAGAAGCAAATTTTGAATTTTATAATTCAAGATATAAAACAAATGAATATCTGAATCAAACAACTGGCGGCCTTTATAGCTCAGTATTTTTTAATCAATATTTTCTAAGACCTGAATTACAAATTAAATATAAAATTGATAATGTAAATAATTTAATTATAGGTATAGGCAATACTTTTGAAAAATTAAACAGAACTGAATTCTCTAGCACCCACAAATATCATTCTCAATTTTTATATATGCAGTATGATTGGAATCCTTCAAATTTAACCAACATTATCGTTGGTAATAGGTTTGATAGGCACAATGTTTATAATTCGCAAATTAGCCCAAAAGCGGCAATATTTCAGAAAATTAATGATAAACTAATACTGAAAAGTTCTATAGGCTATGGCTTTAAAGCTCCCGATTTTAGACAATTATATCTTGATTTTACTAATTCTTCTGTAGGATATTCAGTATTGGGATACAATATAGCGGAAGAAAAAATAAATCAAATGGAATCAAATGGAGAATTAAATAATAAATATGATATAGATTACTCAAAGAAACTAAGAGCAGAAAATTCAATAAGCTATAACGTTGGGATCCAATATTTTATAATTCCATCCACCCCCATCAATATTAATTTTTTTAGAAATGCAATAAAAGATTTGATTGAAACAAGAATTATAGCAAGAAAAGTATCAGGACAAAATATATTTAGTTATTATAACGTAAATAATGCATACACTCAAGGGGTTGAGATTAAAGCTGAACATGGTTTTAGTAATGGAATAAATATATCTGGAGGTTATCAACTATTATATGCAAAAGATAGCGATGTAGAATCTAAATTCAAAAATGGTGAAGTTTATGGAATGGATAAAAAAACACTTCAGTCTTATCAATTAGATGAAACAGATTATTATGGATTGTATAATAAATCACGTCACATGAGCAATGTTAGAATAAATTATAATTACAATAAATGGAAAACGCAATCATCGCTGAGAATACTTTACAGAGGAAAGTTTGGTAACTCGGATACGAATAATAATGCCTATTTAGATGATTATGATGTTTTTATTAGTGATTACCTTCTAATTAATTTATCATTACTCAAAGAAATATATAATCATTACAAAATTCAACTTGGTATTGATAATGTTTTCAACTACAAAGACGTTGAAAACATCAGCAATTTACCAGGCAGAAAATTATATATAAAACTTAAAATAAATTTTTAACTTTTATTTGGAATTGTTCTAAACAAGAAATATTTTTGGCAAAAAAAATTAAAAAAATCATGAGAAACATATCCATATTGTCAATTATAATTTTATTGTTTGCATGCAAAGAAGATAAAGTTTTATTGCCAGTTGTTGGTATGGTTATAGATAATTTACATGCTCCCACAACTTCAGCTCAAAATGAACCACCAGCTGGTAAATATGTTAAGTTTAGTTTTTCTAAACAAGACACAGTATCAGGAGATGATTGGGATGTAGCATTTAGAGCAACAGATATTCTAATCAATGGGGGATTTAAAAGTGGGTCTGAAGAGCCCGAACGAACTGGAATTGGTGCTGCGCATATAGCAACAGGTTCATATTCAGGTACTAAAGAAGCTCCTGATGAAAGTTTATTTCAACAAGATTCACAAAGCGACACCGCTATTCCTAGAGGAAGTGAAAAAGGATGGTATATATATGACCCCTTGAAATATCTAATATCTCCAATGCCATATAAAGTGCTGATTATTAAAACACATGATGGAAAGTATGCCAAAATGATTATTTATAGTTATTATAAAGATTCTCCCGAAAGCCCTAATGCTTTTACAGATAAATCTCAATATTATTCATTTGTGTATGATTATCAACCTAATGAGGGTTTGAGAACTTTCGAATAGCAAATCAAGTTACATTTATAGTTTCAATTTATAAAACAGTTAAATTGATGATAAAAAAACCCAATAATTTTATTGGGTTTTTTATTTGGATTTAGTCTAAACTAGAATAAATTTGTGCGGCTATTTAAAATAAATCTAAATAAAATGAACCTTAAAATTATATTTATTATTATCCTTACTGCTTTTTGTTTTAATGT
The DNA here is from genome assembly GCA_036340635.1 of Bacteroidota bacterium. Classification (GTDB taxonomy): domain Bacteria; phylum Bacteroidota; class Bacteroidia; order Flavobacteriales; family Flavobacteriaceae. The sequence goes on along the minus strand of JAYYYF010000016.1, from coordinate 2,066 downwards.
TTCAGCTCAAACAGGAAAAATATCTGGATTAATAATAGATGCAGAAACATATAAACCGGTAAGTAATATTGATGTTAGGATAAACAACACCTCCTTAAAAACTAAGACCAATAATAAAGGGGAGTTCATGATTAATAATATTAGTAAAGGAAGTTATGAATTAGTTATTTACAAAGAAAACTTCAAAGTGATAAAAAAATTCATCACTCTAAATAACAACCAAATAAAATTTGATCTTATTATGGAAGATAATATAATTAATCTTCCAGAACTTCTGATTGAAAGTTTTTCGTTAATTAATGGTGAAGTTGGAAAAAGAGAAACTATTGGATCAGCGCACAATATATCTGCAAAAGAACTTGAGAAATTTAATTACACAAACATAAATGAAATATTATCTAAAATTCCAGGAATTAATTTTCAAGAAGAAGATGGATATGGATTAAGACCAAATATAGGATTAAGAGGTACTGGATTGGAAAGAAGTTCTAAAATAACCATTATGGAAGATGGTATACTAATGGCTCCTGCCCCATATTCAGCCCCATCAGCATACTATTTTCCTACTGTTGGACGAATGAATTCTGTAGAAATACTAAAAGGTTCCAGTCAAATAAAATTTGGGCCTTTGACAACCGGAGGTGCTATTAATTTTATTTCTACTCCTATACCAGAAAAATTAAAAGGTTCTGTAAAGCTCATTGGAGGAACAAATAATTTTAGAAATTTCCATGGACACATAGGCACAAGTCATAAAAATTTAGGAATTATGATAGAGGGTTTTAATTATGGCTCAAATGGTTTTAAAAAACTAGAAAACAATAAAAACACAGGTTTTGATAAAAAAGATTATAATTTAAAAATTAAATATAAAAGCAATAATAATTCAAGCATTTATCACGAAACCATAATTACAATAGGAGAAACAAACGAAAATTCAAATGAGACATACTTGGGACTATCTGATGAAGATTTCAACAAAAATCCATATTTAAGATATCAAGGTTCGCAAGTTGATAACATGAAAGCAGAGCAAGAAAGGATATCAATAAAAAATTATCTTGAATTTAATAATGGATTAAATATTTCTACAAGTATTTACAAAAACAATTTTCAAAGAAATTGGTATAAACTTCAAAGTGTTATAGATAATAGTGGAAATAAGTTTGGCATTTCTTCATTGTTTACAGATGCTGCAACTGAAGCATTCAATATAATTAAGGGGACAATTGATAGCAACGAAGAAAGTTTAATTGTTAGGGCTAATAACAGAACTTATTTATCTAAAGGAATACAGTCTGTTATTAATAATTCATTTCAAAACAATAACATAAAACATCATTTAAGTTTAAGTGTTCGGTATCATTATGATGAAATGGATAGATTTCAATGGGAAGATAAATATCAAATATTAAATGGCATAATGCTTCTGAACAATGTGGGAACGCCAGGAAGCAATAGTAATAGAATTCAATATTCAAAAGCATTAGCTAGTTACATAAACTATAAAATTGAAATAAAAAAATTAATATTAAACCTAGGATTAAGAAATGAACATATTAAGGGTCGAAGAGATGATTATGGTAAATCTGACTTTGACAGAAAAGGAACTGATTTGTCTTCAAGAGAAAACGTCATTAATTCATTAATTCCAGGTTTTGGATTACTTTATAAAATCAATTCGTCATCAAATACTTTTGTTGGTATCCATAAAGGATTTTCTCCTCCAGGAGATAAACCAGAAACAAATCCTGAAAAAAGTATAAACTATGAAGTTGGTTTCAGAAAAAAATCAATAAGACTTGAGGGTGAAATAGTTGGGTATGTGAGTAATTATTCCAATTTGCTTGGTTCTGATTTAGCGGCTATCGGCGGATCTGGAACCAATGAATTATACAATGCTGGAAAAGCAAATGTAAAAGGCATGGAAATAAGTGTAAGTTATAATTTATCTAACTCTGATAAATTACAAATCCCAATTCATTTTAACTACACATTCACTGATGCTATCTTTAAAGAAGATTTTAAAAGTTCTTTTGATGCGTGGGGTGGAGAAATTATAAAAG
>JAYYYF010000015.1:0-10575 GCA_036340635.1 Bacteroidota bacterium | reverse complement strand
AACAACCTTTTTCCACCCTGGCCCACCAGGTTGTATTTTTCTATAAAATTCCTGCAAAGTTTTTTCATCCTCAGTTGGAGTAAGCAAGGTAACAGTAACCCAAATTAGTGTAGTGATACTTACACCTATAATTAATTGCAGCTCAGATGATATAACCTCAAACCCTAATCTAGGATGAATGATTTGCAGGTAAAGTGCAACAACAAAAGATACTATCATTGCAGTAATTTCACTATAAACATTAATTCTGTACCAGAACCAACGTAATATAAAAATAAGTCCAGTTCCTGCTCCAATCTGCAATAAAATATTAAATGCCTGTAATGCATTACTTAATAAAAGGGCTAGGCCAGCTGAAAGAATCATTAATATAACTGTAGTTAATCTCCCCAAACCAACCATCTGACGATCAGTTGCATCAGGTTGTAAAAATCTTTTATAAAAATCATTGACAACATAAGATGAGCCCCAATTTAAATGTGATGCTATAGTAGACATAAAAGCTGCTGCTAAGGAGGCTAATAAAAGTCCTAAAAGACCAGATGGCAGTAACGTCATCATTGCAGGATACGCTAGGTCATGTCCAATTACATTTGCTTCTATTTCAGGGAATGCCATTTGTAGATCATCTAAGTTTGGAAATACAATTAATGATGCAAGAGCAACTAAAATCCAGGGCCATGGGCGAATGGCATAATGCATAAAATTAAAAAGTAAAGTGGCCCAAACTGCATGATTTTCATTTTTTGCTGAAAGCATTCTTTGCGCTACATAACCTCCCCCTCCAGGTTCTGCTCCAGGATACCAAACACTCCACCATTGAAGTGCGAGAGGAAGTAAAAAAATAGTTAAAAATAACTCTGTATTTGAAATGTCAGGAATTAAATCAAGTTTTGGGACAATATCTGGATGATTAATTAGATTATCTAGCCCTCCTACCTGAGGAAGATTTACAATCACTGCCGCAGCCCAAAATGTAGCCAACATCGCTAGTGTAAATTGAAAAAAATCAGTCATTATAACACTTTTTAAACCACCTATAGAGCTGTATATAACAGCAACTGAACATGCTATAATCAAAGTTTCCTCGGGATCTAAACCAAGCATCACCCCGCCAATTTTTATGGCAGCAAGACATACCGTAGCCATGATCATAATATTAAAAAAAACACCTAAATAAACAGCTCTAAAACCTCTCAAAAAAGCAGCTCCTTTACCTCCATATCTTAATTCATAAAACTCTAAATCAGTTAAGACTTCAGACCTCCTCCAAAGTTTTGCATAAACAAAAACAGTAAGCATGCCTGTTAACAAAAAAGCCCACCAAACCCAGTTCCCTGAAACTCCATTGTTCCTAACAATGTCCGTTACAAGATTTGGTGTGTCTGCTGAAAAAGTAGTGGCAACCATTGAAATCCCAAGTAACCACCATGGCATATTCCTGCCAGAAAGAAAAAATTCATTAACATTTTTACCGGCTTTTTTTGATGCCCAAAAACCAATTAACAATAACGTAATAAAGAACCCTGCGAGAATGTACCAATCAAGAGTAGATAACTGCATATCAAAAAATTTATTGGGTTCTAATGTACATTATTAATCTTTTATTTTCTAAAAAACATGTTAAATAGTAAGGTCATTTAATGATTTCAACCTAGGTTTGTACTCAAAAAGAATTACTAATGCTAAATCATAGGACTTTTACTAGGGTTTTTATTTTTTCTGTTATTTTTTTCCTCTCAACAAACCTTATGAGTCAGGAAAATTCAAAAGAAGAAAAAAAGAAATTCCCGATAACCCCTAATGAGAAGACAAAAAGTCTCTTGGGTCCAACTAAAGAAAATAAATTTCTCCAAGGAGATTTTTTAAAAAAACCATTGGACATGACAGACCCTAAAAATGATTTAACTAATCCCCCTATAAATTTGCAAGGGCAAGAAAATTTTTTAAATCCGGGAGATTATTACTCTAAAAAACTTAACAAGAAAGAAAAAGACAAAAATCCTAGGAATTTTACAACAGATCAATACCTAGGTGATTTCAGACTTAATGATTCCAGTGTAAGAATTATTTTTAGAGATCATGAAATGCCTGATGGTGATAGGGTAAAAATTACTCATAATGACGAAGTACTTTTTCCAGATGTAACCCTTTTTCAAAACTTTGTAGGTCTAAATCTTAATTTGGTTTCAGGATTTAATAAAATTGATTTTATTGCTCTGAATCAAGGAAGTTCAGGGCCTAATACTGCAGAAGTCCGTGTCTACAATGAAAACGGAGATTTAGTTACTGCAAACCAATGGAACTTAGCGACTGGTGTAAGAGCAACTTACATACTTGTTAAAGAATAAAATTATTCAATCAATAAAAAACTTGCTTTACACTCTTTAAATAAATCATTTATCTAATTGATTATTCTTCAGTTAGCTGTAAACCTCTAACATTGATGAAATAAACCTGTTTACCTCCTGGGATGTTCCAGTACTTATTCTACACCAATCATAAAAAGGAGGAAAAGGGCGTCCTATTCTAATCCCTTTTTCTAACATTTTTGGCCCAAGTTCTCTTATATCAATTCCCGATTTAAAGAAAATAAAATTTGTGTGTGACTTTACATATTTCAATCCAATGTGATCAAGAGTTTTATAAATGCTCTCTTTTGCTTCCCTTGTTTTTTTAATGGAAAAGTCAAAAAAATCTTTGTCAACAAGAGCTTCTTTGGCTCCCTCTATAGCTAAAACATTACTCATGGCCACAACATTGTTTCTGATTTTTTTTGCCAAATCAGGTTTTGCTATTAAATATCCTATCCTAAGTCCTGCCATTCCATAAACTTTTGAAAAAGTTTTTGAAACTATTACATTAGAACCTTCTTTCACTAAATCAACCATTGAAGGATAGTTGGGTTCCTCAACAAATTCATAGTATGCTTCATCACTAAATAAAATCGTTTTCCTACTTACAACACTACAAAAATCTTTTAGCTTTTCTTTAGCTACAATTGTTCCAGTTGGATTATTTGGATTACATAAAAAAACTAATTTCGTCTTTTTAGAAACTCTCTTTTCAACCTCATCCAAATCATATCCCATATTATTTGAAACAGGTACCCAATTGATATTGGCTCCCCACTTTTGAGCATAATCCATTAAGGCAAGAAAAGTAGGTTTGGCTGCAATTATTTCTCCTCCCCCTTTGGAAAACGTAACACCTGTTATCCTTAATCCTTCTGTAGAACCACCGGTAATAATAATGCTTTCTGGATCAACAGAATGTTTTTTTGCAAGAATCTCTGCAAGATCATCAGCATAAGAGTAGGGATACCTGCATCCAAAATCAAAAGCTTTTGTAACTCTCTCAAGAACTCTTTCTGAAGGACCATAAGGATTTTCATTTGAACTCAACTTTATAGGCAAACCATATTCCCGTTGATTAAACCGTTTTACCTCATTAGCACTTAAAAAAGTTGATGGTGCTAAGATTAATCCGCCAATCCCTAAAGAAGACTTTAACCATTCTCTTCTATTTTGTTTCATTTGTCTGTTTTATCTATTAAATTTAATAATTAGAAATTAAAAATGAACTCCCTTTTTGAAACAATTGAGGCTTTTTTAAGCTTACTTATAGCTCCCCTTGAATGGATTATGCTTTTTATAGTTATTGGAGGGGGATTATATTTAACCATTCATTCTCGTGCTTATCCATTATCTAAAATAAAAAGTGCTTTTAAATTATTGTTTTCAAAAGAAAAATCTGGATTTGGAATCTCTAGATTCCAGGCACTTTCAGCTGTATTAGCTGCTACAGTGGGGCTCGGCAACATATCTGGTGTAGCAATAGCCATACATATGGGAGGCCCAGGTGTTCTTGTTTGGATGTGGTTAACAGCTATAGTTGGTTCAACAATTAAATTTTATTCATGCTCTTTATCAGTTAATCTAAGAGCTTATGACGACAAACAAAATCCATTAGGAGGACCAATGTATTATATGTCTTTAGGAATAAAAAAATGGGGGAAACCAATGGCTATTTGGTTTTCTATAGCGGGATTATTTGGAGTATTGCCAGCTTTTACAGCTAACCAATTAACAGAAACTTTTGTAAATGTAGTTGACCCAATGGCTTTATACCCAACTGTTGATCCATTTAATTGGAAATTTGCTTTTGGAATTTTATTATCAATTATCAGTGCAGTTGTAATATTTGGAGGGCTAAAATCAATCGTTAGGGTAAGTTCAAATCTTGTGCCATTTATGGTGGTTTTGTACCTGTTGATGGGAGTGTTAATTTTAATTTTAAACTTTGATAAAATCATTCCTACTTTCATCTTAATTTTTCAAGAAGCTTTTAACCTAAAAACTATATACGCTGGAGGGTTCTGGGGACTAGTTGTTCTAGGTGTCAGAAGAGCTGTATTCTCTAATGAAAGTGGAGTAGGAAATGCCCCCATGTATCATGGGCAATCCCAAACGAAAAAAGGAACAGATGAAGGACTTGTTGCTATGCTTGGTCCTTTGTTAGATACCATTTTAGTTTGTACAATTACTGGGCTAATTGTCTTAATAAGTGGAGCCTATGTTGAAAATGATTTAAATGGAATTTCCTTAACACTTGAAGCTTTTAGAAGACTTTTCTTTGGTTTTGGAGATATCCTTCTAATGATAATGGCTTTTTCTTTTGGCATTTCTACTCTTTTAACATACTCTTACTATGGGGTTAAATGTCTAGGTTTTCTAACAAAATCCTCCTTGGGGAATTTATACAATTATATATATATAGCAAGTATTGTAGTTTCAGCCATTGTTACATTAGATATTGTAATTGGGATTATTGACCTAGCGTTTGCCTTGATGTGTATCCCAAATATGCTAGCTGTTTTAATTCTAGCTCCAAAGGTTAAAAAAGAAATGAGACAAAGAGGCTGGATCAAAAACTAATTCAGTTTTTTTCTTCGTTTAGTCAAAAGGCCTAAAATCAATAAAATAATTCCCCAAATTAAATAGGGTGTATCTATAAAAGAAAGATTTGAATACATTAGATAGACTACGGCAAAGCACAATAAAGACAAAACAAATAAAATAACCTTTAAGATTATTCTGAAATTCATATTCAAAAGTATTAATATATAATTTAATTGAATTATTTTTAAATATGACAAGTAGAATAGTCTATAAAGGTGATTTAAGAACTGAATGTACTCATCTTAACTCTGCTGCAAAAGTTATTACAGATGCTCCACTAGATAATCATGGTAAGGGTCAGGGTTTCTCCCCAACTGATATTGTTGCAACATCATTAGGTTCTTGCATGTTAACAGTTATGGGAATTAAAGCTGAAAAAATGGGGATTGATATGAAAGGAAGTTCAATCAGTATAAAAAAAATAATGGGAGAAAATCCTAGAAGAATTCTGAGAATTGAAGCTTCAGTAATACTTTCTTTTTCAACATCAGAGAAGAATAAGAATATACTAGAAAAAATTGCAATAAATTGTCCCGTTAAAAAATCTTTAAATTCAGAAATGGAAATAAAAGAAACTTTCCTTTGGCCTGAAATAATCTAATATCAAAAAGTTTGTAATGCTATTGTTTAAAGATATATATGGGAAGAGAATTGATCCTCTAAATCACACCTTAAATGTACTTAAAATATCCCCTTATGCTCAGATTCACATCGGATCTGATTCTCAAAATGTAGGTAAAAAAACGAAATATGTTACTGCAATAGCCTATCGATTTGGTAGTAGAGGGGTCCATTACATAATTAGTAAAAAAAATGAATCCTTAATAGAAGATATATGGAATCGATTATGGAGAGAAGCTGAAATGAGTATAGAAGTAGCCGAATGGCTTTCAAAACAAATCAATGTCAAAATTGAAATCGATATGGACTATAATGATGATGAAAAGTTTATATCAAATAAATTAATTTCAGCTGCAAAGGGATGGGCAAATTCACTAGGTTATAAAGTAAATGTCAAGCCACATAGTCAAATAGCTACAAAGGCGGCAGATCACCACTGTAAATAATCAGCTTTTTTTAATTAAGTCCCAAATCTTATCGGCTCCAAACCGCACAAAATCAGTTGTTAAAATGCCTGTTTGAGCTTGAATATGATCTATTTCTTTTATTGCCTCTTCTTTTGAAAGATGATATGTATTTAATGCTATCCCAACAACTTTTGCTTTTTTGTATGTCCCACAAACGGAAACAAGATCTTCATTTAGTTTTATAAACTTTTTTAAATCTGGAAACAAAATATTCTTCGGTTGTCTTAATTTAGAAGCCTTAGCTCTATGACATAAAATCATATGTGTTGGACAACTCCCTCGCATCAAAGGCAGCGTAGCTGTACTCCCTGGATGTAACAATGAACCTTGCCCTTCTACAATAATTAAGTCTTTATCTTTTTCTTCCATAACTGCTTTTTCAACAGCTCCACAAGCATGATCAACTTTATATCCATCTAGTGGAATTCCCTTACCCGTAATTGTAATTCCAACTTGACCCGTTGCAATAAAACCACTTTTAAACCCATCTTTTTTTGCAGTTGAATCTAGTTCAAGCCCAGAAGTCATTTTCCCAGAGCCCATATCTGTTCCAATCATTAATACCCTAATATTGTCAAGTTTCATTGCCTTGCCACTCCCTATTTCAGGAATGAATTGTGGAACCCTTACATCCCAAATCCACTGATTACTATCCCTCAACAAATTATTATATCGATCTGCCAAAAGATCATGCATTCCATTAATTAATGATAATCCCTTTTTCAAACTTCCCTCAATTATATCAATCCAACTGTCAAGTATTTTCCCTCCAGAATTTGCTATGCCTAAAATTAAAACTTCAGCACCCAAATTTATAGCTTCATCCAGTGATTTAACTATTGGAATCTTTCTAGAAATATCATGTTTAGAGGAAATATCCGTACCGGCATTTTCTGAATCTATTACCGCTACAATTTTATTTGGAAGATATCTTATAACACCAATTCCCATCTTCCCATATTCACTATACAAATGTCCTTCAAGAAACACCGCTACTTTTTTGTCTTCTTTAAGCATAAAACTCTTCTTTTAGTTCTCCTCCATGACCCTGGCTTTCTCTAGGCATAGTAATTCCTTTTAAAAGAAAAGCCCCAACAGCAGGATCAGGATTCAAATTATAATGTGAATCCAGATCAATATAATCAATTCTCCCTGAAATAGAGGCGGCTGCAGAAATAGCTACAGAAGACTCACTCATACAGCCAATCATTGTTTTGAGATTAAATAATTTTGCTGCATCTATAATTTTTAATGCTTCTGTTATTCCCCCACATTTCATTAATTTCATATTAACGCCATCAACACAATTAGACAATCTATTTACATCCTCAGAAAAGCGACAAGATTCATCTGCATAAATTGGTAAAACACTCTTTTCAAACAAATGTTTTAAATCTCCCTCTTGCCCTTCTTCTAGTGGTTGTTCAATATATTCAACACCTCTCTCAGATAACCATTTAATCATTTTTATAGCATTCTCAGTTGACCACCCCCCATTAGCATCAACCCTAATCTTGGCATTAAATGTTCTATTACTCTCCATCACTTGAGAAAACATCTCCTTATCTGACTCAATACCATCTGGTGAGCCTAACTTAATTTTTAACGCTTTAAATTTATTCCCTCTTAATATTAATGGTATTCTCTCTTTAATAACATCTGGAGTATTTATCCCAACAGTGACTGAAGTTGGCACGAAAGGTTTAGCAATTCCAAGTAATTTATATAAAGGAACTTTAGCTTTTTTGGCTTTCCAATCCCAAATCGCCATGTCAAGAGCAGCAAAAGCACAAGGAGCGATTTTCATTTCTCTAGAGATATTATTTATCTCCTCCAAGGGAATTTTTTCAATACCAACTTTAAGTAATCTTTTTAATTCTTGTTCTGCTATTTCAGCAGTCCCTGCTCTCTCTGTTTCCCCAGGGGCTACTTCCCCCCAACCAGTAATGCCATTTTTTTTATATTCAATAAAAAGATTATGAGAATCTCCCTTTATTCCTCTGCTAATGGCCAGTGGGAATTTTTTCCTAATTAAAACTTTATGAAATCTAATTTCTACTTCCAAAAATTATTTTTCCTAAAAGTAAATAAAAAAAGAGTGAATAAAATGCCTGAAGAATTGAAAATAACATCAGAAAAACTTCCCTGCCTATAATCCGTTAAAACAGGCTGGAGAATTTCAATAAGTGTGCCAAGTAAAAAAGATATTACAGATGCAAAAAAAATAGGCTGCCTGAAATTTATCTCTTTCCTAAACGACTTAATTAAAGCAAATGTTAAAAAAGAATATAAAAGAAAATGTGCTAGTTTGTCTTGATGCTCAAAAAAAGATTTCTCCTCAGATACAGCGAAAGGGTAAAAACTGAGAAATAAAATGGTCAATACTGAAAGAACTGAAGTTAGAGTCCAAAAATGTAATTTCACATTAAAAAAATTAATTTATTGTCTCCTTCTTAAATAGACAAACCCTCTTCTAGGAGATTCCCCGTCTCCAAGATCTAAAATATAGAAATAAGTCCCCTCGGGGAGGTTCGCGTCAGAACCAAAATTATTGCCAACTCTCTGTTCACCATTCCAATCATTCAAATAAGGTCCTTCATCAACAACTTTCATTTCCCATCTTGAATATATAATAAGTCTATTATTTGGAAATTTTGCTAATCCCTTGATAAACCATAAATCATTAATCCCATCATTATCTGGAGAAAAAGCATTTGGAATAAAAAGTTCCTGATAATCAAGAGATGATTCATCAGAAAAAACTTCTTCAGAACAAACCATTGAGGTGTCTCTTAAAACAGCCCTAAATTTCCATCCAACCCATTCATCTTTTGAATTATATATTCTTAAACTATAGCTTTTTACACCTTGGAAGTCTGCTGATTCTTCAAGATCAGTCCATGAAACACCAGAATCTGTACTAATCTGCCATTTAATTTCAACATCTTGCTGAGGTGATGTCACTATGCTAATTTCAATCATTTCATCAGGGGTGACTTTTACCAGTTTTGCTGGCTGTGTAATGATCTGGATCTCAACAAGATCCTCTAGGTAATCTAAAACTCCTGAATTGTTACTATCTATAGGAGTAGTATATCCAGCACCTGAAATAACTAGCCCATCGTTGTCAACAATTACTGGATTTGATCCCAAAAAGCCATCCTCATTAGGATCTAAAAATCCAGCTTCTACCACATCCAAGCAATTGTCACCATCACTATCAGCATCTATTCTATTTGGGAATCCATCTTGGTCTAAATCACCTTCACCTTCTTCAGTGTCTAAAATCCCATCATTGTCATCGTCTAAATCATCTGAATTCTTAACTCCATCATTGTCACAATCTTGATCAACAGTAACCGGAAGAGTTATACTCGACCCAAGAAAATCACATGAGTTTCTAGGGTTTGTTCCGTCTTGAGTTTCTGTAGTATTTAATACACCGTCCCCATCAATATCTTCATCACATAAATCTCCAATACCATCATTATCAAAATCTAATTGATCAGGGTTAAAAGTTGTAGGACAATTGTCAATACTAATATGAGTATTGTCATTGTCATTATCTACATCATTGTCAAGTGTGACCAGGTCAATTCGAACTGTTTCAAATGATTTAAAATTCGGTTCAGCGGTATTGGGATCAATGCTTATAAGTAATTGAGAGGATATTGGCCCATCAAAAAGTAGATCATCCACTCCTGTTAGAATAACTTGTTGTTCAGTATCCCAGTTTGAAGGAGTAAATATGAGCTGAACAAGGTTTACACTAACCTCAGAAAAGTCAGTCAGTGTTAAATAAAGTATGACTTCGCTCTCAGGCTCTGCAGATAATTTTAAATTGATCTCACAGGTTGTTCCATCTTCAGAAAGTATTTGGGGATCTGAGTAGATTAAACTGTTATTGGTAGAGGAGGATCCTGTCCCAAGTGGTGAAAAAATCCATATTCCTTCAGAATCATTATCTAAATTAATTAATTGTACGTCTGCAACGTTTGATGCATCTAGATTATCATAAACAGGGTCTCCAGATGAAGGATCTCCAGTAACAAAAATCCTGATTTGATCTCCATCGATTACAAAATCATCAACCCCGTCAATTATAATTTCATTCATTTCAGGTTTGTTCCAATTTTCATTTTCAATACTTATTGAAGTGTCTGTAAGATCCATCTCAGCATCAGTTGCTTTTAAGTAGGATTTATACCCTTCTGATGTTATATTCAGACTGTCCTCTGAGGTCAGAGGCATGGAAAAAGGTGATGGGATTTCAAGTGATAACGGCATGCTAACCGATGCATTACCTGATGGTTTAGATAATAAATTAAACCTTATTTTGACACTCTCTCCAGATTCACTAGTTGTAAAATCATTATTAGCCAAACTAACAAAAATTCCAGGATTATCATTGTCTTGGTTAGTCATTGATATAGATGCAATTTCTGAAGGCAATAAAACTTTATAATTAGGATCATCTGTAACAATACTTGTTATACTAACCAAATATTCAATCGCACCATCTGTTA
>JAYYYF010000014.1:0-9416 GCA_036340635.1 Bacteroidota bacterium | reverse complement strand
TATCAGACAACTTTTCATTTTGAGGAATACTTGAATTACATCCAAAAAACAAAATCAAACAACTTATAAAAACCAAATTTCTCATAACACTAAAGATAAGGAATACTATTTTTCTTACATTTAGTATATGAAAAAGCTAATACTTCTTTTACTATTTATTCCGCTTATTTCTTTCGGGCAGACTAATTACGGTATAGAACTTTGTTATCGTCTTGAAAATAAGGGCTTCATGTCTAGTTCAAAAGCAGACTCAACTTTAATTAATCTTTATAAACACATGATTATCAATTAGTTATCTATTTACCTATGCAAAAGTTCTTGAAAATATTGCCTAGCACTTCATCGTTAGTAATCTCACCAGTAATCTCACCCAAAGAATAAAGTGCTTGATTAATATCGACTGAAAGTAAATCTCCCGAAATTCCTTTTTTCACACCTTTTTTTACATTTTGAATTGATTCTAAAGAATCTTTCATAGAGCTATAGTGCCGAACATTTGAAATGATAGTATTATTGGCGCTTGATTTCATAGTTAATATTATTCCCGAGAGTTTCTCTTTTAATTTAGAAATAGTGGAGTCGTCGAAAATTGAAATCATAATCATTTCATTTACACCTTCTTTTTTTAGTGCTTTTTGAATCTGTTTATCAAATTGATCTTTATTTTTTCCTGTATTTAAATCAGCTTTACTTATAACTGGAATAACAGTTGAGCTTTTACTTAAAAAGGCTTTGATTTCCTTTATAAAAGATTCTAAATCAATACTAGCTATTTCAGAAAGATAGAGAATTATTTTAGCTTTTTTAGCGATTTTGATGGCTCTTGAGATTCCTATAGACTCGACTTTGTCTTTTGATTTTCTTAAGCCTGCTGTATCAATAAATCGAAATTGAATTCCATCAATGATTATTGTATCCTCTATAAGATCACGTGTTGTTCCTGGTATGTCAGAAACAATAGCCTTACTATCATTAAGTAGTTTGTTTAAAAGAGATGATTTGCCTGAGTTAGGCTTTCCTATTATAGCAACAGGAACTCCATTCTTTATGGCTCCTCCATAAGAAAAAGATTTAATCAAGTCTTTTAATTTTGTTTCTATTTTATCCAGAAGTTTATAAAGTTCTTTTCTGTCAGCAAATTCAACATCTTCTTCAGAAAAATCAAGTTCAAGCTCAACGAGAGAAGCGAAATTTAGTAATTGAGATCTGAGATCTTCTATTTCTTTTGAATAACCTCCTCTCATTTGATTCAAAGCAATCTCATGAGAAGCTTCAGAATCCGATTTAATAAGATCTGCAACTGCTTCAGCTTCCGTGAGATTAAGTTTTTTATTTAAAAAGGCACGAAGAGTAAATTCCCCTGGTTTTGCTAGCTTTACACTGTTTTCTACAAATAACTTCAAAATCTTTTCTTGAATATAATTAGAGCCATGACAAGAAATTTCAACTAAATTTTCTCCAGTGTATGATTTTGGTGATTTAAAAACTGTCACTAAAACTTCATCTATTATATTTTCACCGTCACTTAATGTCCCAAAATGAACTGTATGAGACTTTACATTAACTAACTTTATTTTACTCTTAGGTTTAAAAAAAGAGCTTACTATTTTAATTGAATTTTCTCCCGAAAGTCTTATAACACTAATTGCTGCCGATCCTGGAGCAGTTGAGTTTGCAATAATTGTTCCTTCAGTAAGCATTTAGATTAAAATTTTCTTTTTGAATGTCGCCCTTTTTTTGTGTTGACGATGTTTATAGTTTCTCCATAAATTTTGAATTTTGGTGTTTTCAACCAATTCAGGATTTGTTTCAACTATCTTATAATTTTTTTTGTTAAAAATCTTTTGCATCTCATTAAAGATTATAGCAGTAACACCTTTATTTTGAAATTTAGGATGAACTCCAATTAAGTAAAAAGAGCCTTTAGTATTAAAATATAGTGCTTTCAGTAAATAAAAAAACCCAAGTGGAAATAGCCTGCCATTTGCTTTTTTTAAAGCATTTGAAAAAGAAGGCATAATAACTGAAAAGGCTATTAACTCATCTTTTTCATTAACTATACATTTAATAAACTGTGGGTTAACATATTTAAAATATTTCTTCTTATAATAATCAATCTCTTCTTTTTGAATAGGGACAAACGTTTGAAGCTTATCATATGTTTTACCAATCAAATCAAACATTTCATCTGTGTAGGGAATAATTTCTTTACGATTATTAAACTTTAAGACCTTAAGCTTATAACGGTTTAAAATTAATTCAGAAAACTTCTTAACTTTTTCAGGAGATTCATCAAAAGAGGAAAGATGTATTTCATATTCTACCCATTGAGCCTGAATACTGTATCCAATTTTCTTTAAATGATCAGAGTAATAAGGAGCATTGTACCAGGTAATCATAGTATTTTTTTCATCAAAACCATCAATTAACATTCCCGCTTTATCCATTGTTGAGAAACCCATGGGACCTTCTATAAAATCTAGTTTGTTTTTTCTTCCTATTTCCTCTACTTTCTCAAGTAAAAGCTTGGTGACTCTGACATTATCAATAGCGTCAAACCAACCAAAACGAATCTTCTTCTTGTTTACTTTTTTGACTTCAATCCAATTAATTAATGCAGCAATTCTACCCACCAACATTTCTTTTTCAAAGGCTAAAAAAAAATGTATTGAAATTTTATTGCCAAAACCCTTTTGTAAAAAATTAAAGTGATCTATATCTTCTTTAATTAAAGTTGGAACCCAAAATGGATTATCTGAATATAAAGAAAAAGGGAACCTTACAAAATCTTCTAAATCACTTTTAGATTTAACTTCAATGATATTAAAATCAGACTTTTCCATTTTACTTTTTCCTCTTAGCTTTTCTACTTCTCTTTTTTTCTTTTTTTGTTGATTTTTTTAGAGTTTTCTTTAATTCCTTTTCTTCCTTCTTCATCTCTTTGGCTTTAATTTCTTCCGCACTAATAAAAGCCTTGTGGAAATCTAACCGATAGGAAACTCCTGCATTGAAAAAAAACATTCCTGGTGTAGATTTAGTATTAAAAGCAACCGCAGTATCTATTTGAATATCATCACTAAATAAAAAAGCTCCCCCTGTTCTAAAAACAAAATCCTTATATCTTTCTCCAAACACTCCTTGATTTTCAATAAAGACTGACCACAAAGGGTGAAAAGCATGAGTCAAGGTTAAAACATAAGCTTTTTCTGGATAATCACTTAAATATCTATTATAAGAAAAGTTAGTTACAAATACCCAAGTTCCTAAAAAGTGAGATTGAGTTGCCAAAGTACCACCAAGAGATACAAATGGCTCAGTTATCGATTCTTGGAGAGGATAAAATACTGAGTTATATAGTATGTCAAACATATCTCCAAAGGGGTAGGGGTTGTCTTTTTCAAGACTAAAATTAGCCCCTAATGTCATAGAGACAGCAGGCATTAGATCTTTTATTTTAAAACTATTATTGGCTTTCCAGCTGTATAAGTTTACTTCTTCTTCCTTTTTAAATGGATCAAAAATTAAATATTTAACCCCTAAAAAATTTTGTAAAAACCCTTTTCTCTTATAAGTAATATCAGATGAAGACATTTTCGAAATCAATTTATCTTTTGTGTAACTCCCTTGATAGTTTACTTCAAGTCTTTCAGACAAAAACCCCCATCTAATTGAAAGAACTGCGGCTGTCCCATTAGATGTAGAGTTATTATAGCCTTCATGACTCAAACTTCTTCTATGGAAACCTCCTTCAAACTGAACTACACCTTTCCCTACAGAAAATGCGCCAACAGAAAGACCAGGTCTATTCGAATTAATCTGATCTGTATACTGGGAGTAAACTAAACCAGACAAAAAGAAGATTGCTAATTTAAGTTGCCTCAAAATTTTTATTTGCAATATAATTCGAATTTTATATTTAAAATAGATGAATAAAATAAAAAGAGTTAAAAATCAACATATTTAATTAATTTTGGGTAGTTATTAAATTCCATTTTGTGTCTTATATAATAACAATTCTTGTCATTATTGGACTGGTTTATTTATTTCGATTAATATGGCCTTATCTTTTAAGATATTTGATAAATAAGCTAATTAGAAATATTACGCCAAAAGATAATTTTAGTCAAGAAAAAAAAGAGAAAAAAAATAATCCGTCTGATAAAATTGGAGAATATATAGATTATGAAGAAATTGATTAATTCTTTACTCTCAAGTAAAAATGTTCCACATCTATTCGCATTACTACTTTTTTTAGTTTTTTCAATAACTTTTTTCTATCCTACATTATCTGGAAAAAAGATCGTCCAATCAGATATTGTCCAATATTCTGGAATGGCCAGACAGTTAAAAGAACATAGAAAAGATTTTAATGAAGAAACTTACTGGATTGATAATGCGTTTGGAGGAATGCCAACTTATCAATTAGGAGCAAGATACCCTGCAGATTTTCTGACACCTATACATTCAGTTTTTAAATTAATTCCGAGGCCAGCCGAAATACTGTTTTTATACTTATTGTTCAGTTATATTTTTTTTATAATAATTAAACTTCCGTGGAGGATAGCCCTTTTTGGTGCTTTTGCTTATGGTCTTTCAACTTATTTACTCATTATACTTCAAGTTGGTCATAACACTAAAGCTCAAGCATTAGCATACATGCCATTGGTCATTGGCGGAGTGTACTTGATATTCAATGAAAAAAGAGGCCTGGGGTTTTTTGTTTCTGTTTTAGCCTTAGCTCTGCAAATTAGGGCCAATCATTATCAAATGACTTATTACATGTTAATCCTAATTGCTATCATGATAATTGTATTTTTCTATCATGCCTATGGTAAAAAAAATATAAGATCCTTTTCCCTTAACATAGGAATCTTAATTTCTTCTATTATTATTTCTTTGGGGTTTAACTCAACACCCTTACTGTCAACAGCTGAGTATAGTAAGTTTAGTACAAGAGGAGAAAGTGAATTGAAACTAAATCCTGACGGAAATATTAAAGAGCCTTCTTCCGGATTAGATAGAGAATATATAACTCAATTTAGTTATGGTATTTTTGAGAGCTTAAATTTAATAATACCTAGAATACAGGGTGGAGGATCAACTGAAAATTTAGGAACTAACTCCAGTATATATAATTTCTTAATTAGAGAGGGGATTTCAGTAAAACAATCGAAACAGTTTGTTAAAAATGTTCCTACTTACTGGGGAAAACAACCTATACTAGAGGCACCTGCTTATATTGGCATAACAGTTTTTTTTATAGCCATACTAGCACTGTTTTTTATAAAAAGAACCCCTTTAATTAACTCCCTAATATTGGGATCAATTTTATCTTTAATGCTGTCGTGGGGGAAAAACTTTTCTTTTCTTACAAACTTATTTATAGATTATTTTCCTCTCTATAACAAATTTAGAGCTGTATCCTCAATTCAAATAATTCTTGAATTTTGTATCCCTGCACTTGCAGCTATAGGTCTTTATCACTTTTTTAAACAAAAAAATTCAAATAAGCTTTTAGTTAAAATTTTTCTGGGATTCACCTCAATGCTTTTTCTAATTTTTGTTTTAAAAGACACCTACAGCTTTAGCTCTCCATTTGACACATATTTTCAAAACAATTATGGAAGTGTGTTTATGGAACAAATTTTAATAGCTCGAAAAGAAATTTTCCAAGAAGACATTTTTAGAGCGTTAATTTACATCACAATTGTTACAATAATTTTACTCTTGTACAACTCTGAAAAAATTAATAAAAATATTGGAATTGGACTTATTTCCGTTATTATGATTTTTGATTTAATTAGTATTTCATCTAGATATATTGATCGCAAATTATTTTTAAACCCTGGACAAGTTGATAAAGTATTTAAGATAGAATTGGCTGATAAAGTAATCCTTCAAGATACTTCTTATTATAGGGTTTTCGAGCCAAGAATAGGTCTTTCTGGTTCAAGGACATCGTTTTTTCATAATTCAATAGGTGGTTATCATGGTGCAAAACCTAGGAGGTATGAAGAGCTTTTCGCCTATTCTAACAAACATGAAATTTCAGGTGTGCTAGATATGTTAAATGTTAAATACCTTTTATATAAAGAAAATGGTATTCTCAAAAGTGAAGAAAATAAAAATGCTCTAGGAAATGCATGGGGCTTGGATTCAGTAATTATAGTTAAAACTCCTGACATGGCACTTCAAAAGATGAAAACCATAGATTTTAATACCTCAGCTGTAGTTATAGAAGAAGAATTTCCAAAAGGGGTGAAATTAAATTTGAAAAAAGACAGTTTGTTTAGTATAAAATTAAATAAAATTTCTCCTCAATTACTTAAATATGAATACAGAAGCAACCATGATCAATTAGTTGTCTTCTCAGAAATGTATTACCCAAAAGGATGGAATGTAACTTTAAATCAAAAAAATGTAAATCATTTCCCTATAAATTATATACTCAGAGGGATGTTTGTCCCTAAAGGAGAACATGAAATAACATTTTCATTCACTCCAGATAAACTAATGTTAGGAACCTTAATTAGATGGATAAGCTTATTTTTGTTTTTAATAATAACTGTACTAATTATATTAAAAGCAGAAAAGATTTTTTCAATAAGGAAAACTTAAATGATAGCTAAACAATCTTTTTTTAACACTGTGACAATTGGATTGGCTTTCATAATTGGAGCCCTTAATACGATTTATTTCTATCCAACATATTTAGGAAGTGAACTTCAGGGACTTATAGTTGCTCTTTTAGCTATTTCAAATTTAATACAACCTATTATTTCATTTGGAGTACAACATTCACTAATAAAATTCTTTAGCTCATGTAAGAACAAAATTGAAAAAGACTCTCTCCTTTGTTTTTCAATAATTTTTCCAGCAGCAGTATTTTTATTAGTTATTCTTCCTGTTTCTGTCTTTTTTATGGAAGAAATTATATCAATCATTTCTAGCACCAACAAGACAATGGGGAAATACTTGTTCATGATACTGGCCATATCATTTTCAACAGCATACTTCGAAGTTTTTTATAGCTGGTCAAGAGTAAATATGAAAACAATTTTTGGGAATTTTATGAAAGAATTTTATCCCAGAGCACT
This sequence comes from Bacteroidota bacterium, assembly GCA_036340635.1. Taxonomy (GTDB): domain Bacteria; phylum Bacteroidota; class Bacteroidia; order Flavobacteriales; family Flavobacteriaceae. Next base: position 2,319 of record JAYYYF010000014.1, on the reverse strand, counting down.
AATCTTTATTCTTCTAATTTCCTATGCTTTTAAAATTTTAGACTTTGATCTATTTGTCATGATTTTGATTGCGGGATACTACTTTAGACTTTTTCTGATCATCATTTATAGCCTTAGTATTTACAGGCCATCCTTCAGCTTGACTTTGCCAAAAAATTTTAAAAAAATATTTCGTTATAGCCTGATAATTTTTCTATCGGGCAGTGCTGCAAGTCTAATTCTAGACATTGACAAATCAATGATTTCAAATTTTTTAACAATTGAGAATGTTGCTTACTATAGTGTCGCAATATTTATTGCCGCAGTAATAGAAATTCCCGGAAGAGCAATGTTTCAAATAGTAAATCCAATTGTAGCAAAGCTTATTAATAATAACAAAAACAAACAATTGATTGAATTGCTGAAAAAGAGCTCTAACAACCTGCTTCTTGTCTCAGGATTATTTTTTTTACTAATAATTCTAAACCTTGACGATTTTTATAACTGGTCAAATCTTGAAGAATATAAAATAGCAATAGAGGTCGTGTATATTGTTTCATTAGCTAAACTTTTCAGTATGTCATTGGGTTGCCTAAATAATATAATAACTAATTCAAAATACTATGTGTATGTTTTTTGGTTCTCAATAATTTCAGCTTTTTTAGCTGTATTGCTCAATTATTACTTGATCCCATCAAATGGAATTCTGGGAGCCGCTTTCGCAACATTTTTTGTAATAGTTTTAATTAATATAGGGAAGTTGATCTTAATTCAAGTTACTTACAAAGCAAGCCCTTTTAATTTTAAAACTCTTTTATCCGTTTGTTTAATTGGAATTGTTTATTTCTTAATAATTTATTTGAAACCTGAACTAATTATAAATAGTATCATCGACTCTTCTCCAATAATTACAATTTCTATTCGCTCGTTAATTATATTATTTTTTTATTGCCTTTTATCGTATTTTTTGGGACTAACGAAAGATTTTCAAGGCGCTATTATTCAGTTAAATATAAAAAAGGGGTAGGTGTCTAAGCTTTCAAAGATTCTAAAAGATATTTTGCTGTAAAAGAATTTTTATTTTTTGAAATTTCCTCCGGGGTTCCTTTGGCAACTATTTCACCTCCAAAATTACCCCCACCTGGCCCTAAATCAATTACATAGTCTGCGCATTTAATTAATTCAGTGTTGTGTTCAACAACAATTATTGTATGTCCTTTTTCAATTAATAAATTAAATGAACGTAAAAGTTTTTCGACATCATGAAAATGAAGGCCTGTTGTAGGTTCATCAAAAATAAAAAGAATATTACTTCTTTGCATTTCCTTTCCAATAAAAGAAGCTAGTTTAATTCTCTGGGCTTCACCTCCTGACAAAGTTGATGAAGATTGACCAAGTAAAATATACCCCAATCCAACATCTTTAAGAGGTTTTAGTTTTTGAGCAATTTTTATTTCACCGTTATCTTTAAAAAAATTAATTGCATCATCTATAGTTGTTTTTAAAAGGTCATTAATATTTTTGTCAAAAAATTTTATATCTAAAATTTCATTATTAAATCTTTTCCCCTTACAACTTTCACATTCTAAAATAACATCAGCCATAAACTGCATTTCAATAACTACCTTACCATCGCCTTTACAATTCTCACATCTACCCCCTTCAACATTAAACGAAAAATGTCTTGGCTTGTATCCTCTTTTTTTCGATAGTTTTTGAATGGAATATAAATTTCTAATATCATCGTATGCTTTTATATATGTAATGGGATTTGACCTAGATGACCTGCCTATAGGATTTTGACTTATATATTCTATATGCTCAATTAAATTAATGTCACCTTTAATGGAAGAATGTTCTCCGGGTTTTTTATCAAAAATCCCTAATTTTCTAAGTATTGAAGGATATAAAATGTCATACACTAATGTAGACTTGCCACTTCCAGACACACCCGTAACGACTGTAAGGCAATTTATCGGGAATGATGCATTTATATCTTTTAAATTGTTTTCTCTAGCTCCAATTATAGATATCCATTTGTTAGAGTCTCTCCTTTTTTCGGGCACAGGAATCCTCATTTTGCCATTTAAATATTTTGCTGTAAGCCCATCCCCCTTAATTATCTCTCTAAAAGATCCTTCAGCTATAATTTCACCACCTAGACTACCAGCATAAGGCCCCATATCAATGATTCTATCAGCAGAAGAAATAATTCCTTTATCATGCTCTACAACAACTAAAGTATTCCCTATATCCCTAAGTTGTTTCATAATCCCAATTAATTTTTCGTTATCCCGAGGGTGCAAGCCAATTGATGGCTCATCTAATATATACATAGAT
>JAYYYF010000013.1:0-6597 GCA_036340635.1 Bacteroidota bacterium | reverse complement strand
TTTTTTTTCTTTTTTGAGTATTGATAAAATCCCCTTATTCTCTCTAAATATTTTTTTATTTAGATCATCTTTTATTCCTAATGTTGCTTTTAACTCATATATTCCTGAATTAGGTTCTTTAGAGAGAATTACTCCTTTTGTCGCGTTCATTGTAAATACGAGATATTCTAAAAGGTTTTGAAATAAAATTTCTGATTCACTTGTTCCACTTAATAGCTCTGATATGTCAATAAATGATTCAATCTCTAATTTTTTATCTCTTAAATCTGAAGTGTTTTTTCTTAACTTTTTACTTAAAAGTAATTCTCTAAAGTTTGATTGAACCAAATGCTTAAAATATTCAATTGTTGTAATCAAATCCTGATTTTCAATGTTAGAATTACATAAATAAAATGCTCCAACATAAGAAGATTTGACCTTTAGTCCAGCAACTAATCCCTCGATGTTATTTAATGAATTATTATTGCCATCAAATAAGTTATTATGAAAATATTTTGAAATTTTAGAATAGGGAAGCAGATTTTTTTTTGAAAATAGACTCGCGAAATCTAAACTTTCTATTTTAACGAAAGCAGATTTTTTTGATTTTGACAAAAGATTTTTATTGTCTAAAAAAAACTTTACTTGAAAGTCTTTTCTTTCAAGCCAATCAACAATTAAATCGATTTTTTTGTTTGGAAGTTTCTCTTTGTCATAAACTTTTGAAAAAGAGGAAAAATCGAGTTGCATTTTAAGCCAATTTAGCTATGGCTGCATCTTCATTTTCAAAAGTTTCACAATACTTCGTTAACCCCATTATCTTGAATGTCTTAGCAATGATAGGAGCTAAGTTGCAAAAATTTAATGAGCCATCCATGGACTGAAGATCTTCAATTATTTCAATTAAAATTGAAGCTCCGATACTATTTACAATCTTTGAGTTTTCAAGATTAATAAGAAAGTTTTTGTGGCCATTTTTAATTTCTTCATCAGCGACTGCTTTTAATGCTTCGCCAAGATCTTTATTAAAATAACCTTCTGTTGAAATAATCACGATTCCGTCTCTAATACTCTTACCTGTAATACTACTCATCGGTCTTTTTATTTTTAGTCATTGTTAATGTTGTTCCAGTATTATCAGATTCATAATCAACTTTGTCCATTAGTTCTTTAATAAGCATAAGGCCCCAACCTCTTTTTCTTTCGTCTGTTATTTTTTGGTCTATATTAGGTAGTTCTATCGCAGAAGCATCAAACCCAACACCTTTATCAATTACTTTAATCGTAAGGTTTTCATCGCTTATTATAAAATGAATGTATATATCCTCTTTTGTTTCAGAATGTTCAAAAGCATTGATACATGCTTCTATCAGTGCCATAGAAATTTCAGCAGATTTTTCCTCAGATAAATTCATATGCTTTGCTACAACATCAGAAGTATGTGTTGCGACAAGCTCCATATCCTTTAAAATGGGAAGTTTTAGTTCGACTGTTGGGTTTTTCTTCATTATTTAAAATTGGTTTATGAATACTTGCATCTAAGTTATATAAAAATTATATTTATATAAAATTAATCATAAATCAATATAAATTTTCTAATATGTATCTTATCAGAAGTTTAACTATAATTTCCATTTTTTTATTGGTATCGTGTGGAGAGGGTCCTAAAAAAAATTTAAAATCTGAAACTGAACTACCTATTGAGGGTTTTTGGGAAAGAAAAGGGACAATTCAATTTGTAAATGGAGTGCCAGTCGACACGCTTTTATATGATATAGACGACACTGGAGAAGAAAAAGGCTTTAGAAATATAAAGGTTTACTCAAAAGGAAACGTTTTGTGGGTTAATAATGCCGTTAACAAATCCGATCCATATGGGGCCCAGGGCGGTTATGGAAAATTTAATATTTCCAAAGATACTTTAACAGAATTTATGTCACATGGTTGTGGCGGATTCGGCCCTTGGCTTAAATACAATAAGGATTCATTAAAAATTTCCGCAATGAGATTTCCTTTTGGTTATTACTTGAGTGACCAAAATTATACACAATTAGGAGGTAGGGTTCCTAACTCAGATGACAATATCAGATATGGTGAATATTATGAAAAGTTACCCCCTCTCAGAAAATCAAAAATGGATGGAGTATGGAAAAGAGCTTATGAAATATCATATGTTAATGGAGTTGCAGTTGATACAACTAAAGTCCCAGCCGACGCAGTACTTGATTTGAAAATAATTCAAGATGGCTATTTCATGGTTGTAGTTGATCAAACAAATTTAATAAAAGATGTTAATGACCCATGGCATGGAGGCTTTTTGGGTTATGGCCAAATTGATTATGACGGCAAAGGCAACATGGTTGAATATAATGAATTTGGCTCAGGAGCCGGAGTTGTAAATAATTTTCCCCCAAGAAATGCTTCTACCGCTCATTATGCTTCCGTTTCATTTTATGATGACGATATGTATCTTCAGATTACGAAAGATACCCTTGATCGACCAAATCCTCAGGCAGGTAGAGGTGTGGTATACAGAAGAGTACAGTAAACATAGATTTATGAAAAAACTTTTATTATTTGTTATAATTTTATTTAGTGTAGCTTATTCATGCTCAGATGCAAAGGCAAAAGAAGGAAAGGCAAAGTCAAATGCTTTCGATAAAATTGACAAAAGAGACAAAAAACTATTTACTGAACAAGAAAGAATTAATTCTTACAACAAATCCCTTAAAAAATCTGAATCAATAAAAGCATCTCTAACTGCTAATTCTAGTTATAGTGGATATGGTTCTGCAAAAAGAGTAGAAAAGAAGGAATCAAGTAAAAAAATCAAAAAAAATAAAGTTGCTAAGCCTAAATTCTCCAATGCAGGCTTCTCAGCTTATTCAACTAATTAAAATAAATTATGTTAAAAAAAATATTTCTCATTGTTTCAATATCAATAGTTATTTCTTGTGGTAATAATCAGACAAATAAAAATGAAAATACTTATGAGGAAGACATTCTTGGTTTTTGGAATAGAGTCGGAACAATTCAGCTGATGAATGGTATCGCTGTTGACACATTAGCTTTTAAAGATTCCAAAACACCAGATAACAAACAAATAAAGGCATTTCTTACTGATAGAGTTATGTGGATTAATAATTTTTGGAAAGATTCGTTAGCTCCATGGAAAGGCGGTGCTGGGGGATATGGAAAATTTAATATTTACTCGCGGGACTCTTTAACGGAATTAATCACTCATGGAACTGGACTCATGGGGGCTAGTATAAAAAAATATAAAGATGAAGAAAATCAGGATTTCAGAGCATGGAATATGAGTATAAATCTGGGCGATAAGGTCTTTTCTCAAAAAGGTGGCGCTGGCGCTGAATACGCTGAGTATTGGGAAAAACTTCCTGATTTAAAACCCAAATCAAGAATTGATGGGGTATGGAAACGAGTTTATGAAATAGCTTACGTAAATAATGTTCCAGTAGATACAACATCAGCCCCTAGTGACATTATTCTGGACGTTAAAGTAATGTATAGGGGAAGATATATGTACCAGGTAGACCAAACTGGAATGTTTGATGAAAACGAATTAGGACATGGAGGTTTTGGTGGTTATGGAACTTTTGAATTAGATTCTGATAAAAATATTTTAAAAGAAAAATTTGAATGGGGATCAGGAGGATGGAATGAAGAAGACGCAAATGCTGCTAATCCTGATAGAGGAAATTACATACAAAGTCACGAAATTACTTTCTTTAATGATGACTTATTTTTGCAGGTTGACAACCAAAATGCAGGAGTTCTTGAAGGAAGTGGAGCCACAGGAAGAGGATTAGTTTACAAAAGAATTAAATAAATATTTTGAAAAAAAAAATCATTCTATTTTTAGTGTTAGGATATTTTTATTCTTGTAGCGAGAGGAATGATTCTAATTCAGATTCTAATGTTGTTGACGCTTTTGCAAAGATCGATAAAAAAGAGGAAGGCCTTTTTACTAAGGAAGATAGAAGGAAAAATTATAAAAATTCCTTAGTGAATAATCTTGACAAAAAGGAATCTTTAGAAAAAAATATTTCTTATAACGGCTATGGTTCATCAAAAAAGAAAAAAGAAAAAAATAAATCGATAAGTTTAAAATCAAAAAACAAAAAAGCTAATTATTCCTACCAGACTAATTCAGCTCCTCAAACATATTCAACATATTCAACAAACTGATACTTAAAATGAAAAAAATAATTCTATTTACAATCACATCTTTATTGATATTTTCGTGTAAAAGCGAATCAAAAAAAGACACCAGTACCTACAAGTCAGACATTTCTGGATTTTGGGATAGAAAAGGGACAGTGCAATACGTAAATGGAGTTGCAGTTGATACCATTTTAATTGAAAATTCAGATAATCCTAGCTATAAACAGATAAAAGCTTATGTTGATGGAAATGCTATGTGGATGAATAATTTTGCGGATACCGTTAATAATCCTTGGAATGCTGGTATGGGCGGTTATGGTAAATTTTCAATCCATTCATACGACTCGCTAACCGAGTTTATGGCAAATGGAACAGGATGGTTTGGTGCATATTTGAAGAATTATAAAGATTCTCTGAATGTTTCGAATGAAACTTATGCTATGAGCGTAAATTTAACACAAAAATCATATTCGCAGAAGACTGGTGGTCCTAACAGCAGTGAAGCTGAATATTATGAACCATTAGAAGAATTATCCCCAAAAACTAAAATTGACGGTGTCTGGAAAAGAGTATATAGAATAAATTACGTAAATGGAATTCCTACTGATACAATTTCAATTCCTAGTGACGCTGTTTTAGATGTTAAAGTTATGTATAGAGGAAGATATATGTATCAAGTTGATGAAACCGGTATGATTGGAGACCCGAACAAAGCGGCTTACGGTGGATATGGAGGTTATGGTCAATTCGATTATGATGACAATGGAAATTTAGCTGAATGGCCGGAATGGGGATCGGGAAATAGCCTACAAAGTAGTCCCCCAAGAACAAATGTTATATATCACAAAGTTGTTTTCTACAATGATGATTTATTTCTTCAAGTAGGTAAAGATACTCTCGAAGTAAATCAATCAAATTTAGGTCTTGTTTACAAGAGAGTTAAATAAAATTCTACAATGATTTTTAAAAAATTCAATTTTGTTAATCTAATTCTGATCCTAATACTTTTAATTTGTTGTGGGCCAAATAAAAAAGATAATATCAAGAGCAATGATAAAGCGCTTGACGCTTTTTCAAAAATTGACAAACAAAGTGGAGAATTATTTACTAAAAACGACAGGATTGCAGCATACAAAAATTCCATTGAAACTTCTGAAAACCAAACTAAGTCATTAAACAAAAAATCCACTTACAATGGTTATGGATCTCAAAATAAATCTAAAAAAATAAAAACAAAAAATAATTCTTTTAAGACAGAAAAAAATAAAAAAACCAACTATTCTCTGAAAAAGGGTGGAAGTACACAAACCTTTTCTACATATTCTACAAACTAAATTGGCCAAAAATTTTTCTCTCTAAGCAACTTTTTTTACAATAACTAATGTGACGTCGTCATCTGGAATTCCTCCATCCAGCCATGAATTGAGACTATTGAAAAATTCTTTTTTTATCTCTTTTGGCTCTTTTGTATGATTATTCTTAATCAATTCTTTAATTCTGTCATAATCATACATCTCCTTATTTTCATTAGAAGCTTCTGGTAATCCATCTGAAAGCATTACTAATACATCCCCTTTTTGAAATTTCTTTTTTAGCATTGTGAATTTTTCATTTTTTAAGCCTCCTAAGGGTAACCCTTCAATCATAATTTCCTCACAGACATTTGATTTTGCATTAAATAAGTAAGTTGGTGGCATTGCTGCAGCACTTAATTCGATAACATTTTTATCAATTTTGGCTACATTTAAACTCATCCTTAATCTCCCTAAATTGATTTTCTTAACAATATTATTCAACCTCTCAAGTATTTCATTAACTGGCAGATTTGGAAGTCCATTAAGAGCAGATTTAATAATTGATACCATCATACCTGCAGCGGTTCCATGACCTGTAGCATCACCACAAATAACATGAATACTTTTATTTTTATCATTGCTTTCAAAAAAATCATAATAATCACCACCAACCTCTGTTGAAGTTATAAGACCAGCTGTTATGCTTAAACCATCAATTTGTGGATATGATTTAGGAAGCATACTTTCTTGAATTTGTTTTGCTTCCTCAAGATCCTTTTCTCTTCTTTCATTTTCAGCTTTAGCTAATGAACGTTTGGCTTGGTATTTTCCAAAGAACCATATTAATCCTGCTATAGCAAGAACATAAATAAAGTATGCTAAAAATGATCTGTACCAAGGAGGACTTATTGAGAAAAGATAACTTTCGATTTCACTTTCGTTAAAGTCTGCGTCTAGAGCTTGAACTTCGAAAATATAATCCCCCTCATAAAGGTTAGTAAAAATACCTTCAGTTGTTGCAGACCAATCTGTCCAATTTTCATTTAAACCAAGAAGTCTATATCTGAAAAGATTTTCCTCAACCTTTTCAAGTGAAGGAAAACTAAAATCTATTTTTATATTTCTAGAATCATCATAG
>JAYYYF010000012.1:0-10713 GCA_036340635.1 Bacteroidota bacterium | reverse complement strand
AACCATTATTACGTAGGGTGAAAAAGGAAAAGATGAAGTTAGGCCTGAACTAATATTGGAGTGTTGTTCTAATAGCATTCCTGATATTTCCTCTTTTAATATTCTATTCAGTTCCTTTGTGCCTAAAAACTTATCTTCAGAGACCCTTTTTTCAATATTTTCTATGATCTCAAGTGTAGTTTCAACGCCAACATCAGATGTTATAAGAACCTCCTCTAGATCGTCTAAAACATCAACATCTACTTTGTTTTTTCCTAAAAGGACTCGTCCCAACTTTGCAAAAAAAGATTTTTTGGTTTTTTCTAACCCCTTTTGAAGTTTTACTTTAGGATCTAATAATCCAGGTTTTGGTTCTGGCTCAGGCTCAGGCTCTGGTTCAGGTTCAGGGTCTGGTTCAGGCTCAGGTTCTGGCTCTGGCTCAGGCTCTGGTTCAGGCTCTGGTTCAGGTTCAGGCTCTGGTTCAGGCTCTGGTTCAGGTTCAGGCTCAGGTTTAGGCTCTGGTTCAGGTTCAGGTTCAGGCTCTGGTTCAGGTTCAGGCTCTGGTTCTGGCTCTGGCTTAGGCTCAGGCTCTGGTTCAGGTTCTGGTTCAGGTTCTGGTTCAGACTTTGGCTTTGGCTTTGGCTTTGGCTCAAGTTCTAAAGTTTCAGTTTCAGCAGTTAATTTTTCTGATTCCTCTTTTGAAGTTTTTTCTTTCTTTTTTTTCCCTTTAAAAAAAGAAACAATTGATTTTAGAATTCCCATTTCACCTAAAATAAAAAAAGCTACTATAAAAGTAGCTTTTTTAGATGAATTTTGAATTTTACTTTTTACTTAACCATTCATTTACTGTATCAGAAGGAATAATTGATTCAACAAAAGAATAGCTATTAGATCCTTTTTTTTTGACCATTTTGATCGCCTTTGTTAATTTTCTCGATCCTGTTTGAAGAGTTGCTACAGATTTTTTAGCCATAATTGAAACTATTTTATCTCTTTATGTAAAGTCATCCGTTTAAGAATGGGATTAAATTTTTTAATTTCTAGACGATCAGGACTGTTTTTCTTGTTTTTGGTTGTTATGTAACGGGAGGTTCCAGGAAGTCCTGAATCCTTATGTTCAGTACACTCTAAAATCACCTGAATTCTGTTACCTTTTTTTGCCATAGAAAATTTATTTCAAAATACCCTGAGCACGTGCTTCTTTAATAACAGCACTTATGCCTTTTTTATTGATTGTCCTTAATACAGATGCCTTAATTTTAAGAGTAATCCATTTATTCTCACTGGGAATAAAAAAACGTTTTTTGATCAAATTAACATCAAATCTACGTCGTGTTTTATTAATTGCCTTTGATACATTATTACCAAACATGACCCTTTTCCCAGTAATTTGACAAATCTTTGACATTTAGTAGTATTTTACAGCAGGCAAATCTACATCATTTTATGGAGTTACAAAAATTTTGAAATTATAAATTTATTCCTTACTTAGCTCAGTATGAAGCAACATAAAAGACTGATTAACAGCATTATTTATTATTTCATCTCGATCTCCTGAAAAAGAAAATTTAAAAACTTTGACTCTAAATGGTTTTGCTATGCCTATAAAAACAGTTCCAATCTCTTTTCCCAAGTCTCCTCTAGTAGGCCCAGCATTACCGGTTACTGATATTGCAATATTGCTATTAAAAAAAGTTTTTGTGTTAATTGCCATTTTACTTGCAATCTCTTCACTTACTAATCCTTTGGATTCAATTAAATCTTCAGGTATTTTTAAAATATTTACCTTGGAGCTTTTTGAATAACAAACTAAACCACCTTTAAAAAATGAAGAAGCGCCAGGAGTCCTAGTGATCACAGATGCTATTTTACCTCCAGTACAGCTTTCAGCAACTGAAATTGTTAAAGATTTTTTCTTTAGTTCACTTAGAGCTAAATAATCTACCAGATTTTTTTCTTTATTAGTCATCCAAAAATCAAATTATTTTACTTTAATTGAAAATAGTCTCTCTCCATTCAAAAAACCTTCAAGGGAATCATTTTTTTTAACTGGTCCAACTCCAGAAGGTGTTCCTGTGAATAAAATATCACCTATTTTCAATGTGAAAAATTTTGAACTATACGAAATCAATTCATCAATACCCCATAACATGTTTGAAATATTTGATTGCTGAACTTTTTTTTGATTTTTTAACAAGTAAAATTCTAAACTCTTTAAATCCTTAAATGTGCTTTTTTCTTTCCATTCACCCACTAATGCAGATCCATCAAAAGCTTTTGATTTTTCCCATGGCAATCCTTTTTTCTTTAATTCGCTTTGATAATCACGAGCAGTAAAGTCAATACCAACTGTTATTTCATTATAATATTTATGAGAAAATTCTTCTTGTATGTGTCGTCCTAATTTACTAATTCGAACTAGAATTTCTATTTCATAATGGATTTTGTTTGAAAAAGGAGGTGTAATAAAAGGGTTGTTCTTTTGTATTAAAGATGAATCTGGTTTAATAAAAATTACAGGTTCAGAGGGTTTTTCAGCCCCCATCTCTCTAATGTGTTCAGAATAATTTTTGCCAATACAAATAAATTTCACTTTCTAAATATTTGAGTTTTTTAACCTGATAGAAGTTAAAATTTTTTTTGTATAAATGGGGAAATCTGCATTCATAATCCATCCAAAATAACCAGGTTCTTTTTCCATAACTGTCTTGACTTTTTGTCCCTTATGCTTCCCAAATGAAAAAGACTCTTCACCATCTTTATCATAAATAATAAATCCAGCAAAGTCAACAAACTTACTATTAGTTGAGAATTCACTCAAAAAAGTAACATCTGCTTTTAATTCATTATATTTTTTCAATTGTCCTTTTAGAACCTCATAAGTTGCTTTGGTATCAGCTAAAGCAGAATGAGCATCTTTATGTTCCTTATTACAATAAAACTTTAAAGCTGCCGAGAGTGTTCTTTGTTCCATTTTATGAAAAATAGTTTGAACATCAATAGTTTTAACACTATCAAAATTAAAATCAATATCGGCTCTCAACATTTCCTCAACTAAAAGTGGAATATCAAACCTATCTGAATTATAACCTGCCAAATCTGAATTTTTTATAAAATTATATATGTCATTAGATAACTCCTTAAACGAAGGTTCATTTTGAACATCTAAATCTGTAATTCCATGTATTAAAGTTGCCTCATGTGGAATGGGACATTGAGGATTAACTCTCCATACTTTTTCATTCTGATTACCTTCAGGAAAAATTTTAATAATTGCTATTTCAATAATTCTGTCTTTAACAATACTTGTGCCGGTTGTCTCTAAATCAAAAAAACATATCGGCCGTTCAAGATTAAGAAGCATATTAGAGTATTAAATTTTTATCCCACTGATAGAGATAATCAGCCATTTTTTTAACAAAATTACCCCCCATTGCGCCATTGATAATTCTATGGTCATAGGTGTGTGAAAGCATAACTTTTCTTCTTATCCCTATAAAATCGCCCTCCGGAGTTTCTATAACCGCAGGAACCTTTCTAATCAAGCCAACAGCAACAATTCCAACTTGAGGCTGATTAATTATTGGTGTTCCCATCAAAGACCCAAAATTGCCAACATTAGTTATAGTAAAAGTTCCTCCCTGAACTTCTTCTGGTTTCAAGGATTGATTTCTCGCTCTAGAAGCTAGGTCATTAACTGCTTTAGCGAGTCCTACAAGGTTTAAATGATCAGCATTATGAATAACAGGAACAATTAAATTTCCATCAGTAAGAGCTGTTGCCATAGAAATATTTATAGATCTTTTCTGAACAATTTTGTCCCCATCAACTGAACTATTGAGCAAAGGAAAATCTTTTATTGCCTTAATTAAAGCCGTTATAAAAAGGGGCGTGAAAGTCAATTTTTCACCTTCTCTAGTCTGGAAAGCATTTTTTACTTTTTCTCTCCAATTCCATAAATCCGTTACATCTGCTTCAACAAAAGATTGAACATGAGCTGAAGTTTGTTTGCTTTCTATCATATTTGTAGCAGTCAACTTTGCCATTCTTGACATTTCAATTACTTTGTCTTGAGTTCCTAATGCTATATCTTCATACAAGTTTATGTCTTGAGAAAAATTGAGTTGTCTTGAATTAATATATGATAAAATGTCTTTTTTAGTGACTCTTCCATTTTTCCCTGTCCCAGGAATTTTCTCAAGTTCTTTTGCATCAATATTTTCCTTTTTAGCAATATTTTTTACCAATGGAGAAAAAAACTTTTTGGCCAAATTATTTTGTAGAGATTGTGTTTCTAATTCATCATTTTTGTTTTTTTCAAAAGAAATTATTGGCTCCATTTCAGATTCTAAAAAAGGAACATTAATCGATTCTTCTTCTATTTCTTTTTCTGTTTCTTCATTTACATCATCATCCCTATCTGTTTCAATAACTCCTATAATCTCTCCTATCTTAATAACGTCATTTTCAGAAAATTTCTTTTCTTTCAAAACACCCTTAACCTCTGAAGGGATATCAGAATCAACCTTGTCAGTTGCAATCTCAACAACAGACTCATCGACATCTATAACTTCACCAACTTCCTTGAGCCATTTAACTAGGGTTGCTTCTGCAATGCTTTCACCCATTTTTGGAAGTTTTAAAAAATACTTTCCCATAACTTGAGTCTATGAAACAAAAATATCAAATTTATAGACTATTCAATGTTTAAAATGATTTACAAAAAAAATTTACTTTTCTAATGTTGAATTTTCATATGGAATTCTCTTTATAATACTTCTCCCCAATGTTAGCTCATCTGTATATTCCAGCTCATCACCAACTGAAATCCCTTTGGCTATAACAGAAACTATAACTTTATATTTCATCAAAAGTTTATACAAATAAAAAATAGTCGTTTCAGCTTCCATTGTGGAGCTTAAAGCAAATATTATTTCCTTTATATTCCCTTTTTGTACTTTTTCAATAAGAGAATCGATGTTTAAATCTTGGGGGCCCAAGCCGTCTAAAGGGGAAATAATTCCTCCCAAAACATGATAATAACCTTTGAATTGGTGAGTGTTTTCAACTGCAATAACATCTCTTATGTCCTGAACTACACATAAAATATCCTTATCTCTTTTATCGCTAGAACATATATCACAAATTGGAGAGTCAGATAAATTATTACAAATTTCACAAAATTTTATTTTTTCCCTAAAGTTAATTAATGAATTTGCCAACTGATTAGTTGTAGATTTTGGAAGTCTTAAAATATGTAATGCCAATCTTAAAGCAGTTCTTCTACCTATCCCAGGAAGTTGCGCTATGTCATCAACAGCACTTTGAAGTAATTTTGAAGAAAATTCCACTCTGCAAAGTAATAAATATTTTGGTAGTCATGAATTCTTATATTTGGTCTTTAATACGTGTCTAAATGATTACTCCTGGATTCATCTTAACTATAATTCTTTGCTATTTCGTAGTATTACTCATAATTTCCTTTTTTACTAGCAAAAAAGATGATAATGCTACATTTTTTACCGCAAATAAAAGTTCTCCATGGTATTTAGTTGCCTTCGGAATGGTTGGAGCTTCTCTATCTGGTGTAACTTTTATCTCTGTCCCTGGATGGGTAGGTTCATCTGAATTCACTTATTTCCAAGTAGTTATAGGATATCTTGTCGGATATTTTTTTGTAGCTTATATGTTACTTCCAATATATTATAATCATAGATTGACTTCAATTTATGAATATTTAAGAATTCGTTTTGGAAGAAATAGTCATCTTGTCGGAGCAACTTCTTTTTTTATATCTAGAGTTCTAGGTGCTAGCTTTAGGCTATTTTTAGTTGCCATTGTAATGCAACAATTTATTTTTGATTCCTGGGGAATCCCCTTTGAAATAACTGTTGTAATATCAATTGTATTAATATGGATATATACTCAAAGAGGTGGTATTAAAACCATAGTATGGACAGATACACTGCAAACATTATTAATGATAATATCTGTTTCGGTGACCTTAATTTTTATAAACAAATCTTTACAACTGGATTTTACAGATTTAATTATATCTGATGAATTTAATCAATACAATAAAATTTTTGTTCTAGATGATTTTCTAGTAAGGAATAATTTCTTCAAACACTTTATTGGTGGTGTATTTATAACCATATGTATGACTGGACTGGACCAAGACATGATGCAAAAAAACTTGACTTGTAGAAACTTAAAAGAAGCTCAAAAAAACATGATTGTTTTCAGTTTTGTCTTGGTAATTGTGACATTCCTTTTTTTATTGGTAGGTGCTCTTATATATATTTATTCTCAAAAAAATAACATTCAAATACCTTTAATGGATGGATCTCCAAAAACTGATTTGTTATTTCCAGAGATTGCTTTAAATGGAGATTTAGGAGTTGCGGTTGGAGTAACTTTTATTCTTGGCCTCATTGCAGCTGCATACAGTAGTGCAGATAGTGCTCTAACCTCTCTTACTACTTCATTTAGCCTAGATTTTTTAAAACTTGAAAAAGTAGTAAAAGAGAAGCAGAAAAAGATTAGAAAAATAGTACATATTTTAATGAGCTGTCTCTTAATTTTAGTAGTTATAATTTTTAAATATTATTTAGACAGAAATGTTATTGATGGATTATTAACTATAGCATCTTATACCTACGGACCTTTATTAGGGCTTTTTTCATTTGGTATTTTCACCCCTTATAAGATAAATGATAGATATGTTTGGTTTGTGGTTATTGTATCAATTTTATCAGTTTTTTTTATTGGGAATTTAAATAAGGAATTTTTAGGCGGATATGAAATTGGTTATGAATTATTACCTATAAATGGATTAATAACTTTTTTAGGTCTCGTATTGATTAGTAGAAAGTAAAACAAGAGTGCAAGAATTTTCCCAATATATCCCTTGTTTGTTCAAAACATTTGAAAGTTCAATGTTTTCTGCTCCAGGATTAAATAAAACTCTTTTTGGCCTTAATGAAACAATGTAGTCATAGTAAAGTTTTTGAATTTTCTTTGACAAGTAAATTGTTACTGTATGAACATTTTTAAGTGGGAGAAAGTGATTATGAATAAACACCTCTGAAATTTTTCCTTTTTTAGATCCAATTGCAAATACTTCATGACCAGAATCAATTAACTTAACTATGACTTTGTTTGAAAACCTATCTGTATTAAAAGAAGCTCCCAAAACAAGAGTTTTCATTGCCAGTTAATAATTAGGCTCCCCCATGTAAACCCACTCCCAAATGCTGCTAAAACAATATTATCTCCAGAATTAATTTTGCCAAATTCCCATGCTTCAGTTAGTGCAATAGGAATTGATGCAGCAGTTGTATTACCATATTTTTCAATATTGTTGTAAACTTGATCATCTTTGAGTCCAAACTTTCTTTGAACAAATTGTGAAATTCTAAGATTAGCTTGATGAGGGATTAAAAGGTCAATATCTTCAGGAGCTAAATCATTTTTCTTCAATCCCTCCAAAATAACTTGCTCAAAACGAACAACGGCATTTTTAAAAACAAATTGACCATTCATGTAAGGATAATAAGAAATATCTTCTGGATCGTTAGCCTCAATAATTTCTGGAACCCACCTATTAGTACTCGGCCCTATCAAAGATAGTTCTTCAGCATGCTTCCCTTCCGAGTGAAGATGAGATGAAAGAATTCCCTTTTTATTGTCAGCCTCGCGAGAAACTACAGCAGCTCCAGCCCCATCACCAAAAATTACAGAAACATCTCTACCTCTAGTTGAAAAATCTAGTCCACCAGAATGATTTTCTGATCCGATCACTAATACATTTTCATACATTCCAGATTTTATAAATTGATCAGCAGTAGCAAGACCATATATAAAACCTGAACATTGATTCCTTATATCCATTGCGGGACAATCCTTTATAGACAATTTCTCTTGAACCAAAACTCCCGATCCAGGAAAGTAATAATCAGGACTAAGTGTTGCAAACAAAATCAATTCAATATCATCTGGAGATATATTGGCTCGATCAATCGCAATTTTAGCTGCTTTAACCCCCATAATTGCTGTTGTATTTCCATCTCCTTTCTTAATATGTCTTCTCTCACTTATACCTGTCCTTTCTTTTATCCAATCATCAGAGGTATCCATTAAAATGGTTAAATCATCATTGGTGACAATGTTTTCGGGAACAAACATTCCTAAACCTGATATTTTTGAGTTATACATAAAGAAATTGTTTAAATGCAATTTAGGTAAATCATTTGATAAATTATTTTATTTTTAAAATCTTTAGGGATAAATATTTGCAAAGTATGTCAATGTGTCATCTCTTTGCAAATGGTATTTTTTTTGCAATTAATAAATAAAACTTAAAAAATGGCAAAAGGTAAAATAAATGTTTCTGTAGAAAATATCTTCCCTCTAATCAAAAAATTTCTTTATAGCGATCATGAGATCTTCTTAAGAGAACTTATTTCCAATGCAACTGATGCTTCAAATAAATTGAAACATCTCAGTAGCCTTGGCGAAATTAAAGGAGAAATAGGAGATCTAAAAATCGAAGTAACAATTGATAAAAAAGCGAAAAAGCTACATGTAATAGATCAAGGAATTGGAATGACTTCAAAAGAAGTTGCAAAATATATTAATGAAGTTGCGTTTTCAGGAGCAGAAGAATTTCTTGAAAAATACAAAGACTCTGAAAAAGATGCTGGAATTATTGGTCATTTTGGTCTAGGTTTCTATTCCTCTTTTATGGTTGCCGATAAAGTAGAAATACTCACAAAATCCTACAAAAATGAACCTGCTGCGCATTGGGAATGTGACGGTTCTCCAGAATTTTCTCTAAAAAAAACTGACAAAAAAGACAGAGGAACTGAAATTATACTTCATATCAATAAGGATTCCAAAGAATTCTTAGAAGAAAATAAGATATCCGAATTGCTTAATAAGTATAACAAGTTTATGCCTATTCCTATAAAATTTGGTACTCGTGAAGAAACTTTGCCTTTACCTAAAAATGCAAAAGAAGATGCAAAACCAAAAACTAAGATAGTTGACAATGTTATAAATAATTCTTCACCTGCATGGACAAAAAACCCTTCAGAATTATCTGATGAGGACTATAAGAATTTTTATAGAGAATTATATCCAATGCAATTTGAAGAACCTCTCTTTAACATCCACTTAAATGTTGATTATCCTTTTAATCTAACGGGAATATTATATTTCCCAAAAATCAAAAATGATTTAAATATTCAAAAGGATAAAATTCAACTCTACCAAAATCAAGTCTTCGTTACAGATAATGTTGAAGGAATTGTGCCTGAATTCTTAACTCTTTTAAGAGGTGTTATAGATTCTCCGGATATTCCATTAAATGTTTCTAGGAGTTATCTTCAAGCTGATGGAGCTGTTAAAAAAATTAGTAACTACATTACTCGTAAAGTTGCTGACAAGCTTAATTCACTGTTTAAAAAAGATAGGAAAAATTATGAAGAGAAATGGAATGATATCAAAGTAGTTGTTGAGTATGGAATGTTGACAGAAGACAAGTTCTTTGAAAAAGCAGATTCTTTTGCACTTTACCCTACTACGGGAAATGAGTTTTTAACCTTTGATGAGCTAGAAAAAAGTATTAAGGATAATCAAACTGATAAAGATGGAAAACTTGTAATATTATACGCTTCAGATCTCAATGAACAGCATAGCTATATTAAAGCTGCAGAAGAAAAAAGTTATAAAGTTTTATTGCTTGACTCTCCAATTATTTCTCATTTGATACAAAAATTAGAAACTAAAAAAGAAAAAATTTCATTTGCAAGAGTAGATGGAGATTCAATTGAAAATTTGATCAAAAAAGATGAAAATGTTACTTCAAAGTTATCAGATAAGGAAAAGGAGAAATTAAAGCCTTTAATTGAAAAGGTTGTCCCTTCAGACAAATATACAGTCAAACTTGAGTCAATGGATAGTAAAGCAATGCCTTTTGTTTTGATCCAACCTGAATTTATGAGGAGAATGAAAGAAATGCAACAAACAGGTGGCGGAATGATGGGTAGTTTCCCTGAAATGTATACTCTCTTGGTCAATACCAATCATATGCTAGTTGGTCAAATATTGAGTACAAAAACACCTAAAAAGAGGGAGAATTTAATTAATCAGGCTTTAGATCTGGCTAAATTATCTCAAAATCTTCTAAAAGGAGAAGAACTTACAGACTTTATAAATCGTAGCCTTAAAATGGTAAAGTAGCTATTCAAAAATTTCATTCAATAACCTAGCTAATCTAATACCAGCTTTATAAAGCTGTGATTTAACAATAGGCAAATTATTATATCTATATTCATACCCTAGTTTTTTGTTTGGAGGTGATTCTAAATAAATTTGGTTGGTATAAATTCTAGACTCTTCAACCCAATCCATAATCGATTTATTGACTTCAGCTTTTATTTGATCAGGTCCAAAAATTGGAAGATCATTTGTTAGTTCAGTATAACTCATATTATGACTTTCAATGATTTGAGTGTCCCAAATACGGTGCAAATTCGTGTTACTTCCAAACCAGAACATCTTTATATCATTTCCCCCACGATCTTCTTTTCTTCCAAGGTGCATTGGTTGATGCAAATCACCAATAAAATGTACAAGTAACTTAAGATAAAAAGATCGTTCATCTTTAGAAAACCCAGAGTCCTTTATGACATCAATGCATTTATTAATCGCATAAATAATATCTCCGTC
>JAYYYF010000011.1:0-123989 GCA_036340635.1 Bacteroidota bacterium | reverse complement strand
TAATTTTGCTCTTTTACCCATTCTTTCAGAAAATGTAAATGAAATAAGTTCATGGGAAAGTCTTTCAGGGGATAGAATAAAATTTGAAAATCATATTTCAATATTAGGGTTTTGGGGAAGCGACATAATTAATAAAAAAACGGAGGCTCTTAACCTTAATCAGAAAATATATAAGCGTTTTTATGAGTTTAATGATTTTCAGTTTGTTATCGTTTTGTTAGAAGGGGAAGAAAGAGAGGTAGAGGATCTTAAAGGAAAGTTAAGAGAAGGTGTAGGTACAGACTTGATTAAATGGAAATTTGTTTTTGGGACATCGGCAGAGATTAAAACTTTATTTGATAGTTTAAAAACGCCATTGGATTTATCTAATTCACTTAGTACGCCTTTGGTTTTTATTATTGACAAAGAGAAAAATCTTAGAGGAAGAGATGATGATGGAAAAGAAATTTTGTTTGGGTTTAATGCTCAATCGGTTGCTGAAATAAATAATAAAATGGTTGATGATGTTAAGGTCATTCTTGCAGAGTATAGAAGGGCTTTAAAAAAATATAACAGGCCTTAAATTTATTTGATGGGAAAATATTATTATTACATAGGACTTTTTGTGCTTATACTTCTTTTTGGGATTTTCTTTATTCCTAAAATAGCTGATCGTATTAATACAGGAGCAATAACTGAAGATAATCGGTCTGTTCCAGCTAAGCCTCTTTCATATCTTAACATTGACAATAAGCCTAAGAAAGTTCCAGAATTTTTAATGTTGAATCAAGATAGTTTATTAATAGGTAATGAAGATTTTTTAGGGAAGGTTTATGTTGCAGAGTTTTTCTTTACATCATGTCCCTCGATATGTATAATAATGAATAAGAACATGAAAATTATAGATGATTTTTTTTATGATAGATCTGATTTTGGGATAGTATCATTTACAATTGACCCAGAGTATGATACTCCTTATGTTTTGAAAAAATATTCTGAAGCATATAACGTTAAATCTCAAAATTGGCATTTTCTTACAAGTGATGAAAACACAGTTTTTGATTTGGCTAACTCAGGATTTAATATTTTTGCAAGTATAAATCCTGATGTTGCAGGAGGGTTTGAACATCAGGGGTTTTTTGCTCTGATAGACAAGAGAGGTTATTTAAGATCAAGGGTTGATGATTTTGACAACCCAATAGTTTATTATTCAGGAATTGACAAAGGGGAAAATAATGTTAATGATGTAGACATTTTAATTGAAGATATTGCTATACTTTTGAAAGAATAAATTAAAAAATGGAAAGAGAAAAATTAAAATATAGAGGGGTAATAACTTTTGTTTCTATACTTATCCCTTTAGTTGTTTTGATACTATTTAATGTTAGGTTGCCTAATGTTGAACCTCTTAATTCTTTCCCACCAATTTATGCTACAATTAATGGTTTAACGGCAATTATATTAGTTTTAGCTCTCTTTGCAGTTAAGAACAAAAAAATAAAAACACATGAGATTTTGATGAAAATTGCTATTGCTTTGTCATTGATTTTTTTAATTATGTACGTTGCATATCATATGACTTCAGAACCAACGCCATATGTTGGTGATGGATACATTAAATATGTTTATTATTTTATTTTGATAACCCACGTATTGCTTTCGATTTTCATTGTGCCTCTTGTTTTGATAACATATGTGAGGGCCATATCTAAGCATTTTGATAGTCACAGGAGAATAGCAAAAATAACCTTCCCAATATGGTTGTATATTGCTGTGACAGGTGTAATAGTTTACATTATGATTTCACCATATTATTAGAACAACATATATGTCAAATAAAATTAAGTTTGCTGTACTATTTTTCTTAGTATGTTCTATTGATCTTGAAGGACAATGTTCCATGTGCAGGGCAGTTATAGAATCTCAAGAAGGACAAGAAATGGCTGAAGGTATCAATGATGGAATAAAGTACTTAATGGTTATCCCATACATTCTTTTAGGGTTTGTTGGATGGAAAATTTACAAGACACTAAAAAGCAATTAATTTTTTTTGATAATTATTGTTTATTTTATAAACTAGTTTATATTTGTAAAAATTATAGAAATGGACTTAGAACAGCAGATCGAAATAATTAACGATTCAATTAATCAAACAAAGGAAAATTTAAGACCCCTAGCATTTAATTTTGTTTTTTGGGGATCATTGATAATTATTATGAGTCTTTTTCATTTTTTCTTTACTTCATTGATTGAATTTTATGAATATTCTGCTCTAATATATTGGACTTCAATTCCATTCCTAGGGTTTCTCTTTTCTCTTTATTACAACATAAAAATGGGTCATAAAATAGGCTTTCAAACTATTATTGGAAGATCTTTATCCGTAATATGGTCTGTGTTTTTTATATCATGGATTGTTTTAATTATCTCATCTTTTATTATTAAAAAGTCTCCGGTAGAGTCAATTATTTTTTTACTTGGTGTAACTACTCTGACTACCGGTAGAATTATAAGGAATGTCTACATAACTATTGGTGGATTTATTTTGCTTTTTGTTTATCTATATCTTTTAACAAATCCTAATTTAAACTTATTATTAATTAATTCGGTCGCTCTTTTCTTTGGTTTTTTATTACCTGGTCTAAGTCTATATTATAAGAGATAAATGGAGAAGAATCTTGATAAAATTTTTTTAAATCAGATAAGGCTTAAGGTCATGTCATTACTTCTATCCTCAGATAGCTGTAATTTTAATTTTTTAAAAGATAAAACAAATTCTTCTCAAGGGAACCTAAGTGTCCAATTAAAAAAACTTAGTGATTCAGGACACATAAAAATCAAAAAAAATTTTATCAATAATTATCCTAACACGAAGTGTGAAATTACTTTGAAGGGGAAAAAATCTTTTGAGAAATTTTTTAGCACGTTACAAACCTATAAAAATTTAGGATTTTTGCTATTTCTTGGTCTTTCTGTAATTTCTTTTTTCAATCTAATGATTGATTCTAATAAAATTATTTTTAATGGGTTATTTTTGTTTCAAAATAAATTTTTTGTGACTGTTGATGAAATAACCTTCATTCAAAAAATCTTAAAAACAATTATAGAATTATGTTAATTAAAATGGCGGGTAAATTACAACTTATTATAATTATGCAGCGAATTAAATTCACTAATATTGCAAAGAATTTGAATAAATGATAAAGCTTAAAAGTTTACACAAGTCATACAAAACTGGAACCACTTCGCTTCATGTTCTTAAGGGAATAAACCTTAATGTTGAAAAAGGAGAATTAGTTGCAATAATGGGTTCCTCAGGATCCGGTAAATCAACACTTTTAAATATTTTGGGCATGCTTGATATTGCAGACGAGGGGAGTTATTATTTAGACAATGTTTTGATTGAAAATTTGAATGAGAAGAAAGCAGCTAAATATAGAAATCTATTTTTAGGATTTGTCTTTCAATCTTTTAATTTGATTAATTATAAAAATGCACTTGAAAATGTAGCTTTACCACTTTATTATCAAGGAATGTCAAGAAAGGATCGACAAAAGCAAGCAATGGAATATTTGGATAGTGTTAGTCTTAAACCTTGGGCGACTCACTTACCAAGCGAACTTTCTGGAGGTCAGAAGCAGCGTGTTGCAATAGCAAGAGCAATGGCTTCAAAACCTAAGGTTCTTCTTGCAGATGAACCAACGGGGGCACTAGATTCAACTACATCATATGAAATTATGGGTCTTATACAAAAAATTAATAATGAGGGTAAAACAATTTTGGTTGTAACTCATGAGAAAGATATTGCTAAAATGTGTAAAAGAATAGTTACCTTAAAGGATGGAGTTATTGTTGAGGATAAAAAAATAAAGCAAGTAATAGTAAAGCAAAATGTTTAGTAGAGACAGTTGGCAGGAAATATTTGAAACCATTAAGAAGAATAAACTTAGAACTATTCTTTCTGGATTTACAGTTGCTTTAGGTATTTTCATCTTTGTTATACTTTCTGGATTTGGGAATGGATTGCAAAATACTTTTAAGGAATTTTTTGTAGACGATGCTACAAATGTTTTGAGGATTTTTCCTGGCAGAACTTCAAAGCCATATAAAGGTTTTAAAGCTAAGAGAAGAATTGAACTTAAAAACAGTGATATTGAAGACATAAAGATTAATTTCCCATTATTCCTTGAATACATATCTCCAAGAATATCAAGAAGTGCATCTGTAAAATACAACAACAAATCTGATAATTACACGACAAGGGCTGTTGCGCCATCTCATCAGGCATCTGAAAAGACAATCATTATGAAAGGCCGTTTTATAAATGAAGCGGATATAAAGGATAAAACAAAATATGCAGTAATTGGCAGGAAAGTTGCAAATGATCTTTTTGGTGATGAGGATCCAATGGGTAAATATTTGGATGTAGGAAAGATAGCTTTTAAGGTAATAGGAGTATTTCAGGATGCTGGAGGGGATAATGAAGAAAGCTTTATTTACATACCTTACACAACTAGACAATTAATTGAAAAAGCAAATGATAAGGTTGATCAGATTATTATTGCATATAAGCCATCTATTGGACATTCAGGCGCCGTTTCACTTGAAAAAAAATTACGTCTTTTTCTAAAAAAGAAAAAAAGTATTGATCCTACAGATCAAAGTGGAATTTTTATTAGAAATGTTGCTGATGAATTAAAACGAAATGAAGATTTTGCGGGAGTATTGGAGGCAATTGTAATTTTTGTTGCTATAGGCACCTTGATTGCTGGGATAATTGGAATATCCAATATCATGGTATTTGTAGTTAAGGAGAGAACAAAAGAATTGGGGATTAGAAAAGCATTGGGGGCAAGTCCTAAAAGTGTTATTTCAATGATCCTACAAGAATCTGTTTTTATTACCTTAATTTCTGGATATTTTGGTTTGGCTTCTGGAATTTTTTTACTTAGAAATATTGGAACTGCGCTTGAAGAAGACTATTTTATAAAAAACCCTTATGTAGATCTTTCTACAGCTATAGTTTCAACTTTTATACTGATTGTATTTGGTGCAATTGCTGGGTATATTCCCGCTAAACGTGCTGCAAGAATAAAACCTATAATTGCCCTTAGAGATGAATAGTTTGAAAATAATTTTTGATAGAGATACTTGGCAAGAAATTTTTAGTTCTATTTCTAAAAATAAAACCAGAACTGTTATAACGGTTATAGGTGTATTGTGGGGAATATTCATATACATAACTCTTGCTGGCGCGGCAAAGGGTCTTGACAATGGATTTGAAAGGGCTTTCAGGAATTTAGCTATGAACTCAATGGGGGTATGGACTCAAAGGACGAGTTTACCATATGCAGGTTTTAAAATAGGTAGAAATCCTAAATTAGTTATTCAAGATGCTGAAATGTTAAAAAAGAGTGTGCCGGGGATTCAGTTTATTACTCCTAGAAATGTCAGAGGTGTATTTGATGGAGGATCTCCCCCACTTGTTATAAGAAAAAACAAATCTGAAAATTATGCTCTTTATGGAGATACGCCTGAATATACAAGAATTGTAAGTAAAAAAATTTATAATGGTGGAAGATTTATAAACGAAAAAGATTTAGAATTGGAAAGAAAAGTATGTGTTATTGGAGAAAGAACCGTTAAAGAATTATTTGAGCCCAATGAAGATCCAATAGGTGAATATTTAAGAATTAATAATACTTATTTCCAAGTTATAGGGGTTCATAAATATGTTGAGGGTGGAGGGTTTGAAAGTGATGGAGATATATTTATTCCATTTACAACATTTAATAGGATGTATAATTACGGGGATTATGTTAATTTCTTTTTTCTTGCAGCATATGACAATGAAGATCCAGTTAAAATTGAAAACCAAATTGAGGCAACCTTAAAAAGAGCTCATAAAGTTTCACCAGATGATGATGAAGCTTTTGGTTTTATAAATCTTGGAGAAATTTTTGGAAAAATAGTAGGGTTTTCTAAAGGGATGACATTTCTTTCACTTGTTGTAGGACTAGCTACAATAATAGCAGGTGTTGTTGGCATTGGAAATATTTTACTTATTTCTGTGAAGGAAAGAACAAAAGAATTAGGAATTAGAAGGGCTTTAGGAGCAACACCTTCAGAAGTGAAAACTCAGATAATCCTTGAATCAGTTTTTTTAACATTTATTGCTGGGGTAATAGGGATAGTTCTAGGAGCATTTGTTCTTTCTGTAATTAATGCAGCAACTGCAGATATCACAGATTATCCCTATACAAATCCAACGGTCCCAATTCCTTACGTTATAGGCGTTTTAATAATAATTGTAACCTTGGGGACACTTATAGGGCTGATTCCAGCACAGAGAGCTGTGTCAATTAAACCAATTGAAGCATTAAGAGAAGAATAAATTTAAATTTGTATAATTATGAAGAAATTATTTAGGTATTTAGGAATTGCAATACTTCTTTTTGGAGTCTTATTTGCAACACTTTATTTTATAAAAACTAATAGTAAAAGTATTGTTGAATATGATACGCAAGATCCTTATATAACCTCAATTGAAAGAAAAACAGTTGTGACTGGGAAGGTTATTCCTGAAGATGAAGTTGAAATAAAACCTCAAATTCCAGGAATTATTGAAACACTTTTTGTAGAAGAGGGAGATCTTGTTATGAATGGAGATTTACTTGCAAAGATTAAAGTAGTTCCAAACGAACAAGCTTTAAACAGTGCTGAGGGCAGACTTGCTAATTCAAAGATTGTTTTGAAAAATGCTGAAATAGATTATAAAAGGAACAAGGATTTATTTAAAAAAGAAATTATTTCAAAACAAGATTTCGAAAATTCTGAACTTAGATTTAATCAGGCTAGTCAAGATGTTAGAAACGCAAAATCTGATTTGCAGATTATCAGGTTAGGTTCAGCGGGAGGATCTTCTCTAGCAAACACCAATATAAGAGCTACTGTTGCTGGAACTATTCTTGAAATTCCTGTCAAGAGAGGAGATCAGGTTATTGAAAGTAATAGTTTTAATTCTGGAACAACTATTGCCACAATAGCAGATCTTAAAAAAATGATTTTTGAAGGTAAAGTGGATGAGGCAGATGTCGATAAATTGATTATTGGTATGCCTCTAAAAGTAAGTCTCGCTGCTATACAGGGAAAACAAATGGATGCTAAATTAAAGTTTATAGCTCCTAAAGGAAATGAGGAGCAGGGAGTTGTTCAATTTAAAATTGAAGGAGATGTTTTTTTAAATGATTCAATTTCTGTTCGAGCTGGATATAGTGCAAATGCATCAATAGTTTTGGAACGTAAAGATAGTATAATGGCTATATCTGAATCACTTCTACAGTTTGACAGGAAAACTGAAAAAGCATATGTTGAAGTTATGTTGAGTGATCAAAAATTTGAGAGAAGAGACGTTGAGATTGGTATTTCTGACGGGATAAATGTGGAGATCATCTCCGGAGTTAAAATGGATGACAAGATTAAGGTTTGGAATAAAACAGAGTCCAAGAAAATAGAGGATAATGAAGATCAAGGTCAAAACCAAGAGGGTGAATTTGAAGAAGATGAAAGTGAAACCATCAGAGAATAAAAAGTAATTTAAAGATAGGATAGAGATGAGACAAGCTAGGTTTTTTTTACTGGGAATTATACTTCATTTTGTTGGTTTTATAAACGGGCAGGAAACAGTTCTAACTCTTGAAGAATGTGTTTTACTTGCAATAGAAAAAAACATTTCTATAAAGCAGTCAGAGCTTGAACTGGAAAGTGCTGAGATTGATAAATCTGATGCGATTGGTAATTTTTTCCCTTCAATAAATGTCCAAACGAATCATTCTTGGAATGTTGGATTAAACCAGAATATAACTACTGGTATTTTAGAGAATTTGACTACACAATATACTTCTATGGGGGCAAATTTAGGAGTCTCAATTTATAGGGGATTAACTAATGTCAACCAGCTTCATAGAGCAAATTTATCGCTTTTAGCAAAGCAATATCAACTTGATAATATGAAAGATGATATAGTCTTATTTGTTGCAAATTCTTATCTGCAGGTTATGTTTAACAGAGAAATATTAGAAGTTCAAAAAGCTCAATTAGAGATCACAAAAAAAGACTTGGCTAGGACCAAAAATTTAGTTGATGCAGGAGTTAGAATTAGATCTGATCTTCTTGAAATTGAGGCAAATTTAGCTTCACAAGAGCAGTCCCTAATTTTGGCTGAAAATAATTTGAGAATTACAAAAATTAATCTTGCACAAGTTTTATTGATAACAGATTATGAAAATTTTGATATTGCTCAAGAAGACTTTGAGGTTCCATTTTCTCAAATTCTTTTAGAGAGTCCTAAAGATATTTTTGAAAAAGCGTTATCATTTAGAAATGATGTCAAACTTGCTATGACTAACCTTGAAATAGCAGAAAATGACATCAAACTTGCTAAATCTTCTCTTCAGCCGAGTTTAGCAGCTTTTTATGGATATAGTTCTAGGATTTCATATTCAGATCGACTAAAAGGTACAGGTAATTATAATTTTGTTCCTATTGGATTTGTTTCAACAACAGGAGATCAAGTTCTAACTAGTATTGAGCAAAGAGAAACTGTAGGTCCATTACCTGTTTTTGATCAAATTGACCTAAATGAAGGACACAATTTTGGAGTTCAATTAAGTATACCAGTTTTTAATGGTAATAGTGCAAGAAACAATGTTGAAAGATCAAGAGTTAATTTAGAGAGATTTAAAAATCAATTTGAACAAACAAAGTTAGACCTTGAAAACACAA
The DNA here is from genome assembly GCA_036340635.1 of Bacteroidota bacterium. Classification (GTDB taxonomy): domain Bacteria; phylum Bacteroidota; class Bacteroidia; order Flavobacteriales; family Flavobacteriaceae. The sequence continues at coordinate 115,226 of JAYYYF010000011.1, read as the reverse complement.
TAAATCAAGCATATAATGATACTAAGGGAGCTTATAAGTTATATGAAGCCTCACAGAGAACAGTTGAAGCTAGGGAAAAAGCTTATGATGATTCTTTTGGTCGTTTTGAAGCGGGGGTATTGAACTCTTTTGATTTTGTTCAAATAAAGCAAAGATATGAGACAGCAGTTTCAGACCTAGTTAGAGCAAAATTTGATTACATCTTTAAGTTAAAAGTTTTAGAATTTTATTTTGGTATTCCAATAGAAATCTAGACTTTCTTCTGGTTTAGAAATGATTTTTTACGGATGAGTATTTTACTTAATATAGAAACTTCCTCTAAAAACTGTTCTGTTTCAATTAGTCAGGACGGGAAACTAAGATCTCTTGTTGAAAAGGATTCAGATAACTATACCCATAGTGAGGATTTACACAATTTTATTTCTAAAGCCTTGAAAAAAATTAAATTAACGCCAAATGATTTAGATGCAATAGCTGTTGGTAAGGGACCAGGTTCATATACTGGTTTGAGAATAGGTGTTGCTGCGGCAAAAGGACTTTGTTTTGCTTTGAATATTCCTCTAATTGGTCTAAACTCACTTGAGATTCTTTGTGAGAAATATAAGGCAAAATCTAATGAGATTCTTTTTCCTATGTTTGATGCTAGGAGGATGGAAGTATATACTATGGTCATGAATTCAAAAAAAGAGATTTTAAAGCAAACTACATTTGAAATTATTAAGCAAGAAGTTTTCAATGATTTTTCAAAGGACAAGACTTGGGTATTCTTTGGTGAAGGATCAAAAAAATGTAAACAAATTATAAAAGGGGATCATATAAAGTATGTTGATGAAATAAAATATCCATCAGCCAGTGAAATGGCTTTGTTGTCTTATGAATTTTTCAAAGAAAAAAAATTTGAAGACATTGCCTATTTTGAGCCTTTTTATCTTAAAGAATTTATGTCAATAAAATCTTAAACAAATAATTTAGGCATTAATCGCTTCAACAAGTTCGATTTTACCTGGGAGCATATCTTTTAAAATGTTTTCAATTCCATTTTTCAAAGTATAGGTCGAAGAAGGACAACCACTACAAGCTCCTTGGAGAAGTACTTTAACCACTTTTTTAGAATCGTCATATGATTCAAAGATTATATTTCCTCCATCAGAAGCTACAGCAGGTTTAACATATTCTTCAAGTATTGAAACAATTTTTTTCTCAACATCTGTAAGTTTAGGGTTAGATTTTAAATTTGAATTTTCAACACTTTTAAAACTAAAATTCTTAGAAAGAATTTCACCTCCATTTCTTAGATAATTCTGAATAAATTCTCTGATTTCCATTGCTTTGTCATCCCAACTAGCATTTTCTTTTTTTAAAATTGAAATATAGTTTTCATCTAGAAAAACTTCTTTAACAAACGGATAATCAAAAAGTTTTTTAATTAATGGAGCTTCTTTAGTTTTGTCAATTTCATTAAAGGGGAGGGTTTGGTTTGATAATTTTTTGTTAGCCACAAATTTAATTGCGTTAGGGTTTGGGGTACTTTCAGCATATATTGATATAGATTTAATGTCATTTACATTTAATTCATTAGTAATTCCTTTATTATTATTTAATAGTTCTTTAATCTCATCGGCAACTTCATCAATTACTTCTTCCCATTGTAAAATGTCAAATTTTTCTACGCAAATCATCCCTTTCTTTATTTCAACTTTTTTTACAAAGGGTAGATAAAAAAGATGTTGAACTAAACTAGAATCTTTTGCCTCGTCAATGTTAAGGTAGACCTTGTTTAAATCTGAATCAATGGGAGGGGAAACTCTAAATTCCGCAATAGAACTTCCCTTCTTACAATATCCTTTAACACTAATTTGAGTCATAAGAAATATAATTTATAATCGTAGGGAAAAGAAAAACTATGAAACCTTCAGTTTTTGTAAACTATGATATTTACACAAAGTTAAATTCAGATCAGAATCCCAATTTTTTCTTAACTTCAGTCATGATATCTGTGCCATTTGCTATTATAACACTCCCACCAGCACTGGAGTCCAAAACATAGTTAAAACCTTGTTCTGACGCTATTTCTTCAATTGCAGTCCTAGCTTTTTCAATTAGTGGACGCATCATATCAGCTTGCTTTTTTTGTAAATCTTGAGAAACAGTTTGTTGATATTGTTGAATATTTTGTTGCATTGTTTCTAATTCTTTTTGACGCGCTTGGTTTGTTATATCTGTCTGATTAGCAGCATCTGCAGCATAAGTTTGTGCTTTGGTTTGAAATTCCTTATATGTATTTTCCATCTCGGTAGTATAGGACTTTTCAAGTTTTTCAAGTTCTTTTTGGGCAGCAATAACCTCAGGCATTTCACTAATTAGTTTTTGTACCTCAATATGTGCTACTTTAACTTGTGCATTAGTAAAATAAAGTGGTGTTATTAAAAAAAATAGGGCAATAAATTTTAGTTTTTTCATCTCTAAACAATTAATTATTATGAATTTTTTATTTGCCAATTATTTTCTTGGCAGACTCAATTTTTTCTTTTCTATTTTTAATCTTTTCCTGCAATTCAATTTTTCTAATTACCAAGTCGCTAATATCGTAATTTTTTGTTGAATAAAGCATAATTAAGTCAGAAGATCGATCAAAGATAAAATCATATTTTTTCTCTTTCGCTATTTCTTGGATTATAGTTAAAACTTGATCTTGTATTGGTTTTAATAATTTATTTCTTTCTAAAACCATATCTCCTTCTGGACCAAAACGTTTTTCCTGGAGCGAAATAATCTCATCAGCAAAAATTTTTATTTCAAGTTCTTTATCATCTATCAATTCAGGGGTTAGAAGAATTTTTTCAGCTGAAAATTGATCTTGTATTTGTTTTAGTTTAATTTTCTTTAATTCAATCTCTTTTTTCCATTGTTCAATTTTTTTGTCTAAAATTAATTTAGAAGCCTTATAATCTTTGTTTTCATTTAAAACTATATTCATATCAACATAACCAATCCTAATGGGTTTTTGTGCTTCCAATGAGGGTGATACAAAAAAAATTAAAAGAAGGAAAGAATAGATTTTTTTCATTTAATACACTTTAGTCTTAAGAACGAAAAAATCAACAATTTATTTTAAAATAAGTTATAATTGTGAATTAAAACTGTTGTCCTATTAAGAAATGAGTTTCCCAACCATTAGGTTCTAAAATTCCAAAAGCTGGATTATCAAAGCCATATCCAAAATCAATTCCTAAAAGCCCAAAGGCAGGCATAAAAATTCTTACCCCTAAACCTGCAGAGCGTTTAGAGTTGAATGGATTAAATTCTCTAAAACTATCATACCCATTCCCTGCTTCAAGAAAAGTCAGTGCATATATTGAGGCACTTGGTTTTAGTGTTATAGGATATCTTAATTCTAATGAAAACTTATTGTAAATAACTGATCCATCTCTACTTGAAAGAGATTGATTTTCATATCCTCTTAGTGCAATAGTTTCACGACCATCTAGAGCATAATTGTACATTCCGTCCCCTCCAAGATAAAATCTTTCAAAAGGGATATTGCCTCTTGACAGATTATATGCACCGATAAATCCAAAATCAGCTTGAGTTTTTAAAACAAGTTTGTCAACAATTCTGGTGTACCAACTTCCAGTAAATTTTAATTTGTAATATTCTAGCCATCTAAATTTTTCCTGATCAATTTTTTCTTGGTTAGGATCTCCATTTGGCAATTGAAATTCCTGTTCATTTTTAAGATTAGAAAAATTTCTTCCTGAAAAAATTGAATAAGGAGGACTAAGTTTGGCACTTAAGACAAACTGTGATCCGCCAAGAGGGAAAATAGGATTTGTGAAAGTGTTGTTTCTAGAAAGAGCAATAGTATACGCCAAATTTTTTGCTTCTCCATTTCCAAAAGTGAACAATCCAGTGTAGTAATTATTAAGATTATAATATTGATAAGAAATGCTTTGAGAAAGTGTGAAAAAATCGTCAGGAATTTTTAACCTTTTAGCGAGACCAAAATTAATCCCACTAATTTGAAAAGATTGACTTTTGTCAGCTCTCCCAGTAAAATAATCATAACGATATTGTATTGTATGTGATAATGAAGTTGAGAATTGAACTGGTTGACGACCTCCTAGCCATGGTTCAGCAAAACTAAAACTATAAGTGCTATAAAATTGACTAGCTTGTAATCTAAGACTTAAACTTTGCCCATCACCCATAGGGAGAGGTTTATATGCTTTTTTATTGAAGATGTTTTTCATAGAGAAGTTGTTAAATGCAAGCCCAAGAGTTCCAATAAAACCTCCGCCACCATATCCCCCTTGTAATTCAATTTGACTTGCACCAGCCTCTATTAAATTGTATTCAATGTCCACAGTTCCTGTAATAGGATCTACATTTTTAAAATCAGGGTTTATTTGCTCTGCATCAAAAAAGCCTAATTGTCCAAGTTCACGAACTGTTCTTACTACTTTGTCTTTACTATATAACTCACCAGGTTTTGTTCTTATTTCTCTAAAAATAACGTGATCATTTGTTTTTGAATTACCAACCACTGAAATTTTATTAAAACTGGCAAGTTTACCTTCATTTATTCTAATTTCAAAGTTGATAGTATCTTTTTCAGCACTAATTTCAACTGCATTAATTGTTGAGAACAAATAGCCATTATTTTGATATAAATTAGTAAGGTCGTTTGCGTCAGGTTTTTCATCAGCAATTCTCTTTTTTAAAAGGACACCATTATATGGGTCACCTTTTTTAATACCTAGTAATTGCTGGAGTTGACGATTAGGATAAACAGAATTTCCTAAGAAATTTATGTCTCCAAAAAAATATCTTCTCCCTTCATCTATATCAAAATTTATTGATAAACTATTGTCTTTGTTTAAAATAATAGTATCATTAATTATTCGAGCATCTCGATAGCCTTTTTCTTTAAAAAAATCTAGCAGTCCATCTTTGTCCTCCTTATAATCCTTTTCAATATATTTAGATTTCTTCCATACTCTAGGTAAAAATTTTTGTTTTGTGTTTTTCAATTTAGATTTGAGCTTTTTATCACTAAAGATTTCATTACCTTCAAAATTTATTTCTTTAATTTTAACTCTTTCTCCTTTGTCAATATTTATAACCATTTTCAAGGTGTTATTTTCTAATGAATCTGGTATAGTATTTAAGGAAACTTTTGTATTAAGGAAACCATCTTTTTTAAACTTATTTACTATATAATTTTCGGTATTAGTTAAAAAACTTTCTGAAAGTTTTTTCCCTTCATTCAATTCTGTTTCAGAAATAATTGCTTCTGATTTTCCCTTTTTCAGCCCTTTTATTTTAACATCTGACAAAGTTGGCAACTCTTCAATTTCAATTTCAAGATCAATTTTGTCACCATTTATGCTTTTTATATAAAAATTTATATCACTAAAAAGATCTAATTTCCATAGCTTACTTATAACATAGCTAATTTCTTCTCCAGGGATTTGAATTTTTTGTCCTTCTCTAAGACCACTATATGAAATAACAGTTTGATTACTGAAGGTTTTAAGACCTTTAACAATTATCGTATCTATAATATATGAGTTCCCTTCAACATATGTATCTAGGTCTTGTCCCTGCATAGAAATGGAACCTAAACTAAACAAAAAGAAAAAAGATAGAATTAAATTTTTTCTGAATCTATATGTGTAGTTGATCACTTGTTTTTCCAAATCTTCTTTCACGTTTTTGATAATTCAATAGAGCGTCATGTAAATTTTTCTTGTCAAAATCTGGCCAATGAACTTCGGAAAAATATAATTCAGCATAAGCAATTTTCCAAAGTAAAAAGTTACTAATTCTTTTTTCACCACTGGTTCTAATTAGCAGATCTACATCTGGCAAATTTTCTGTATAAAGATGCTCATTAATAGTGGACTGGTCAATTTTTTCTACAGGAATTATATTATTTTTAACTTTGGCAGAAATTTCCTTAAAAGCTTTCTCAATCTCTTCTCTACCACCATAGCTAAGAGCCAAAGTTAAAGTCATCTGTTCATTTTTTGATGTTTTTTTCAATACATAAGATAATTCTTTTTGAACTGATTTTGGAAGAGATGAAATATTTCCAATAACATTTAACCTGATCTTATTTTTTATAAATTTTTCAAATTCATTCCTCAGTGATTTTACCAATAATCGCATTAAAATACTTATTTCTTCTTGTGGGCGTTTCCAATTTTCAGTAGAGAATGCATATAGTGTTAAATATTTTATTTTTAAACGAACAGATTCTTCAACTATTTTTCTAACTGCGATGACACCCTTTGTATGACCAAAGACTCTATTTTTGCCCTTTTTTTTCGCCCATCTTCCATTCCCATCCATTATTACTGCTAAATGATCAGGGACTTTCTCAATTTTTTTTTCCATAATTATTCCTTACAATAACAAGGCAGATCGCCAAAGGTAAATGAAATTGTAATACCAGAAAAAACATACCAATCATTATTATTAATATTTCCAAACATTAAATTATCAATTCCACTAAATGAATCTACTGGATTACTTCCGTCAATATTATCTGTAAGTGCATATCTTGCACCAATTTCAAATCCTATCACAAAAATCGGAGAAGGATTAGTTTTTACTCCAAAAATTATTGGAATTGAAATGCTCTCATCTTTACCATAACCTACATTAGAAAGTGTTGTCGGGTCGTGATAAAAAAGATCATAACCAAAGTAGTTTATACCTAAGAAAATAAAAGGAGTTAATTTTGTTTCCGGATCATGTAAGTTAAAATCTTCAAAATTTATTTCTAGACCTCCTGAAAATTCTTGTATATTGTTTTCAAATTTATAGCTTCTAAGAAAACGATTAATATTTTTAGAAGTATAATCGCTTTTTTTGATACTAGATATTATTGCACTAGCTCTAAAAGAATATCTTGTGGTCATGTTCCACTTGTAAACTAGACCCAAGGCATAGTTGTTTGGAGAAATATAATTTGTGGATCCAATATCCCCTATGTAATTACTTCCTCCAAAGAAACCTCCTAGTTCATGAAATTGAGAAAAAGACAGCAAGCTAAAATTTAAAGCAATAAATAGAACAAAAATTTTCATCAAGGTCCTTTTTTTGAAAGGGTTTTAAATTTTTTTTGAGGATATAATTTTCCTTATTTTAAAACTGATAAAAGTGCAATTTATTGTTTGTTTCGGGTATCTTTTCCCCAAAAAAGTTTGTTGCTTAAAGTTTTTAAGAAATCGTCATTTTCCAACTCAACTGTAAAAATTGAAAAAGAGGCTTTTTTTAATGTTATTTCAGTTTGATTTGGAACTGAAAAGATCCTAGAATCTAATGATAACAAATGGTTTTTTCCTTTACCGGTAACTTTTATTTTAATATTACTGTTTTCAGGTAGAATTAAAGGTCTTATATTAATATTGTGTGGAGATATAGGGTTTAATATTAAATTTTTGGTTTCTGGAGATAATATAGGGCCTCCACTACTGAGAGAATAACCTGTTGAACCAGTTGGAGTTGCAATTATGAGTCCATCTGCCCAAAAAGTTGTTAAATATTTAGTGTCTATTTTTGTTTCAATGCTAAGCATTGATGTGGAATTTTTCCTATTTATAGTGACTTCATTAAGTGCATAATTAAATTTATCAAAACTTTTATGACTTTGAGACAATTCTACTTCTAAAAGAGAACGTTTCACTAGTTTGTATTTTTTTTCAAAAAAATGTTTCAAACCTTCAGTTATGGATTCTTTTTGAAGACCTGTGAGAAAACCAAGTTTGCCAGCATTGATTCCTAGTATAGGAACTTCAGTGTTTTTAACGTAAGTAATTGAGCGAAGTAAAGTTCCATCACCACCTATTGAAAACAAAAAATCAATTTCTTTTTTGACAGTCTCATTACTGTTAAAGAATGTATGTTTTTTTACAAGCTTTTGAGGCAAATATTTTGCTAGTTTACTATCAATACTAAGTTTATGCTTCATTTCATCTAAAAGGGAGATGGTTTCTTTAGCATATTTCAAAATGGATTTATTTTCAAAAGCACAATAAATTCCAATATTCATCTTAAAAAATTTAAATCAAAATTACAAAACTTTATTTTCCTTGTTTTAATTAAAATCTATGGGGTGAGAGTCTTACTTTTGTTTGAAAATTATAAATGTGGTAAAACTAAGTGTAAATATAAATAAAGTCGCAACTCTTCGAAATTCTAGAGGAGGAAATTATCCTGATTTATTGAAAGTTGCTACCGATGTTCAAAATTTTGGAGCTGATGGAATTACTGTTCATCCTAGGCCTGACGAAAGACATATTAGATATGAAGATGCTAAAATGTTACCAAAAGTAATATTTACTGAATATAATATTGAGGGAAATCCAATTCCAGAATTTCTTGATTTGGTAAAGAAAATAAAGCCTTTACAGGTTACACTTGTTCCTGATTCTAGAGATGCAATAACTTCTAATTTTGGGTGGGATACATTAAGCAATAAGGCTTTTTTAAAAAAGGTTGTAAACGAGTTAAAGTCTCTAGATATAAGAACTTCAATATTTGTTGATCCAGTCAAAGAAATGATTTTTGGAGCAAAAGAAACAGGGGCAGATAGAGTAGAACTTTATACGGAAAAGTATGCGAAAGATTATAAGAGAGATCCTAAAAAAGCCATCACACCGTATCTTCTAGCATCTGATGAAGCAAATAGATTGGGTTTGGGAATCAATGCAGGACATGATCTAAGTCTTGAAAATATTGAATATTTCGCAAAAAATATTCCAAATCTTCTAGAGGTCTCAATTGGACATGCTTTAATTTGCGAGGCGATTTACTTAGGATTAGAAAATGTTATTCCAATGTATCTTGATCTTTTAAAATAATGAAAAAACTTCATTCAAATATTTTAGGGTCAGGACCAAAAGACCTTATTATTTTACATGGATTTTTAGGCATGGGCAGTAATTGGAAAACTCAGGCTAAGAAATTTGAATTACAAGGATATCGTGTACATCTAATAGATTTAAGAAATCATGGGAAAAGTTTTTGGGACAAAAATTTTGATTACAATTTTATGGTTGAGGATTTATTTTATTATGTCAATAACCTAGATTTAAAAAAAATTATTTTAATTGGTCATTCAATGGGAGGCAAAGTAGCCATGCTATTTTCAATTTCCAAACCTGAATTTGTTCATCAATTAATTATCTCTGATATTTCTCCAAAAGATTATGAATCTATTGAAGGAATAAAAAAAATTAGGGAGGGACTCATCAAACTAAATTTAAATCAAATAAAAACACGAAAAGATGCTGACTTTCATTTGAAAAATTATGTAAATGATTTTGGTATGCGAGAATTTTTGCTAAAAAATTTATACCGATCAGAATCAGGCAAATTTAGTTTTTACCCAAATATTGAAGTCCTTGAAAAATCTATTCCAACAATTGAAAAATTCCCATATCTAGGAGGGAAATATAATAAACCAGCCCTTTTTTTGAAGGGCGAAAAATCCAATTATATTAATATTAAAGACGATCAAGATTTAATTACTTCTTACTTTCCTTGTTCAGAAATTATAGAAATAGATGAAGCAGGACATTGGATACATATTGATCAGCCTGATCTTTTTTTCAATCAAGTAAATAATTGGATTGATAACACTAAATAGATCAGATTTTCACAATAGGAAAAAAAAATGTTATAAATATTTATAAAGACAAATTTATAATTTTGGCATATTAACTTCGAGTTGAGCTATGAAAATAAAAATTCGAAAAGCTGAAAAAAAAGATGCAAATTCTATTTTAGATTTAATCAAAGAATTAGCTGAATTTGAAAGGGAAGCTAATGAAGTTATTTTAACAAAAGAAATTATAGAAAGAGATGGTTTCGGAGAGAATAGTCTTTTTAAATGTTTCGTAGCTGAACATAATTATAAAGTTGTTGGAATGGCTTTATTCTATTCTCGATATTCAACGTGGAAAGGTCCAACACTTCATCTAGAGGACCTTATAGTTACAGAATCAATGAAAGGAAAGGGGATAGGGACAAAATTATACAATTCTTTTATTGATTACGCCACTTTAGAGGGTGTGAAAAGAGTCGAATGGGTTGTATTAGACTGGAACAAGTCTGCTATAAAATTTTATAAAAAAAGTGGAGCTAAAGTTTTAAAAGATTGGAGAACTGTTCAACTAAAAATTAATAACTAATCAAAGCATAAATCATACAATGAAAGTGTTTAAGTTCGGAGGAGCATCTGTAAAAAATTCAAACAGTATAAAAAATATGACAAGGATACTAAAGTTGTCCGGCTATCGTAATACTATAGTTGTAATTTCTGCTATGGGTAAAACAACTAATGCTTTAGAGCGTGTAGTAGAAGATTACCTTGAAGGGAATTTAAGATATACAAAAACTTTAAAAAAAATTAAAGAAGAACATCTTAGTATTGCACACGATCTTTTTGAAGGGACTGAGGAATCTCCTTTCAATGATCTTGTAAAATTAATTGAGGACCTTGAAAAATTTTTAAACATTAATAAATCGTTAGACCATAGTTTTGTTTATGATCAGGTAGTTGGGTTTGGAGAATTAATTTCTACAAAAATTATAAGCTCCTACCTGCAACTAGAAGGGATTAACAATTATTGGCTAGATGTAAGAAAATGTTTGAAAACAGATAGTTATTATCGAAATGCTAACCTGAACTGGGATAAAACAAAAATTCTTATTAGGAAGGAAACTAAAAACAAAAGTACAGTTATAACTCAAGGTTTTATAGCATCAGATCTAAAAGGTTATGCAACAACTTTAGGGAGAGAAGGTTCAGATTATACTGCTGCTATATTTGCTTTCATTTTAAATGCAGAATCTTTAACTATTTGGAAGGATGTTCCTGGAGTTTTAAATGCAGATCCAAGACATTTTAAAACAACACAATTATTAGAAAATATGTCATATCGAGAAGCAATAGAATTAGCTTACTATGGTGCATCAGTAATCCACCCAAAAACACTTCAGCCCCTTCAGCAAAAGAAAATACCTTTGTTTGTTAAATCTTTTGAGGAACCTAAAAGTCAGGGCACTAAAGTTTTTGAGGATTCTAAACTCATACCTTTTGTTCCTTGTTTTATCCTTAAGAAAAATCAAATACTTCTACAGCTATCAACTTTAGATTTTTCTTTTATAGTTGAAGAGAATATAAGTGAAATTTTCTCACTTATGGACAAATACAAAATGAGAGTTGAAATGATTCAAAATTCTGCTATTTCTTTTGCTGTTTGTATAAATGACAAGTACAGTAAACTTAAAGAATTAGTTTCAGAATTAAACTTGAAATTTAAGGTAGAAGTAAAAGAAAATGTTTCACTACATACAATTAGACATTTTGATGACTCTTCAATTAAAGAAATTAAAGAGTCAGGTAAAAAGATTTTGTTAGAGCAAAGAACATTTGAAACAGCCCAATTTATTTTGGCGTAAAATTAATGGGCTAAATTTTTAGAAATAAAATCTTTACAAAAAGCATTTATCTCTTCACGAGTTTTTCTAAATTCTTTTTTAACAGTCTCTTCGCCACCAATTTTTTTTGAAGGATCAGAAAAGTTTTGATGTATTCTGACAGCTTCTCCCAATGGAAAAACAGGACAATTTTCAGCAGCATTATCACACACCGTTATCAAATAATCGAATGAAAGGTCAATATATTCATCAATTAAATTAGAGGTATGTTGACTTATATCAATTCCAATTTCAGCCAGAGTTTCAATTGCTTTTGGATTTACAACATGTGTTTCAATTCCTGCACTATATATTTCAACGCTTTTATTAGAATAATGATTTAAAAAGCCATGGGCAATTTGACTCCTACATGAATTTCCAGTGCAAAGAACTAAGATTTTTTTCATAACTATATTAGAATCCTAAAACTAATTGAGCGATATAGAAGAAAAGGAAAATTCCAAAAATATCATTGCAAGTTGTTATAAAAGGGCCAGTTGCTATAGCTGGATTTATACCTTTCTGATCTAAAATAATTGGGATAAAAGTTCCAATAAGTGCAGCAACAATTATTACTGCCATCATTGAACCAGCTATGGTAAGACTAATTATAAATTCCTGGTTGACTATTGCCCCAAACAAAACAACAATCATTGAAAGTGTAAAACCATTAATTAAACTCAAACCGACTTCTTTAAGCAAACGAGAAAATAAAGATCCTTTTACAACATCATTTGCCAATCCCTGAACTATAATTGCAGAAGACTGAACACCAACATTTCCAGCCATTGCTGCAATAAGTGGAGTGTAAAAAAATAAATTTCTTAATTCAGGCTTAGACATTATTATTTCATAATCTTTTAAGATAAAAACACTTCCCAAACCACCTAAGAGCCCAAGAAATAACCAAGGCAAACGAGCTTTCGTTAATTGAAATATAGTGTCGTCAGCTTCAACATCTGAAGCTATTCCCGATGCCAATTGATAATCTTTTTCCGCTTCCTCCTTCATCAAGTCTAGAATATCATCAATAGTTATCCTGCCTAAAAGTTGATTTTTTTTATTAACAACTGGTATCGCCTCTAGATCATATTTTGACATTATTCTTGCTACTTCCTCTCCCTTTTGATTAACTTTTACAAAATCCACTTTAGGAATAAAAATGTCTTTTACCTTGGCCTTTGAATTAGCTGTAATTAAATCTTTTAGAGACAACCTCCCTTTTAGTCTATTCTTTGAGTCTACAACATAAATTGAATGAACTCTTGTTACTTCTTCAGCTTGAGCACGCATAGCATTTAAACAATTCAAAACACTAAGATTCTCATCTACTTTAACAAGTTCTTTTGCCATTAGACCACCAGCAGTGTCCTCATCATAATTAAGAAGTTCCCTGATGTCTTCAGCATGATCAGAATCACTTATTTCAGATATTACACTTTCACGCCTATCTTGTGGTAACTCAGAAACTAAATCAGTAGCGTCATCTGTGTCCAATTCTTCAATTTCTTCTGCAATTTCCTTAACAGACAGATTCTCAATTATATTTTCCCTTACATTTTCATCTAATTCAGCTAACGCATCAGCAGTTTTTTCACTGTTTAGCAGTTTTATCAAATAAGTTCCTTCTTCAGTTGATATTTTGTCTAAAATTTCTGCAATATCAGCATAATGAAGATCTTTAAGCTTATCATGTAATTTTTGATTGGATTTATTTTTAACCAAAATTTTGATACGATCAATACCTTCTTTGTCAATTTTAAATTTTTGCATCTTCAATTTTTTTGGTCAATTTTATAAACTTATCTCCTGACAACAATTCAGGTCTAAGATCAAAGATACTATCTTCTAAAATAACTTTTGGCAAGCCAATACTTTTTAAACTATTTCTGAGGGTCTTTCTTCTTTGTTGGAATCCTAATTTAATGATTTTAAATAGTAATTTTTCATCACAATCAGCAATAAAATTTTTCTTCCTAATTAGTGATATAACTCCAGATTCTACCTTTGGGATAGGGGAAAAAACTTTTGGTGAAACACTGAAAAGGTATTTTCTCACATAAAATATTTCGCAAATTACAGAAAGTATTCCATAAGCTTTGCTGCCAGGATTTTCACAAATTCTTTTGGCTACTTCTTTTTGAAACATTCCACAAAAAAAAGGAATATTCGTTCTATATTCAACAATCTTGAATACTATTTGTGATGAAATATTATAAGGGAAATTTCCTATAACAGCAAAGTTGAATTTTTGAAAAAGAATTTTTAAATCGATTTTTAAGAAATCTTCATTAAAAATTCTTTCTCGTAAAGCTGGGAATTTTTTTTTAAGCAAAATGCAGGAATCAGTATCAATTTCAATTAAATACAAAGATTCTTTTTTTTTTAACAAAAATTTTGTTAAAAAACCAGTTCCTGAACCAATTTCTAAAACTTTATCGTAGGTATCAAAAGTAAGATTGGCTACAATTTTTTTTGCAATATTGGGATCGGTCAGAAAATGCTGGCCCCATTTTTTTTTTGGATTAATTTTATCCATTTAATCAATACAATTAAATCCAGTATATGGAATAATTACATCAGGTATTTTAATTCCTTTTTCAGTTTGAAAATTTTCAAAAATACTAGCAATTATTCTTGGCAAAGCAAGTGAACTTCCATTCAGGGTATGGACCAATTGTTTATTTCCCTCTTTATTTTTATATCTTATATGTAATCTTTCGGACTGAAAATTATTAAATGTAGAAACTGAACTAATTTCCAACCATTTTTTTTGGACAGCAGAAAACACTTCAAAGTCATAGGTTAAAGCTGATGTAAAACCAAGATCAGCTCCACAAAGCTTCAATATTCTGTATGGAAGTTTTAATTCGTTTAGAATTCCCTTTATATGATTTATCATTCCATCAAGAGCAGAAATGGCATTTTTGGGTTCTTCTATTCTAACAATTTCAACCTTATCAAACTGATGTAATCTGTTAAGACCTCGGACATTTTTACCATAACTTCCTGCTTCGCGGCGGAAACATGGAGAATAAGCAGTTAATTTAATTGGCAATTCACTTACCTCTAGAAGCTTGTCTCGGAAAAGATTTGTTAGAGGGACTTCAGCGGTTGGAATCAAATAGAGTTTATCATTTTCAAGATGATACATTTGTCCATCTTTGTCTGGGAGTTGACCTGTTCCAAAGGCAGATGCTTCATTAACTACATGAGGAATTTGATATTCTTTATAACCTGCTTCAATATTTTTGTCCAAGAAATATTGAATTAAAGCACGTTGTAGTTTAGCACCTTTACCTTTGTAGACAGGGAATCCTGATCCAGTAATTTTATTTCCCAAATCAAAATCAATTAAGTCATATTTTTTACAAAGATCCCAATGATAAAGAGATTCTTTTTCTAGTTTTGGTATTTTGCCGTTTTCAAATATTTTTTCATTATCCTCATAAGAATTTCCATGTGGTACAATTTCATTTGGAATATTTGGAATTTTTATACGTATTGAAAGTAATTCGTCATCAATCAAAGCTAATTTTTCTTGAAGTTTTTTCGCATCATTTTTCAGCTTAGAACTTTTTGATTTTAAAGAATCTAGGTTTTCTTTTTTTCCTGATTTAATAATTGAGCCAATGTCCTTATTTGTTTTATTAGAAGTTGATAAAACACCTTCCAATCTTGTCATAATTGAACGACGATTCTGATCTAAGGCTATTAGTTGATCTATTATTTTCGGGTTAGAAAAATTTCTTTTTTCAAGACCTTTTTTAATAAAATCTTTATTTTCTCTAATAAATGAAAGTGGCAACATTTTAAGACAATTAATCTACAAATTTAATGATTGTGTTGAGAAATTAATTTTTTAGTTTATTACTAACAATTTTTTTACATCTATTTTGATCTAACATTAATTGCTCTTTAAGGCTTTCAAGAGAATCAAATTTTTTTTCAGATCTGATTTTTTCTAAAAGTTCAATCTTTAATTTCAAATTATAAAGATCTTTTTCTAAAGAGAAAAAATGCACTTCAAGTCTATTTTCTTTTCCCTCTAGTGTAGGCCTTTTACCAAAATTCATCATTCCAAAAAACATTTTATCCTGGATAAAACATTGTATTAGATAAACTCCTTTAGCAGGTCTTATTTTGTAATCCTCGTCTATTTTTATATTTGCTGTTGGGAAGCCTAATGTTCTTCCAATACTATTCCCTTTAATTACCTTTCCTGTAAGTATGAATGGGCGACCAAGATATTTGTTAGCAGTTTTAATTTTCCCCTCAATAATTGCTGATCTTATTTTTGTTGAGCTTACAGTTATCTTAAGGATTTCTTGTGCTGGCACTATATTTGTAGAAAAGTTATATGCCTCTCCAAAGTTTTTAAGATCTGATATAGTTGCTTCTCTATTTCGCCCAAAACGGTGATCATAACCCACAATTATTTTAGAAATGTTTAATTTATTGACAAGAATATCTCTAACAAAATCAATAGCTGATAAACGTGAAAAATCATTTGAGAATGGATGTACAATAAGAAAATCAACTCCAAGATTTTTTAAAAACTTTTGCTTTTCTTCTATTGTATCTATCATTTTAATATTCTTGTCTTGAAGAACCATTCTTGGATGAGGGAAAAAAGTTAATACTACAGAAACTAGTTTTTCTTTTTTAGAAATATGGACTAAATCGGAAATTATTTTTTGATGACCTATGTGTAAACCATCAAAAGTTCCAATAGTAATGATTGAAGGTTTGTATGGTTTATAATTCTCTAGATTTTGGATGATTTTCATTTGCCAGAGCACAATGTTTTACAAAATTACATTTTAATTATTAATCATTTTTGAAGTAATTAATTTTTAACTTTACGGGCTACACAAATATTATTTGCTTTATAGACTTATATATGTATTTAAGGATATTATTTTTTTTCTTTTTTTTTAAATCTGTTTCTTTTGCCCAATTTAACTGGACACCTATTTCAGAAGATAAAATTTCCAATATAGTCAAAGAGAGACAGGTTGATTGGCACTTTTATAAATTAAATAAGAAGCAAATATCAAATGAACTTAATTTAATTAAAGTTGATAAAAATACTAAAACTCCTATTGAGCTATTTTTGCCCAACGAAAAAGGTGGTTTTGAAAGTTTTGACATAGTCTCTACTGAGGTTTTATCTCCGGAACTCCAAAAAAAATATCCAAAAATAAAAACATATTTAGGAGAAAGTAACGAAAGAAAAAATGTCAAAGTTAGATTGTCTAATTCACCAATTGGGGCTAATGTATGGATTTTACTTCCAAATGGGGAAAATCAATTCATTCAGCCATTGAAGGTTGATTCTAGTATATATTTTTCATACGCACGTTCTAAAAAGCCATTATTTGAAACCTTTAAATGCCATACAAAGGCTGAAAATGAAACAGATGTAGATTATATAAAAAACAAAAATTTATCATCAGCAAAAACAAAATTTTCTGGTGATATAAAAACATTTCGTATTGCTATTTCTGCAACTGGAGAGTTCACTTCTTTTTGGGGAGATGATGATGATTCTAATGGCACCAATTCAGAAGATGCTTTTGCAGCTGTTGCAAGTACAATTAATAGAGTAAATGAAGTTTTTGAAAATGATCTAGGAATACATCTAGAACTTGTTTCTGACGCATCCTTGCTATATGATAATCCTGAAACAGATCCTTATGGTGATGATCTTAATGATGAAGTTCAGGAAACACTTGATCAAGTACTTGGTTCAGAAAATTATGATGTTGGTCAAGTTTTTGATTATGGGCAGGCAGATGGCAATGCTGGTTATATAGGTAGTGTTTGTAAAGAATCTAAAAAGGGGAGCGCATATACTTCTCATCCTTTTGAAGATACTTCAGGTGGTGTTTTTATGAATGACTATTTTGATTTGGATTATGTTGCTCATGAGTTAGGCCATCAATTCGGAGCGTTTCATACTTTTTCTCATAGCATGGAGGGTGCAGGAGTAAATGCTGAACCAGGGAGTGGTTCTACAATAATGGGATATGCTGGAATCACTGGTATAGATAATGTTGCATTACATGGAGATCCTTATTTTCATTACTATAGCATAAAGAATATTGCAGAGTATATTGAGTCTACAGATTGTTACACTTCTGAATCTGTAAGTAATCAAATTCCAATAGTTTTTGCAGGAGAAGACCTTATAATTCCTAAGGGAACACCTTATGAGCTCAAAGCTGAGGCAAGTGATCCAGATGGAGATTTGCTCTTTTATTGTTGGGAACAACTAGATAATGGTCAAGTAGATGCAAGTAATTTTGGTCCAGACAAGGTTAATGGAGCTCAAGCAAGATCACTTCCTCCATCACTTTTAAATTATAGGCTTATTCCTAATATGACAGCTATTTTAAATGGTAACCTTACACAGAAGAATCCAAGTGCCGGTGATGATTGGGAGACTGTATCCAATGTTGATAGAATATTAACTTGGGGGATTACTGTTCGAGATCGTTCTTCTGATACTATAGGCTTACAGGGACGGATTGCTTCAGATAAAAAAATACTCACTGTCGAATCTAATGCAGGCCCCTTCAAATTAACTTCTCAAAACGAAACTGATATTGTTTGGGAGGCAGGGACAAGGCAGATAATTAATTGGGATGTTGCAAAAACAAATTTTTCTCCTATAAACACAAAAAATGTAAGTATTTATTTTTCTACTGATGGTTTTGATTCAAGTGAAACACTTTTGGAAAATATACCTAACGATGGTCATGCTGAAGTAATAGTTCCTTCAACTGTTAGTTCAACAAATGGAAGAATCATGATAAAACCTGATAATTCTATTTACTTTACTGTTAACGAGAAAGATCTTTCAGTTATTCAAAGTCCATTTGTAATTAAATTTGAAAATTTTGTTCAAGAAATTTGTGATCAAAGTATCGCTCAGTTCAATTTTGATTATACTACACATTTGGGTTTTAATGAGGAAGTAAATTTAAGTCTAGAAAATTTACCTCAAGGACTTTCAGTTAATTTGACACCGGAAAAATTAAATAATTCAATTACTTCTGGACAAGTCAAAATTTTTGGACTTGAAAATTTATCGCCTCAAGACATTTTTCTTAGCTTAAAAGCAGAAAGCACAAGTGTTTCTAGAAGTTTTGATTTTGATCTAAATTTGAGATCTAATGATTTAAATTCTCCGCAACTTTTATCACCTGAGGACACTTTGGAAGAAGTTTCTTTGACAACGACTTTAACATGGGAAGATGATCCAAATGCATCATCTTATCAGATTCAAATTTCAAAAGATAGTGGCTTTCAGGAAATCATATTTTCTGAAACAATAAATCAAAGCTTTTATAAAATTGATGGATTGGAGTTTAATTCAGAATACTTTTGGAGAGTAAAATCAATTAACACTTGCCTACAAAGTAATTTTTCTAACGCCTTCAGTTTTATAACTCAAAAAATAACTTGTGGTTTATATGAATCACAAAATTTACCGATTAGTCTTAACGACGCTGCATCTTTAGAGGAAAGTGGATTGACCGTTTTGACGATAGAGATTCCAGATATAGTGAATATAGTAGATGTTAATGTAAATTTAACTTTAACTCATACTTGGGTAGAAGATTTGAGAATTTATTTAGTTTCTCCAGATGGGACAAAAGTTACTTTGTCTCAAAATTCTGGAGGTGATGGAGATAATTATACAGAAACTATTTTTGATCAGGATTCAGGTATATCTATATCTTCTGCAAGTGCTCCATTTACAGGATCTTTTCGTCCCGTTCAAAGTCTTGACATTTTTAATGGTCAGCGGGCTAATGGAAATTGGATATTACAAATTCTAGATCAAGGGCCTCAAGACACTGGTGAACTGATTGATTTTTCATTACAAATTTGTTATACAGGAGAGATATTGAAAAATTCGGATGGGGACATTTTTGCAGACGTTTATGACAATTGTCCAAAGGTTTATAATGATAATCAGTCTGATACTGATAATAATGGAGTTGGAGATCTTTGTGATTTTTACACTCAAGATAATTTTATTTTAACTAAGAAAGACGTGACCTGTGCCAATAAAAATAATGGAGAGATTGAAATTTCTTCTAGAGCAATTTTCAATTATAAAGCTCAAATCACTAGTGACAATGGATTTTTCCAAACAAAACAATTTAATTCACTAACAGGTCTTAAGCTAACCAATCTTTCTCCGGGAAACTATGACATATGTATTACTACGATTGAAGAAACTGGATATCAAACTTGTTTTTTAGCAAAAATTAATAAACCAGAGGAACTTGAAGTCAGTTCAATTTTAAATAGTGATGAGAGACTTTTATCACTTATGCTTTCTGGAGCATCTCGTTATCATGTTAAATTAAATGAAGAAAAAATGACAGTTAATTCTTCAGGAATGCACCAATTCAAATTAAAAAAAGAACTGAATTCAATTGAAGTTACTACTGATATAAATTGTCAAGGGAAATTTGAACAAAAAATTTATCTTTCTGATAGTTCTGAAATTTATCCAAATCCAGTACTGGATAAAGTAAATGTAATGGTAGGTGGACAAAATTCAAATGCCAAGTTATTTCTTTTTAATATTAACGGAGTTTTACTGGAAGAAAAGGAAATATTTTTTAAGGAATATCAAAGAAGTTTTATTTTTTACTTAGATAATTATCCAAAGGGGATGTATTTAATTTCAGTGCAAACGGAAGGTAAAATTGAAAACTTTAAATTACTTAAGTTATGAAATTGAAATTATACTTTTTGGTTGCATTCTTATTTTTTTCATGCAAAAAGGAAACCATTCCCGACCCAGCCCCTGTTTTTTTGTCTTCTCCTCAAAACGGTGATTCTTGCAATACATCTATAAATATTAATTTGGAGGAAAGTCAAGTAAATTTTAATTGGTCTGAGTCCCTGTATACGGATTCGTATGAAATTAATGTTAATAATTTAGATAATGGACAAATACAAAAAAAGGAAACTCTTTTAAATTCTGAAAGTATTATTTTAAAGAGAGGATTCCCTTATTCTTGGTGGGTTTTGTCTAAATCTGAAAACAGTCCGATAATTTCAAAGAGTCAAGTTTGGGTTTTTTATCTTGAAGGCGTATCACAGTCTGTTCATTTGCCCTTCCCAGCTAGACTTATAAGCCCTAGTGTTGAAGAAAAAATTACTCTAGATAATGGGAAATTTTTGTTCCAATGGGAAGGCAGGGATCTTGACAATGATATTATCTCTTTTGATTTTTATTTAGGAGAAGATATGGATGAATTAAAATTGATCAATAGTGGATTAACAGGTACGTCTGTTGAAATTGAATTGGAAAAGGGTAAGAACTATTATTGGAAAATAATTACTGCAGATTCAAACCAGAATACTTCGACCTCTGCTTTAGGATCTTTTTCAACATCATCATAGTTCACCTCCTATTATATAAGTTCATTGTATTTTCAAGACCGTTTTTAACATATGAAAAAACTACTTCTTTAGAAATTTTTAGGGATTTAGAAATCTTTTTTTCTTCCTCTGTAGAAAAGTTTCCTAGAACAAAATCTGTTTTATTGTGAACAGACTCCTTAGTTCCAATTCCAAATCTTAGTCTTGCATAGTTAAGTGTATTAAGACAAGATCCAATATTCTTGAGGCCATTATGCCCTCCATCACTGCCTTTCCCCTTTAATTTAATTACTCCAAAATTAAGATTTAAATCATCTGTTAGGACTAAAATATTTTCAATAGCTATTTTTTCTTTATTGACCCAGTATCTAACTGATTTGCCACTGAGATTTATAAGAGTAGATGGCTTCAACAGAAAAATTTTTTTTCCACTAAATTTTAGTATTCCAAGTTGACCAAGCTTTGATTCTTGAAGTTTAATATCATTTTCTTTTACCAGAAAGTCAATAATTCTAAATCCAATGTTATGCCTGGTTTTTTTATAATTAGAACCAATATTACCCAGACCGACAATTAAAAATTTATTACTTTCAGCAACCTTTGAATCTTTTTTAAACCATTTAAAAAATCTAACCATTGAGTTTAAAAAAAAACTTTAAAATTAAAAGGCGAAGCATTTACAATTAAAATTTATTTTTCCTTTTTGTCGCCTTCTTTTTTCTCACCTTCTTTTTTCTCACCTTCTTTACTCTCGCCTTCTGCTTTTTTGTCTCCTTCCTCAGTTTGAGTAGTTTCAGCGGTTTCTTCAGTTTCTTCAGTTTCTTCAGGAGTTGGCTCTTCTAATATCATTGATGCTCGAGAAGTTATTACTTGTGTTACTACTGTACTGTCAGAGTGTAAAAAAGTATAAAGATCATTTTTTAGATCTGAAGTATAAATTTTATCTCCAAGTTCTAAGTTAGAAATATCAACAAGAATATAATCCGGTAAATTCTTAGGGAGGGCTCGAATTTTAAGTTTTCTTTTATTTCTAGTTAACATACCTCCAGAATTTAGGACTCCTGGAGCTTGGCCTTCTAGTCTAACAGGTATATCAATTGAAACTTCTTTATCATCAGATAACTGATAAAAATCAATATGAACAATTCTATCTGTTAGGGGATGAAATTGAATATCTTGCATAATAGCATTAAACTGATCCTTTTCACCGAATTCAATACATACTGTATGGGCATCTGGTGTGTACACTAGTTTTTTGAAGTCAATTTCATTTGAATAGAAATGAATTGGCTTACCATCACCATATAGGACACATGGAATTTTACCTTCACTTCTTAATTCCTTTGATGAATTTTTACCTAGTTTTTTTCTTTTAGAGCCTTTGATAGTAATAGATTTCATTTATTTAATAATTAGGTTACATTAAATATTTGGTGCTTATTGATTTATTATGATGGACATTATACATGACTTCAGCAAAAAGTTTAGCACAGCTTATAACATGAATTCTTTTGCTTTTTGTTTTTCTAGGGATAGAGTCAGTAACAACTAGTTTTTGGAGACTGGAATTTTCTATCTTTTTTTCTGCATCTCCAGATAAAAGAGCATGAGTGCATATTGCCTGTACAGAGGTTGCACCCCTTGACACCATTAAATCAGATGCTTTTGCTAAAGTGCCTGCAGTATCAACTATATCATCAACGAGAACTACATTTTTGTCTTTAACATCACCAATTAATTCCATGTGAGAAATTTTATTTGCTTTACCCCTTTGTTTATAGCATATAACAACATCACATTTCAAAAATTTAGAATATGCATATGCTCTTTTTGAACCACCCATATCTGGTGAAGCGATGGTTAAATTTCCAAGATTAAGATTTTTTATATATGGAACAAAAATTGATGATGCAAATAAATGATCAACTGGCTTTTCAAAAAATCCTTGGATTTGATCAGCATGTAAATCCATAGTCATTATTCTTGTAGCTCCTGCAGCCTCTAATAATTTTGCTATAAGTTTAGCACCTATAGGAACTCGTGGTTTATCTTTTCGGTCTTGGCGGGCCCATCCAAAATATGGAATCACGGCCGTTATATGCCTTGCTGATGCCCTTTTGGCAGCATCAAGCATTAAAAGGATTTCCATAAGATTCTCTGAAGAAGGGTGGGTTGATCCTATAATAAAAATACGAGCACCCCTAATGCTTTCTTCAAAAGATGGCTGAAATTCCCCATCGCTATAATGTGAAAAATTAACATTACCAAGTTCTTTTCCAAAACATTTAGATATAGCGACAGCCAATTCATTTGATTGTGAACAGGCAAATAATTTTACCGGGGTTTTCAAAAGAATGTTTTTTGGAATGCAAATTTATGAATAAAATTCACCTGTTAAACTTTATTCATTTATAATTTTGGTTTTAATAGTAATATATTTTTATTTTTAGGCATTTCCAATGCTTCGGTGGCGGAATTGGTAGACGCGCTGGATTCAAAATCCAGTTCTGGCAACAGAGTGTGGGTTCGATCCCCACCCGAAGTACATTTTTTGATCAAATGAATAGGCAAGTTTTAAAAATCTCAGTATTAGTTTTGTTGTTTGTTTTTAATCAACTTTTTTCTCAAGATTATGAACAAAAAGTAAAGGAAATACAATCCTTATATGACAATTCAAATATAGGGCAAACATTTTTTGTGGAAGATCTTCTTGAAATAGCAGGTTATAAGCCAAAAAAAATTGAAATTTATCAAACGTTACCAGACAATGCAAGAGTTTTTCGTGTAAAGCTTGATAGTGTTACTGGAGGATTCATTTTTGTCAGATGGGATAAAGATAAAAATGAAAATTATGTAGATAATAAATTAATTGACCCAGGAATATATTTTAATCTCAATGCAGCAAGAGAAATAATGCGAAGGCAGACTGAAAAAGCAAACTTTGGAGTTGATGATGTAGCTATTCAAGCACCTGATCAAGAACAAATAGGATCAGAAGAATTAAGTCAATTTAGAGAAGAATTTAAATTAAAGGAGGAAGAAAAAAAAGTAAAGGAAATGGAGGGAAAAAAAGAAAAATCAGTTAAAAAAAAGAAGGAAAAAAAAGGGAAAAAAGGGAAAAAAGAGAAAAAAGAGGAACAAGAGAAAAATAAAACTTGAATAAGGAAGATAGAATGAAGTTTAGAATTGTATTTGTTCTATTATCATTCCCATTTTATATGTTAGCTCAGAATATAGGCTCATTAGATGGGAGGGTTTTAGATAGTCAAAACCAGCTGCCTCTTGAAGGCGCTACTGTGATTATAGAAGGAACAGGTTTTGGAGTAGTAACAGATGAAAATGGGTACTTTAATTTTGAAAACATTCCAACAAAATCATACAACTTAACGATAAGTTTTTTAGGATATAAAGCGCAGACTCTTTACAATGTTATTTTAAAATCTTTTGGGACTCCAACTATTCAAGTTTTACTTGAAGAAGGAAGTGACGAATTAGAAGAAATTGTACTTGTTCAAAGTCCTTTTAGAACCACGAGAGAAACGCCATTGTCTACACAAACATTTTCAGCTGTTGAAATTGAGACGTATCCTGGAGGTAATAATGATATAACTAAAGTTGTACAAAGTATGCCTGGGATTTCACCCTCAATAGGAGGTTTCAGAAATGATATTATAATAAGAGGGGGTGCACCAAATGAGTCTGTATATTATTTAGATGGGATCGAAATTCCAAATATTAATCATTTCAGTACTCAAGGTAGTGCAGGTGGTCCACTGGGCTTGCTTAATGTTTCTTTTATAAGAGAAGTAACCCTGTCAAGTTCGGCTTTTGGTGCAGAGTATGACAATCCCCTATCAGGTGTATTGTCTTTTGAGCAAAGAGAAGGAAATTCTAAACGGTTGGCTGGAAATTTTAGATTTGGAGCAACTGAGGCTGGAATAACCATGGAAGGACCTTTGTTTAAGAAAGAAAAAAACAAAACAGCAAAAACAACTTTTCTTTTTTCTGTTAGAAGGAGCTATCTCCAATTTCTTTTTGAATTATTGGATTTGCCAATAAGACCTGATTATTGGGACTATCAGTGGAAGATTAACCACAAGATTAATAAATACAACAGCTTAATATTTTTAGGTTTAGGATCAATTGATGATTTTTCTCTTAGATCTCCAAAAATATTTGATCCAAATATTCAGGCTTCTATAGAGCAAGCACCAATCATAAAGCAGCGAACTACTACAATAGGCTTGTCTTGGAAAAAAAAGCATAAAGACGGGAATGGTTTAATGACTACATCATTAAGCACTAATAGGTTAGAAAACATTTTTTCTAGGTATAGAGATAATATTTCTGAAAGTGATGTTGTATTTGAAAATGATTCATATGAATGGGAGACCAAAATCCGTTTTAAATCTGTTCGCTATTTTAAGAATTGGAAAACTGTTTTGGGGGCAAATTTTCAAAACTCAAGCTATTCTAACCAAACAAAAAATGTATTATCTAGTTTAGATTATTATACAAAAATTAATTTTTTAAAATTAGGTTTTTATGGTAGAGGTGAAAGGAGTTTTTTTAATAACCGATTGGATTTTTCAATTGGATTTAGGATGGATTCTGATTCTTTTTCTGAAGGATCAAGTCTTCCCGATAACTTTTCTCCTAGATTATCTATTTCTTATAAATTGAAACCAGGCAATAGATTTAAATGGAATTTATCAATTGGCAGGTATTACAAAATGCCAACTTATACCATTTTAGGTTATAAAGACAATGACGGGAATTATCTTAATAAAGAAGCAAAATATACTAGAAGTGACCATTACGTAACAGGATTTGAATATAACCCAAGCAATGCATCTAGAATAAGTATAGAAGGATTCTACAAGAGGTATAGTCAATACCCAGTATCTTTAATTGATAATGTTTCACTTGCAAATAAAGGCGGCGGATTTGAAGTTTTAGGGAATGAGTCAATAAGTTCTAATGGTAAAGGGAAAACATATGGAATCGAAGCATTATTCCAACAAAAATTAAACAAGAATTTCTATGGAGTTTTTGCATACACTTTTTTTCATAGTAGATTTACATCAATGGGAGGAAATTATCTTCCTTCAGTATGGGATAGCCGACATTTGATTTCATTTTCGGGTGGATACAAATTGAAAAAAAATTGGGAAATAAGTGCAAGATGGAGGTTTAGTGGGAAAACGCCCTATGTCCCAGTAAATATTAATGCTAGCCTTATTGCATATCCTGAGATAATTTTAGATTATCAAAGATTGGGTACGGTTAAATTAAATACTTTTAATCAAGCTGATATAAGATTTGATAAAAAGTGGAATTTTAAAAAATTGTCATTTAATCTTTATTTTCAGATTGAAAATTTTTTAGTTCAATCAATACCATTTCCTGAAGAATATGGATTGAATAGAGATAGAAACGGCTTAATTATAGAACCACTTTCTTTAGTTGAGCTTAGTAGGGAAGATAGAAGCAATACGCCTATACCATCAATCGGTTTTGTTATAGATTTTTAGTAAATCAAAAGGCGTTAAATCCAGTTATATCCATTCCTGTAATTAAAAGGTGAATGTCATGAGTTCCTTCATACGTAATTACAGATTCCAAGTTCATCATATGCCTCATAATACTATATTCTCCAATAATTCCCATAGCTCCAAGAATTTGTCTAGCTTCCCTAGCAATATTAACGGCTATTTCAACATTGTTTCTTTTTGCCATAGAAATTTGGGCTGATGTCACATTTCCTTCATTTTTGAGAACTCCCAATCTTAAAGAAAGCAACTGTGCTTTGGTAATTTCAGTTATCATTTCTGCCAGCTTTTTTTGTTGCAATTGTTTTGCTCCTATTGGCTTATCAAATTGTATTCTTTCTTTTGCATAATTCAGTGAGGTTTGATAGCAATCCATAGCAGCCCCAATAGCTCCCCAAGAGATTCCATATCGAGCAGAGTCAAGACACATCAGTGCAGCTCCTAGACCCGATTTGTTTGGAAGCAAATTTTCTTTAGGAACTTTTACCTCATTGAAAATAAGTTCACCGGTTACAGAAGTTCTTAAGGACCATTTGTTTTTTGTTTCTGGAGAAGAAAACCCTTCCATTCCACGTTCGATTATTAAACCGTGGATCCGATTATTTTTATCTTTTGCCCAAACAATTGCAATGTCGGCAAAGGGAGCATTAGATATCCATAATTTTGAGCCATTTAAAATGTAGTGATCTTTTCCATCATCTTTAAAATGTGTTTTCATACTACTTGGATCAGATCCGTGATCTGGTTCTGTAAGGCCAAAACAGCCAATCAGTTTACCAGAAGCTAATTTTGGAAGATATTTTTTTTTCTGTTTTTCAGATCCAAATTTCCATATTGGAAACATCACGAGAGATGATTGAACTGAAGCAGTTGACCTAATGCCACTGTCACCCCTTTCCAATTCTTGCATTATCAAACCATAGGAAATATAATCCATTTCAGCACCACCATATTTTTGGGGGATAAAACAACCAAACGCACCAATTTCTGATAGTCCAGGGAGAACTTCTTTAGGGAAAGTTCCTTCTTGAGCATTCTTTTCAATTATAGGGGAAATATTCTTTTTAACCCATGATCTAGTAGTGTCTCTAACTAATTTATGCTCTTCTGAAAGAAGATCATCTAACTTGAAGTAATCAGGAGAAATAAAATTATCTGGTTTCACTTTTGCTTGAGAATGATTCCTTCAAAATTATAAAAATTATTTTTTAAAAATGTCAATGAGTCCCTCAGGTATATTAATTTTGATTTCTTTTCGCTCTCTGTCTATGTTTTCTATTAAATCATTGTGGACGGGTACCAAAATTTCTATTCCTTTATGGTCAATAACAAAAAGTGATTGTTTTTTTAAGTCACGAACAGATTTTATTTCACCAATCTTATCTCCTTCATTATCAATTGCAAGAAAGCCATAAATTTCATGATAATAAAAATTTTTTCCGCTTAAAGGAGGTAACATAGAAAGAGGGAGATAAACATTTTTTTTTAAAAGTCTTTCGGCATCATTTTCATTATCAATTCCTTTTAGAGAGAGTCTTAAAAAATCAGATTTGTGTTTCTGTATTTTATTTATTTTATGAGATACTAAAGTGCCATTTGATTCTATATAAACAGAATCTAATTTTGTGTACATTTTTGATTTATCTCCTTCAAATTTTATGATAATCTCACCTCTAAAGCTGTATTTTTTAGTTATAACACCTAAAAAAAAACAATCTTTTATGAGCATAAAAAAGAAAAGTTAATCTTTTAAATTTTCAGGTTTTTCTTCAGCAGCTGGTTCATCTTTGGCTTCTGTTTGTTCTTCAGCAGGTTTTTCTTCAGCAGCTGGTTCTTCTTTGGTTTCTGTTTGTTCTTCAGCAGGTTTTTCTTCAGCAGCTGGTTCTTCTTTGATTTCTGTTTGTTCTTCAGCAGGTTTTTCTTCAGCAGCTGGTTCTTCTTTGGTTTCTGTTTGTTCTTCAGCAGGTTTTTCTTCAGCAGCTGGTTCTTCTTTGGTTTCTAATTCTTTTAAAGCTTTTTCTTCAGCTAGTTTAATAGCTTCAGCTTTTTTATCTCTGGCTAACTTTTCAGCTTCAAAGGCTTCTGCTTTTTTGTCAGACAAACTCTTTTTAACCTTTTCTACTTTATTTTGGATCTTTTTTTCCTTTTCATCTAGCCATTTATCAAATTTTTTTTCAGCTTCTTCTTCAGTCAAAGCTCCTTTTTTCACGCCTTTATTTAAATGGTGCTTTAGAAGCGCTCCCCGATATGACAGTAATGCACGTGCTGTGTCTGTTGGTTGTGCTCCTTTTTCAAGCCATATAATTGCTTTATCAAGATCAATTTTAACATCAGCAGGGTTTGTGTTAGGGTCGTATGTTCCTATTTTTTCAAGATACCTTCCGTCTCTTTTAGCTCTTGAATCAGCAGCAACAACCCAATAAAAAGGTTTTCCTTTTTTACCGTGTCTTTGAAGTCTTATTTTAACAGGCATATCACATTAATTTGTAAGAGTTCTCGACTCTTTGGTTATTAATTCTCGGGCTGCAAATTTAGAACTTTATTTATATAAACTGATGAAATCTTTTCATTTTTTAATTTATAATCCTTTTTGTTCTCTAGTTTAAAAAGCATTATTTTGCGCCTTTATTTTTTCTAATATTTATGAAAGTTTCACGTAAAAATTTAAAAGAACCTCTAACTACCTATATAATTATTGATCTTAAGAGAGAAGATTATGAGGGAAAAGTTGAAAGTATTTTAAATGATTATAGGAAGGCAGCGAATATTCCAGGTTTTAGAAAGGGATTTGTTCCAATGTCTATAATTAAAAAAAAGTATGAAATTCCAACCATTGCCGAAGAAGTAAACAAAATATTGAAAAAAGAATTAAATTCATATTTACAAAAAGAGGAGATAGAAATTTTAGGAGGACCAATTTTAAAAGAAAAAGAAAAAATTAATTGGAAAGATGATGAACTGTCTTTTGAATTTGAAATAGGATTAGCACCTAATTTTAAAATTAATTTTGCTAAAAATAAAAAGATAAATTTTTATCAAATATCAGCTGATAAAGAAATTGTAGATAACCAGATCTTGAATTATAGGAAACAGTATGGAAAACTTATTTCACAAAATAAAATAAAGAAAAACTTTGAAATTACTGCCTCGTTTGAATCAGAAGAATTAGGAATAGACTCTCAAGGATTATTTGAAATTTCTGACATACAATCTAGAAAAAGCTATCATTCTATTTCTAATTCACAAGTCGGTGAAAAAACCTCTCTTGATATCAAAAATCTATTTAAAGACAAAAAAAAAGCTGAGAGCATTTTTAAAATTCCATTTGAAAAATTAAAAAATCTTTCTGGGAATGTTGAATTAGAAATAAAGGAAATTAATGAAAGGGTTTTAGCAGAAATAAATCAAAATTTTTTTGACAAAATATATGGTCAAAATAATGTCAAATCAATTTCTGAGATGGAAGAAAAGATAAGACAAGAAGCGGAAAAAAGTTTTGCGGCACAATCAGAACAAAAGCTGTTTAATGACGTTATAGATTATTTGATTAAAGAAACTCAATTTGATTTACCAAAGAAGTTTTTAAAAAAATGGATGCATACTTCTAATAAAGAAAATTTTTCTGCTGATCAGATTGAAGATGAGTATAATAAATCAGAGAAGGGAATTCGTTATAAACTTATTCAAGAGAAAATAATTAAAGATCAAAAAATTTTTATAACAAATGATGAACTAAAAAACTATGTTAGAGAGATGATTGTTTTTCAAGCAAAACAATATGGACAAGTTATCCCCTCGAATGACGAACTTGAGAAAATAGTTCAACGGTTAATTTCCAATCAGGAGGAAATTGCTAGAATTTCAGATCAATTAATGACTAAAAAAATATTATCTTTTTTCAAAGAAAAAGCTCCCTTAAGGACTAAAAAAGTTACTTTTGATGCATTCTTAAAGCAGGCTTATGGGAAAGCCTAAGTATTTTTGATTAATTTTAGCAAAAGTTTCAAAAAACAAAAAAATGGATTTCGGAAAAGAATTTAAAGAATATGCAACAAAGCATCATGGGGTTAATTCAATGTATTATGACAAAATCATAAGTAGTATGACACCATACATTATTGAGGAAAGACAATTAAATGTTGCGCAAATGGATGTTTTTTCAAGACTCATGATGGATCGAATCATGTTTTTGGGAACTGCAATAGATGATAATGTAGCCAATATTATTCAAGCCCAATTGCTTTTTTTACAAAGTACGGATTCAAAAAGTGATATAAATATGTATATTAACTCACCTGGAGGTGCCGTTTATGCAGGTTTAGGGATATATGATACAATGCAATTTATTTCTCCTGATGTGGCAACAATATGTACTGGCATAGCTGCATCTATGAGTGCTATTTTGCTTTGTGCTGGAGAAAAAGGAAAGCGTTCAGTTTTAACTCATTCTAGAGTTATGATTCATCAGCCTCTAGGAGGTGTTCACGGGCAAGCATCAGATATTGAAATTACAGCTCGAGAAATTTTAAAACTCAAAGAGGAATTATATCAGATTATTGCAAAGCATTCTGGGCAAGACTTTAAAAAGGTTAGTCAGGATGGTGATCGCGATTACTGGATGAAAGCTACTGAAGCTAAATCCTATGGTATGGTCGATGAAGTACTTACTTCAGATAAAAAATAAAAATCTATTATGGCTAAAGAAGAACTTATTTGTTCATTTTGTGCTCGAACCAAATCGCAGACAAATTTATTAATTGCAGGATTAGATTCTCACATATGTGACAAGTGTATATTGCAAGCCTATGGAATAGTCGAAGATGAAAACAAAAAAGAAGATCATAAAAGAAAAGAATTAGACTTTCAGCTATATCCACCGAAGGAGATTAAAGATTTTTTAGATGATTATGTAATAGGGCAAGATGAAGCTAAAAAGATACTTTCAGTTGCTGTTTATAATCATTATAAGAGAATTTGTCAATATAACGAAAACAATGATGTTGAAATTCAAAAAAGTAATATTTTATTAGTAGGTGAGACAGGCACAGGGAAAACACTTTTAGCCCAAACGATATCGAAATTTTTAAAGGTTCCACTTGCAATAGTTGATGCAACGGTTCTAACTGAAGCTGGTTATGTGGGGGAAGATGTTGAAACTATTTTAACTCGTCTATTACAGGCGGCAGACTATGATCTTGAAAAGGCGGAACAAGGGATTGTATTTATAGATGAAATGGATAAGATTGCAAGAAAAAGTGATAATCCATCAATAACAAGAGATGTCTCTGGAGAGGGAGTTCAACAAGCCCTTTTAAAATTATTAGAAGGTACAACAGTTAATGTTCCTCCAAAGGGAGGAAGAAAGCATCCTGATCAAAAATTCATTAAAGTTGATACTTCTAAGATATTATTTATTGCTGGTGGAGCTTTTAACGGGATCGAAAAAATTATAAATAAAAGATTAAATCTCAAAGCGATAGGATATAAAACTAAATCAGAGATTAAAAGATTAGATGCAAAAAACATTTTACAATATGTAACTCCTAAGGATATTCGGTCTTTTGGATTAATTCCAGAAATTATTGGTAGACTTCCTGTATTAACATTTATGAATCCACTAGATAAAAGAAGTTTAAAATCAATTTTGACAACACCTAAAAACGCATTAATAAGACAATACAAAGTATTATTTAAGATGGACAATGTTGGCTTAAGTTTTACAGATGGGGCTTTAAATTATATAGTTGATAAAGCTTTTGAATATAATTTGGGAGCCAGGGGTTTAAGATCCCTTTGTGAATCTGTTCTTAATGATGCAATGTTTGACTTACCTAATTCAAAAGTAAGTTCGATAAAAATCAATAAATTGTATGTTGAAGAAAAATTGGAAAAGTTAAAACTCCAGCCTTTAAGAATAGTATCTTAATTCTTTATTTTTTTTAGTTCATCCAGCAACTTTCTATTATTTGAAAGTCTTGGGATTTTATGTTGTCCTCCAAGCTTATTTTTTGATTTTAACCAATTATAAAAGAGTCCTCTCTTAGCAACCTTTATTTTAGGCATTGAAATTGCAATATCCTTGTATCTTTTGGCTTCATAGTCTGAGTTTTCATTTTTAAGAAATTGATCTAACAAATAAGCAAATCTATCTATGTCATTTGGTGGATTTTTAAACTCTATTATCCACTCATGTCCACCTCTATTATCATTTCCC
The DNA here is from genome assembly GCA_036340635.1 of Bacteroidota bacterium. GTDB lineage: Bacteria > Bacteroidota > Bacteroidia > Flavobacteriales > Flavobacteriaceae. Next base: position 82,553 of record JAYYYF010000011.1, on the reverse strand, counting down.
ATAAAAATAGGGCCAGCCGTATAATCTAATATTTCAAGATTCATTTTTTTTGCAGCTTTAGTCAAGGCAACATCCGCATTTTCAACCATAAGTTCCTCACCAAATACGTTAATATGATTTTTGGTTCTACCAGTAATTTTAATTCTATATGGATTTAAAGAGGTAAATTTGACAGTATCACCAATTTTATATCTCCATAAACCTGCATTTGTAGTAATTACTATTGCATAATTCTTCTTAAGTTCAACTTGACTTAATGGGATTATCGCATCTGCTTCACTAGTTTTTTCATCTAATGGAACGGGTATAAATTCATAAAAAATTCCATAATCTAACATTAGTAGTAAATGTTCTGAATTGTTCATGTCTTGAATAGCAAAAAATCCTTCCGAGGCGTTATAGATCTCATAATAATTAGGACTACTGCCATTAAATAATTTATTAAACTGAGATTTATAGGGTCGAAAACTTACTCCGCCATGAAAATATACTTCAACTGATGGCCAGATATCGAATATACTTTCTTTGTTAGTTTCTTTCAAAACATTTTTTAGTAAAACAAGCATCCATGAAGGTACACCTGCCAAACTGGTTACATTTTCATTAATAGACTCTTCAATAATGGCTTTCATCTTAGATTCCCATTCTGACATAAGAGACACTTTTTGACTAGGGGTACTACTTAATTCAGCCCAAAAAGGGAGGTTGTCAATTATTATTGCAGACAAATCACCAAAATAACTATCCGTATTTTTATATAGTTCACGGCTTCCACCAAGGCGTAGACATTTTCCAGTAAACATCTGAGCATTTTCATTATTATTAAAATACAGAGAAAGCATATCTTTTCCAGCTTTATAGTGACAATCTTCCAAAGCTTCAAAACTAACGGGGATGAACTTACTTTTTGCATTTGTAGTTCCACTGGATTTTGCAAACCATTTTATTGGTTCAGACCAAAAAATATTTTGTTCTCCTTTGCGACATCTTTCAATTTGATCAAATATTTGTTCATAATTTACTATTGGCAGTCTATTTTTAAAATCTTCATAATTTTTTATGGTTGCAAAATCATATTTTAAACCTATTTCAGTTTTGGACGATCTATTCAATAGATTATGAAGTAATTCTTGTTGGACTTCATTGGGGTATTTCATAAATAATTGTATCTGATGGATACGTTTTTTTAAAAACCATGAAGCAATAGAATTGAATAACGGGATTGGCATCAGAATCAGTATATTTAATTCTCAAAAATATAAAAGTTTAAAATATGTTTAAGGGTGTATTAAAAAAAATGATAAGTGAGGTTGACAATCCTATTAGATATTTTTTGGATTTAGAGAATGATTTTATTGAAATGAATCAATGTATTGATCATCAAATTTCAATTAAATATGAAGGCCAAGAGTGTCTTAATTGTAATAAGGAAAAACCTATTAAAGCTATGGGATATTGTAAAAAGTGTTTTTTTGAGAGTCCAGATATGGGTAAATGGATAATTCACCCTCAATTTAGTAGAGCTCATGAAGGAATTGAAGATCGTGATCTAGAATATGAAAAGAAAATGCAAATCCAACCACATATAGTTTATTTGGCATTAACAAGTCAGATAAAGGTAGGAGTTACAAGGAAAATCGGATTATATACTAGATGGATAGATCAAGGTGCTCAGGAAGCAATAGAGTTATTAGAATTACCAAATAGACATTTGGCAGGAGTTGCTGAGGTTCATTTTAAAAAAATCTTTTCAGATAGAACTTATCTGAATAAAATGCTTCAGAATGATTTTAAAAATATTGATTGGGATATTGAAAGAGAGAAAGCTTTAAATTATTTGCCAAACAGTTACAAAAAATATATTGTTAAAGATTTTAAAATAACTCGGTTTAATTTCCCTGTTTTAAAAATTCCTACAAAGGCGAGAAAATTAAATTTGGAAAAGGAAAATTTCTATAAGGGTCTATTAAAAGGAATAAAGGGACAATACTTAATTTTTGAAGACAATACTGTTTTTGGTATTCGTTCAAATGAAGGGACTAAAGTAGAAATCAATATTAATTAAGATTAGATTTTATCAAGAATTTATTTTGAAGATTTTTGTAAAAGTGAATTTAATTTTCCAAGTTCATTTGGAGTTAAGTATCGCCATTTTCCAGGGTTGGTATCCAATGTAATGTTCATAATTCTTATCCGTTTTAAATTTGTGATTTTGTAGTCAAGATAATTACACATTCGCCTAATTTGTCGATTTAAACCTTGGGTTAAAATAATTTTAAATTTATTTTTTCTGATTTTTTTTACTAAGCATTTTTTTGTTACAGTACCAAGAATTGGTACTCCAGAACTCATTTTTCGAATGAAATCATTAGTTAAATCTTTATTCACTGACACTTCATATTCTTTTTCGTGATTATTTTTTGATCTCAGTATTTTATTTACAATATCTCCGTCATTAGTTAGTAAGATTAGCCCCTCTGTATTTTTGTCCAATCTACCAATTGGGAAAATCCTTTTATGATAGTTAATAAAAGATATTATATTATTTTTTTCTTTAGACTCATTGGTAGTACAAACGATCCCTTTAGGTTTATTTAAAGCTATATAAACTATTTTTTTTTGAGCTTTTTTAATCAAGGTTCCTTCAACAACAATTTTGTCTTCAAGAATTATCTTGGTTCCTAGTTCTGCAATTTTACCATTAACCGTAATCTTTCCTTCTGCAATTAGCCTGTCTGCATTTCTTCGAGAGCAATGACCAATTTCAGTCAGATATTTGTTCAATCTGATTTTTGCCTTATTTTTTTCCATAAGAATTGATCAAAAATTAATTTCTTCTGTCTTTTCAAGTTTAAATTTCTTTCTAAGGATAAAGACAAAAAGATACAATAAAGGAGTGTCAATAATTGCTATAATAATTTTGAAAAATACTGCAGAAAGAAACAGTCCATAAAACATCTCCCATGCTATTATTTTAAAAGAACATAATAAAAATATTACTGTGAAGCTATCAATCATTTGCGAAGTGAAAGTAGAAAAGTTATTTCTAAACCACATATAATTTCCTTTTGTAGCTTTCTTCCAAAAGTGATATATCTGTATATCTACAAATTGTGAAAAAAGATATGCAAGCATAGATGAAAAAACTGCAATCGGAGTTGCTGAAAATACTTTGTTAAAGGTTTCATCACTTATCGGTGATTCTTTTAAGGTGGGCAAAGCATCTCCTATCAGAATTATTATTATTGAAAATAAAGAAGCAAAAATTCCTGCTAAAACAATATTTGTTGCTTTTTCTTTGCCATAAATTTCTGATATTAGATCAGTTATCAAAAATGTTATAGGATAAGGCAGTATACCAACAGATAGTTCAAAAAGTGTAACACCAAAAATTTTAAAATCTAATGGATACCAATAGAAAAATTTTTGGAAAATTAGATTTGAAACAACTAATGATGATATGAATATTCCAGCAAGAAACAAATAAATTCTAAATGCTAGCCTTTTATTTTTAGAGTCCACTATTTGATGTTTACTTTGTAAGGTATTAAAGTCTGCAAATTCTCAAAAGATTTTAATCTTGAAGTTTGATTAGTGATATCTTTTATTTTTTTATAATTATCAAGAAGTTTTATTGAGGGAAAGATTTCTGTAAGAATACTTTCAAAATCTTCTTCAACTATTGGATATTCTACAATGTTAAAATTTTCAATTTTTGCAAGTTGTGAAGCTTCATAAATGGCATCCTGTAATCCTCCAATTTGATCTATTAGGCCTATTTCTTTTGCTTCTTTCCCAGTCCATACATGACCTTTCGCATAATTTTCAACTTCTTCTAGGGAAATAGTTCTTCCTTCTGATACTCGGGATTTAAAAAGATTATAAACCTGATCTATGGCTCTTTCCATCGCATTCTTATAACCACTTTGAAGTGGCTCAAAAAGGCTATAACCCATTGAGTTTTTATGAGTATTAACTTGTTCAGCATTAATACCAATATTTGAACTTATCCCTTCAAGGTTTGGGATCATTGCCCAAACCCCTATTGAGCCAGTAATTGTCATAGGGTTGGCAAGTATCTTATCTGCATTACATGCTATATAATAACCGCCAGAAGCCGCAACATTTCCCATAGAAACAACAATTGGCTTATTTTTTTTCAATTTTTCAATGGAGTTCCATAGTATTTCACTAGTTAATGCATCTCCTCCCGGAGAATTGATTCTTAAAACAACAGCTTTAATATTTTCATTTTCCCCCAGTTCTTCTATTGTTTTTTTAAAGAGTTCTTCTCCAATAGTTGTTTCGTTTCCTTTTTCATATAAAATTGTCCCCTGGGCATAAATTATGGCTATTTTATCTTTGACCTTAATATCATAATCTCTAAGTTTAGAATTTAATTTCTTAAAATCTACAAGATTTAATTCCTTTGGATCTAAAATTCCCAAAACATTTTTTATGCTTTTTTTATAGTCATCTTCATGAACTATTTTGTCAATAAAATTTTTTTCTAGAGCTTCTTTAGAAGTAGTTGCTAGCAAATTATCTGCAATAAAATTTAGTTCTTCAATACTTAAATTTCTACTCTCAGATATTTCAGAAGCAATAGTTTCCCAAACAGTGAAAAGTATTTCCTCAATTTGAGCTTTATTTTCATCACTCATTTTATCTTGTAAATATGGCTCAACGGCACTCTTGTATTCCCCTTTTCTAATTACTTCATATTTAAGGCCATACTTTTTTTGAAACTTGTCGTAATACAATATCTCTGAAGAAAGTCCTTTGAATTCAATTATTCCAAGAGGACTCATAAAGATACTGTCAGCAATGGAAGCCAAATAATATCCTTTTTGGGAGAAAAAATTACTATAGGCATATACAAACTTTCCTGAATCTTTAAAATCTTTTAATGCATCACGGATTTCTTGGGTCTGTACCCATCCAGCATTGATAAAATCAGAATTCAAGCTAATCCCTTTTATTTTGTTATCTTTCTTTGCTTTAATAATTGATCCTAAAATTTGATTTAATCCCACAGCCTTTGGACTAATTTCTAGGGAAAGTTCTAATACGGAGGTTTTTGGTCCCCTGTCCCTAATAGCAACATCCAAATTTAAGTCTAAAACACTATTTTCTTCAATTTTACTCTTTTCAATATTTGAAATCGATGAGCTAGAAGATATTCCTATTATTCCAAATAATATTAAAAATAAAAGAAAGCCAATACCAACAACACTCCCTAAACATGAGGCCAAGAATCTTTTAAAGAAATCCATATTTCAAATTTCTGCAAATATAGTAGTTTGTAGTGTTCTTTTCACGAAATTTAGACTTATGATTAAAAACAAACTGATTTATTTGTCTCTAGGAAGCAACTTGGGTAATAGATTAAAAAATTTAAAAAGGGCCCTTGAACTTTTGCAATTAAGGATAGGGGTGATAAAAAAAACCTCTTCTATTTATGAAACTAAATCCGTAGGTTTTGTAGGGCAAGACTTTTTGAATCTATGCGTTTCTATTGAAACAAATTTCTCTCCCAAAAAATTATTAGAAGAGTTATTGGGAATAGAAATTTTGATGGGGAGGATTAAAACTAATATCAGAAATCTTGAATCTAGAAAAATTGATTTGGATATTCTTTTTTATGGAAATGAAATTATAGTGACTGAAGAATTAAAAATTCCACATCCTAGATTAGAAAACAGAAATTTTGTTTTATATCCAATGCAGGAAATAGCTCCTGATTTAATACATCCGGGTTTAAAAATAAAAATCAATTTTCTCCTTAAAAATTCTTCTGACAATTATATTCCGTTGAAATTAAAAATCAAAGCGTCTTAAACTTAGAATAAAAGTCCCAGATAACCAGTCCAACGGAAACAGAAATATTTAGAGAGTGTTTTGTTCCTTCTTGTGGTATCTCGATTACATTTTCGCACAAATCAATTACATTTTGAGATACTCCATTGACTTCATTTCCAAAGACAAATGCATACCGAATAGATTTTTTTGGACTAAAATTTTGAAGACTCATAGATCCTTGCGCTTGTTCAATGGCATAAATTTGATAATCCTTCTCTTTTAATTCAGATATGGTTTTAGAGATTCTTTTAGAATATTCCCAAGAAACAGATTCAGTTGCTCCAAGAGCGGTTTTTTGTATTTCCCTATGTGGGGGTGAAGCAGTAATACCACACAAGTAAATTTTTTCTATTAAAAAAGCGTCTGATGACCTAAATATCGAGCCTATGTTATTTAAACTTCTAACATTATCTAAAATTATAATTAGAGGGATCTTTTCAACTTTTTTATATTGATCTATCGATTTTCTATTTAGTTCAAAATTTTCCAATTTTCTCATGCTCTAAAATAGTAAATTGTATACTTTACAAAAATATGATTGGAAATAATTTATGACACAAATAAATATTTATTTCATAAGTATTTATAGAATATTTACATTAGCATAAAGGCCAAAAAATTGAATAAAGTAACCCCATTAATGAAACAATATAATCAGATTAAAGTCAAGTATCCTGATGCCTTGTTGTTATTTAGAGTTGGGGATTTTTACGAAACATTTGGTGAAGATGCTATAAGAGCTTCCAGTATTTTAGGAATTGTTTTAACTAAGAGAGGATCAGGAAGCACTAGTGAGACGGAATTAGCTGGATTCCCCCATCATTCAATAAATACTTATTTACCAAAATTAGTTAAAGCTGGTTGTCGTGTAGCTATATGTGATCAACTTGAGGACCCTAAGTTTGCAAAAAAAATTGTCAAACGAGGAGTTACAGAATTAGTCACTCCTGGAGTATCTCTTAATGATGAAGTTCTTGAACAGAAAAAAAACAACTATTTAGCTTCAATTTGTTTTCAAGATGACATTGCTGGTGTTTCTTTTCTGGATATTTCTACTGGTGATTTTTGGATTTCAGAAGGGGAAATAAATCAAGTCCAACAGTTAATAGAAAATTTTTCACCAAAAGAAATTTTAGTTCCAAAACCTTTCAAAAAGAAATTTTTAAGTGAAATAGTATACAATGACAGCATATTTTATCTGGAAGATTGGGCTTTTGAAAAAAACTATGCACATCAAAAGCTTTTAGATCATTTTGGAACTAGAGGTTTGAAAGGATTTGGAATTAGTGAATTACTAGTTGGGATTAATTCCTCTGGAGCAATATTACACTATCTTTCAGAAACAAATCACAACAAGTTATCTCATATAACAAATGTTAGAAGAGTTTTTGAGGAAGACTATGTGTGGATGGATCGCTTTACGGTTAAAAATTTAGAGTTATTTGCTCCAAATAATGATGAGGGAACTTCTCTAATAGATGTTTTGGATCACACTTCTACACCAATGGGAGGGAGAATGCTAAAACATTGGATTAAATTTCCTTTAAGAGATGTAACTAAAATTGATAAAAGATTAAACATTGTAGAATCTTTAATAAAAGAGGAAGGGGTTTTTGATACAATCTTGTCAAGATTAGAAAAAATAGCTGATGTTGAAAGAATAGCAGCAAAAATAGTAACTCTAAAAATTGGCCCTAGGGCTTTATTACAACTTGGGTATTCCTTAATTGAAATAGAGAAAATTAAAAAGACTTTATTGTCATCAAGTGAAAAAAGTCTAAAGATCTATGGGAAAAATTTTTTGAAATCAGAAAAAATCGTAAGACTAATTTTAAATACAATAAAGGAAGATGCTCCAGTATCAATTATAAAGGGTCAAACAATTGCATCTGGTGTTTCAAAGGAATTAGATGAATTACGTGAATTATTAAAACATGGCAAGGGTAACTTAGATAGAATGCTTGAAAGAGAAAGTAAAAGAACTCAGATTCCTTCACTTAAGATATCTTTCAATAATGTTTTTGGATATTATATAGAAGTAAGAAATACTCATAAGGATAAAGTCCCGGAAGAATGGATAAGAAAGCAAACTTTAGTCAATGCAGAGAGATATATTACTGAAGAATTAAAAGAATTTGAGGCGAAGATTTTTGGAGCTGAAGAAAAGATCAAATCTATTGAAAATTCAATTTTCCAAAATTTGTTGGATGATTTACAGAAGGAATTAAAAATACTTAAGAATAATTCTCAAATGATTGCAAAACTAGATGTATTGACTAGTTTTTCTTTCTCAGCAATTAAAGATAAATATTGTAGGACAAAATTTATAAAAGGAACAGTTCTTGAAATTAAAGACGGCAGACATCCTGTAATAGAATCTAGTCTGCCTCCTGGAGAAAATTATATTCCTAATGATTTAAAGCTAGATAACAAAAATGATCAGATAATTATGATTACAGGTCCAAATATGTCAGGGAAATCAGCAATTCTAAGACAAACTGCTTTATTAGTTATTATGAGTCAAATTGGAAGTTTTGTTCCTGCAAGAGCAATGAAAATTGGAATAATTGATAAAATTTTTACTAGAGTTGGGGCAAGTGACAATATTTCTATGGGAGAGTCTACATTCATGGTTGAAATGAATGAAACTGCTTCGATACTGAATAATATAACAAATAAAAGTTTGGTTCTTCTAGATGAAATAGGGAGAGGAACAAGTACTTATGATGGAATTTCCATTGCATGGGCGATAGCTGAGTACTTGCATGAAAGTAGTGTTTGCCCAAAAGTTCTATTTGCAACTCACTATCATGAATTGAATGAAATGACTAATACTTTTGAAAGAATAAAAAATTATAATGTATCAGTTAAAGAATATAAGGATAAAGTATTGTTTTTAAGAAAGCTAGTTCCTGGGGGAAGTGCACATAGTTTTGGAATACATGTTGCAAAAATGGCTGGAATGCCTAAATATGTGGTAAACAGAGCTTCAGAAAAATTAAAAATGCTTGAAAAATCTAGCAGGATTCAAAATGACAAACCTTCTAAAAAGAAATCAGATAAAATTCAGCTGAGTTTTTTTGATTTACAAGATCCAGTTTTAGAAAAAGTTAGAGATGAAATAGATTCGGTTAACGTAGATGAACTTAAACCTGTTGAAGCTTTGATTAAACTAAATGAAATAAAAAGAGCACTAAAGGATTCAACAAATAAATAGATATTAATTATAATCTTCACAGATTAATTTTTATAAATTTGTTGACCGAAAAATGCGAAAGTAGCTCAGTGGTAGAGCATCACCTTGCCAAGGTGAGGGTCGCGGGTTCAAATCCCGTCTTTCGCTCTTTTAAATAAGTTAGCTCGGATGGTGGAATTGGTAGACACGTTGGACTTAAAATCCAATGGACAGTAATGTCCGTGCGGGTTCAAGTCCCGCTCCGAGTACATCAAGCCCCTAATCTTTTTTAGGGGCTTGTCTTTTTTTAAACAACTATGATTTAAATTCTTTTAATTTTTCAGTAAGTTTAGGAACAACCTCGAATGCATCACCAACAATACCATAATCTGCAGCTTTAAAAAATGGAGCTTCTGGATCATTATTGATCACAACTTTAACCTTTGATGAATTAATTCCTGCAAGATGCTGAATAGCTCCAGAAATACCAATTGCTATATAAAGATTTGAAGCTACAGGCTTTCCAGTTTGACCAACGTGTTCGCTGTGAGGCCTCCATCCCATATCAGACACAGGTTTAGAACATGCAGTAGCGGCTCCAAGAACATCTGCCAAATTTTCTACTAAAGCCCAGTTTTCAGGTCCTTTCAAACCACGTCCGCCAGAGACTACAACATCAGCATCAGCTATGGTAACTTTTCCAGTGACCTTTTCAACTTTTTCTATTTTTAATGATGACTTATCTGCTGAAAAAGAAAAATTTTCTTTTTCCATCTTTTTAGGGTTTTCTATAACACCATAAGAATTGTTAGAAAGACTGATAAGATTAATTTTTTCAGATAAATTAACATAACTAAAAGCTTTATTAGTAAAACATGAACGCTTTACTACTAATGGATCAGTTGATTCAGGTAATTCCACGACATTGGATACATATCCTGCATGGAGTTTAACACTAAGGATTGGAGCTAAATATTTAGAGTCTGCACTAGAACCAAGCAACAAAATTTTAACATCCTTTTTGGAAGCTATCTCTGAAACAACTTTTGAGTAATTGTTGACTTGAAACTTTTCTAATTCTTTATCATTTACTTGAATTAATTTATCTACTCCAAAATTTGACAATAAATCAGGTTCATTATTATTTATTGATATAGCCATTAAAGAAAGCCCAAGTTTGTCTGCTAAAGCTCTTCCATATGAAGCTAGTTCAAATGCTGACTTTTTAAATTTTCCATTTTCTGATTCTGAATAAATTACTATTGCCATTATAAATTTTTTAGTATTAAATTACTTTAGCCTCATTATGTAAAAGATCGATAAGTTTATCAATTTCTCCAGCATCAACTATCTTAACTTCTCCCTTTGGAGATGGTTTTTCATATTTGCTAGATAAAGTTTTTGGATTTACTTCTAAGGGATCTATAATCTCTAAAGGTTTTTGTCTTGCTTGCATTATTCCTCTCATGTTAGGAATAATTAGATCTTTTTCTTCAACAAGACCTTTTTGTGAGCCAATAACTAAAGGAAGATCAGAAGAAACTATTTCTTTTCCTCCATCGATTTCTCTTGCTGCAGTTGCTTTTTTTCCATCAATTTCAAGAGAAATACAATTGGAAACATAATTGTAACTCATTAATTCTGCAATTATTCCAGGAACCATTCCACCGTTATAGTCTATTGATTCCCTACCGGCTATAATTAGGTCAAATTCTTCTTTTTTACAAATTTCAACTAGTTGTTTAGCAACAGAAAATCCATCTAAAGGATTTGTGTTTACTCTTATTGCTCTGTCAGCACCTATGGCAAGACATTTTCTAAGAGTTGATTCACAAGGAGCTTCCCCAACAGAAGCTACAACAACTTCTGCTTTATGACTTTCCTTCATCCAAACAGCTTTAGTTAATCCAAATTCATCATTTGGATTGATTATGTATTGAATACCATTGGTATCAAAGACTTTGTTATTGTCAGTGAAATTTATTTTTGAAGTTGTGTCTGGGACATGGCTTATGCAAACCAGTATTTTCATTTTTTGATTGATTTGGTTAGCTCAAATTTATTGAATATTATATTTAAATAAAAGAAAAGAAAAGTATAAAATGGTTGATGAATTACTGCTAATTATTTAGTCAGTGATATTAATGATTCAGATCTAATTTTTGGATTTGCACCATCATGTTTACAAACTAAGGCTCCCATAGCACAAGCAAGTTTTAATGACTTTTCAATTGAAAAATTTTGCATCCGATAAGTAATTAAAGCTGCCAAGAATGAATCTCCTGCCCCAACAGTATCCTTTACCTTGATTTTATATCCGGGATGTTCATAAAAGTCTCCATTTTCATATAAAATCGCTCCATTTTCACCTCTGGAAACACAAACGCTAGGTGTTTTTGTTTTGCTTGAAAGAAAAGTTATCCTCTCTCTGAGATCATTTTTTTTACACCCATATGATTTAGATAAAAATAAAAGTTCTTCTTCATTGCACTTGAGTAAATTTGCTTCATTTATTAATATTTTTATTGTTTCAAGAGAGTAGTGGGGAGCTCTTATGTTTGCATCAAAAATTTTAAATTTTGCAATTTTTAGCAATTCAAATAAAGTTTTTTTTGAATGCTCATTTCTTGATGATAGACTTCCGTATACAAAGGCATTGGAATTTTCAACCTCATCATAGACCAATTTTGTATTAGATATTTCGTCCCAGGCAACAGGAGATAATATTTTGTAATGAGCTGAACCATTTTTATCAATTAAAATTTTCACCTCACCTGTTTGTAGAGAAGGATGTCTTTGAATAAAAGAAGTATTTATTTCAAATTTTTGAATTTCTTTGATCAACAATTTTCCAGATGAATCATCTCCAATAGAACTAATTATTGAAGCATCCATTCCGAGACTTTTTAGTCTACAAGCAACATTAAATGGAGCTCCTCCGATTATTTTATTATTAGGGAATACGTCCCACAAAACTTCTCCAAAGCATACTACTTTATTCATTTGTGTCCACTAATTTTTTTCCTAATTCCTCAAGGGGAACACCTTTAGTCTCAGGCATTATTTTAATTACAAAAACCAATTGAAAAACCATCATTGCCGCAAAGAAAAAGAATAAATAACCTGGGTTTGGAGTGGCTTTTAGTGCAGATGGCATGACTAATGTAATTATTGCAGCCAAAACCCAATGAACAGAAGATCCAAAAGCTTGACCTTTTGCTCTAAGGTGGTTTGGAAAAATTTCAGAAATAAAAACCCAAATCACAGCACCTTGGCCAATGGCATGGGAAGCAATAAATAAAAACAAAAACGCTGGGACAAAAAGTCCTTCCCAAGAGTTTATAAAAGAAAACCCAACCATTGATAGGGAAACTATATAACCTATAGATCCAATAAACATAAGTTTTTTTCGCCCTATTCGATCAATCAAATAGAGCCCTAAAAGGGTAAAAATTAAGTTTGTTAGTCCAATTCCTATACTACTTAACAAGGCTGAACTTTCTTTTAGACCTGCTGTTTCAAAAATTCTAGGAGCATAATATAAGAAAGCATTAATTCCTGATAGTTGATTAAAAAAAGCAAGTAAAAAAGCTAAAAGAACCGGGAATTTATATTCGGTTGAGAATAGTTTTTCTGATGAAGAATTTTTAGAGTTTACAATCTCTTTGATTTCATTTTTTGTAAAAGGGATCATATTCATTTCTTTTTGAACTTTCTCAGCTTTTATGAAGTCTTTTTGGTTAAAAATTAACCACCTAGGGCTTTTAGGGACGCTGAAAATTGCAAATAAATAGATTGCGGCAGGAATGACTTCAACACCCACCATCCATCGCCATGGTTCAGTTCCAGTGTTTTTTAACAAAAAATTTGAAATGAAAGCAACGAGTATTCCAAAGACAAGATTAAATTGATAAAGTGCAACTAATTTTCCTCTGTTAGATGCGGGCGAAATTTCAGAAATGTATGTTGGCGCAGTAACAGTTGAAGCACCGACTCCAAGTCCTCCTATGAACCTAAAGAAAGAAAAACTAAATGGATCAATTGCTAGACCAGAACCTATTGCTGAGATAAAATATAAAAAACCAATACCTATGAGTGTTTTTTTCCTGCCAAAATAATCAGTTGGATATCCGCCAAAAATAGCACCTATAACAGTACCCCATAAAGCCATGGACATAATAAAAGTACCATGAAAGAGATCGGATGTTTCCCATAAACTCTGTAGTTGTTGATCTACTCCAGATATAACTATAGTGTCAAAACCAAATAAGAATCCAGCAAGGGAAACGGTAAGGGAAACTTTAAAGATTTTTTTCAACTTAGATAAATTTTACCTTAATTAAGGGAAAGTAAACTTATTGAAAAAAATCTTATTTCATAAACTTTAAAACTTTTTAAAGTTTATGAAAGGAGTGATTGGATTTTCATGGCAAGGCCCATATCTCCTCCTATTTTAACAGAACCATTCATAACAGCCATCATAGGATTAATTTCACCATCTCTAAGCTTTTCCAAAACTTCTTTTGAAACAGTTATGGTACAATCAGCTTCTTTATCTTCAGCTGAAACATTGTTAGTTTCTCCTGTTCCATCAATATGTATTGGATTACCATCAACTACAAATTTTATTGTACCTCCTATCGCTTCAGCATTTTCTGCCTTTGACTTAAATTGTTCAAATACTTCTTGACTCATATTAACTTTGTATTTTATTATGCAATCAAAAGTATAAAAAAAATGTTCATATAAGTTTTTTAAATAGATTTGTAGGAATAAAAATGCTAAGATTATTTGAATGAAATATAAAATTAAAAAAGTTGCTGTTTTAGGATCAGGAGTTATGGGTTCAGGAATAGCCTGTCATCTTGCTAATGTTGGATTAGAAGTCTTAATGCTTGATATACTCCCAAAAGATTTAAAAAATAAAAAAGAAAGAAATTTGGTATCTGATGGCGCTCTTGAAAAAGCAATTAAATCAAAACCTTCTCCCTTATACAAAAAAAGCTTTGTCAAATACATAAAGACAGGAAATTTTGAAGATGATTTTGAAAAAATTTCAGAAGCAGATTGGATAATTGAAGTTGTTGTGGAGCTTTTAGAAATAAAAAGAAAAATTTTTGAAAGTGTTGAAAAATATCGCAAGCCAGGAAGTTTAGTTACCTCAAACACATCTAGTATTCCTATTTCAATTTTAGCAAAGGATAGATCAGATGATTTTAAGAAGCATTTTTGTGGCACACATTTTTTTAATCCACCAAGATATATGCGTCTTTTAGAAATTATTCCCTCAAATGATAGTAAGCTTGAAATGATAGATTTTTTCATGGAATTTGGCAGTAATATTTTAGGTAAACAAACAGTTCTATGTAAAGACACAACAGCTTTTATTGCCAACAGAATAGGAGTAATGTCTGGTTGTAAAATTTTTGAGTTGACTGAGAAATATGATATGACTATTGAAGAAGTTGATGCAATAACAGGAACTTTAATAGGTCGTCCAAATACAGCATCATATAGACTTCAGGATTTGGTTGGACTTGACACTAGTGATAAGGTTACGAAGTTTGTTGTCGAAAATGCTGAAGGAGATGCTTTTTTTAAAAATGTTGGGGAAACTCCTACACCAAAATTTTTTACATTTTTAATTGAAAACAATTTTTTGGGGAATAAAACAAAAAAGGGTTTTTATGAGAAAACTGATAAAAAAGATGATAATGGCAGAACTATTATCAACGCTCTTGATTTAAAAACACTAAAATATAGACCCTCCCTACGTCCAAAACTTGAAGTTGTAAAAAATGCTAAAGGGATTGAATCCATGTCTAAAAGAATTCAAAATCTTATTAGTGGAAAAGACAAAGTAAACTTATTTTTGAATGAATATTTTGCTTCATTGTTTTCTTATGTAATAGAAAGAATTCCTGAAATTTCTGAACAGTATTATCAAATAGATGATGCTATGTGCTCAGGATATTTTTGGGATTATGGACCTTTCGAATATTGGGATCTTTTAGGTTTTGAAAAAGGCCTTGAAATGATATCTTCTGAAGGATTAAAGCTTCCTGATTGGATTCAAAAAATGCAAAAAATAAATGCTGGCTCTTTTTATCTTTATGAAAATGGAGAAAAGAAATATTTTAATCTTCAAACAGAAAAATATGAGTCTATCCCTGGATCCGAATCTATTATTATACTTGACTCGTTCAGGGAAAACAAACCTGTAATTAAAAACAGCGAATGTACAGTACACGATATTGGAGATGGGGTCCTTTGTCTTGAATTTAGAAGTAAGAGCAATTCTCTAGGTGACGGAATAATAAAAGCAATAGATGAAGCAATATCAATTGCTGAGGAAGGCAAATGGAAGGGGATTGTAATTGGGAATAATGCAAAGCAGTTTAGTGTTGGAGCTAATTTAATGGGCGTTGGAATGTTTGCCATGCAAAAGAAATTTGATGATTTGCAAAAAATGGTTTCAGCTTTTCAACAGGTGATGATGAAAATAAGAACATCAAAAATTCCTGTAGTAGCTGCAACCCAAGGGTACGTGTTTGGAGGAGGTTGTGAAATCGCAATGCACTGTGATGCAGGAATTTATGCTGCCGAGTCATATATAGGTCTTGTTGAAGTGGGGGTAGGATTGCTGCCGGCTGGTGGTGGAACAAAGGAATTTGCTTTACGCGCTTCAGAGTCCTTTTTTGAAGGAGATGTTAAAATCCCAACATTAATTGATTATTTTAAAACAATTGCTACTGCAACTGTTGCCACTTCTGCACATCAAGCTTTTGATTTACATTATCTAAATCCTGAACGTGATTTTGTTTGCTATAACACACCACAAAATATTGCTGTGGCTAAGGAAAAAGTGATAGAATTATCTAAAAATTATATAGCTCCTTCTGTAAAAAGTGATATAGAAGTTTTAGGGCGTAATGGATTGAGTGTGCTTTACTCTGCGATTAATGAGTTCCGTTTAGGTGAATTTATGTCTGATTATGATGTTGAAATTGCTAAGAAAGTTGCTTATGTAATTTGTGGCGGTGATTTGACAGGAACTCAGCATGTCACGGAGCAATATCTTTTGGATCTAGAGAGAGAAGCATTTGTTAGCCTATTAGGTAATCAGAAAACTCTTGATAGAATACAATATTTACTGATGAACAATAAACCCTTAAGAAACTAAATTATACAAGATGGAAGCATATATTATAAATGGATTTCGCTCTGCAGTGGCAAAAGCAAAAAGAGGAGGATTTAAAAATTTTAGATCTGATGATTTGGCAGTAGAAGTTGTTAAACACTTAGTGAAGAGTGTTCCAAAATTGGATCCCTCAACCGTTGATGATGTAATAGTTGGTTGTGCTAATCCAGAAGGAGAGCAAGGACTTCAAATAGGAAGATTAATTGCTGCTCGTTCCTTAGGCAAGGAAGTACCAGGAATTACAATCAATAGATATTGTGCTTCTGGGCTTGAAGCCATAGCATTGGCTGTTTCAAAAATCAAGGCTGGATTTGGCGAAGTATATATTGCTGGAGGGACAGAAAGTATGAGTTTGCTCCCTATGACAGGCTATAAACTATCACCTAGTTATAAAGCAAATATTGATAATATAAATTATCATGTTAGTATGGGAGCTACGGCAGAAGCTGTATCAAATAAATATGGGATTTCAAGAGAGCAAGCGGACGCCTTCTCATTTTCTTCTCACAAGAAAGCTGCAAATGCAATTGATAAAGGGTTTTTTAAAGATGAAATAGTTCCAATAAACGTTGATGAAGTTTTTTTTAAAGATGGAAGACGTGTTGAATCAAATCATATTGTAGAAGTTGATGAGGGGGTTAGAAGAGATACAACTTTAGAGGGTTTAGCAAAATTACGTCCGGCTTTTAAAAAAGGAGGAGTTGTTACTGCTGGGAATTCATCCCAAACATCTGATGGAGCTGCTTTTACTCTTGTCATGAGTGAGAAAAAGGTTGCTGAGATGGGTTTAGAACCCATCGCTAAATTATTGGGTTGTGCAGTTGGTGGTGTAGATCCTCTTTATATGGGGATTGGACCATGTGTAGCAATTCCAAAAGTTTTAAATCAAATTGGGCTTAAACTTTCAGACATTGAACAAACCGAGCTTAATGAAGCTTTTGCGGTTCAGTCTTTGGCTGTAATTCAAGAAGCTGGCCTAGACCCCGAAACAGTAAATTTAAATGGTGGAGCAATAGCCATGGGGCACCCTTTAGGTTGCACAGGGGCAAAATTAACAATTCAGTTACTCAACGATATGAAGAGAAAGAAACAGAAGTATGGAATGGTAACTGCTTGTGTAGGAGGAGGTCAAGGAATTGCTGGTATCTTTGAAAGGTTATAAAATCAAATATTTTTTGTTAACAAATTCAAAAGTCTTCTATCAAAAAGTGTAATTTTGTTTTAGCAAGCTGTAAAGACTTTGCCAGATGGATAAGTATTCTTTTTTGAATTCAGCTAATACGGCCTATTTCGCTGAACTTTATGACCAGTACCTTAAGTCACCTGACGCGGTTGAACCTAGCTGGAGAGCTTTTTTCCAAGGGTTTGATTTTGGATTAGAAAACGGAACTCCTCTCTCTGAAACAGATGCAATAGTTCCAGAGAATATAAAAAAGGAATTCCAAGTAGTTAAATTAATTGATGCTTATAGAAATAGGGGACATTTGTTTACCAAAACAAATCCGGTTAGGGAAAGAAGGACATATACTCCAAGTTTAGATTTTCAAAATTTTGGTCTCGAAGAAAAAGATTTATCTACTGTTTTTAGTGCAGGGGAAATAATGGGAATAGGATCTGCGACTTTAAGTAAAATAATTAGTCATTTAAAGCAGGTTTACTGCGATTCAACAGGAATAGAATATATGTACATTAGGAATCCTAAAAAGGTTGATTGGATACAAAAAAGACTTAACATAAACACTAATCATCCAAAATTTTCAGCAGATCGAAAAAAACATATTTTTTCAAAATTGAATCAAGCAGTTAGTTTTGAAAATTTTTTACACACAAAATTTGTAGGGCAAAAGCGTTTTTCCTTGGAAGGAGGAGAATCATTAATCCCAGCAGTAGATTCAATAATTGAATTGGCTGCAGAAAAGGGAGTAGAAGAATTTGTTATGGGTATGGCTCACAGGGGGAGATTGAATACCTTAATAAATATTTTTGGGAAATCTGCTAAAGATATTTTTAATGAATTTCAAGGTAAGGATTATGATGAAGAAATGCTTTTTGATGGAGATGTAAAATATCATATGGGATGGACATGTCAAAGAGAGACAGATTCAGGAAAAAAAGTAAACCTTAATATTGCTCCAAATCCATCACATTTAGAAACGGTTGGAGCAATTGTACAAGGAATAACTAGAGCTAAACAAGAAGACGACTTTTCTGGTGAGTTATCTAAGGTACTGCCTATTATAGTTCATGGAGATGCAGCGATTGCTGGACAAGGACTTCCTTATGAGATTGTTCAGATGGCTGGCTTAAAAGGATATAAAACTGGAGGAACAATTCATATAGTAGTTAATAATCAAATTGGGTTTACAACTAATTATCTTGATGCCAGAACGAGCACTTATTGTACAGATGTTGGAAAAGTTACTTTATGCCCTATTTTTCATGTCAACGCAGATGATGTAGAGGCTGTTATTCATGCAGCTCTTTTTGCACTTGAATACAGGATGGAATTTAATCAGGACGTTTTTATTGATTTATTAGGATATAGGAAGTATGGTCATAATGAAGGTGATGAGCCTCGTTTTACCCAACCCAAATTGTATGAGGCTATTGCAAAACATAGAAACCCAAAGCAGATATATTCTGAAATTTTATTAGATGAAGGAATTATAGATCAAGAATATTTGTCCCGAACTGAAAAAGAGTATAAAGAAATGCTTGATAAGGCTTTTGAAGATTCTTCAAAAGCAAAACAAACTGTAGTTACTGATTTTATGTCAGATGAGTGGAATGAATTTAAAACAGCTGATGAGGAAATAATGAATAAGGAAGTTGAAACAAAAATTTCAACTTCTAAATTAGAACTCATAGCTAATGCAATAACAACCCTTCCCCAAGAGAAAAAATTTCTAAGGAAAATTGTAAAATTAATTGATGATCGAAAATCAATGTTTTTTGAAACTGATAAAATTGATTGGGCAATGGGGGAGATGTTGGCATACGGTTCACTACTAATAGAAGGTTTCAATGTAAGGATTTCAGGACAAGACGTTGAACGAGGAACATTTTCTCATAGACATGCTATCTTAAAAGCCGAAGATTCAGAAGAAGAAGTTATTTTATTAAAAAATATTGATTCTAAGGATAAAGGGAATTTTTCAATTTATAACTCTTTACTTTCAGAATATGGAGTTTTAGGTTTTGATTATGGTTATGCTATGGCAAGTCCTAAAACTCTTACAATTTGGGAAGCACAATTTGGAGACTTTGGTAATGGAGCTCAAATTATTTTGGACCAATATATTTCTGCAGCTGAGGATAAGTGGAAATTACAAAATGGGATCGTTCTTTTTTTGCCTCATGGCTATGAAGGTCAGGGAGCTGAGCACTCATCTGCAAGAATGGAAAGATATCTCCAACTTTGTGCAGAAGACAATATGTTTGTAGCTAATTGTACGACTCCATCAAATTTATTTCACTTGTTAAGAAGACAAACAATTGTAAATTATAGAAAGCCACTTATAGTTTTCACACCAAAAAGTTTGCTAAGGCACCCTCTTGCAGTTTCCCAAAAAAATGATTTTGTTAAGGGAAAATTTGAGGTGCTGATTCCAGATAAACTAGTTTTACCTGAGAAATCAAAAACTTTGGTTTTTTGTTCTGGAAAGTTCTATTATGATTTGATTAAAGCTCGTGAAGAAAAAAATAGAATGGATGTTGCTATTATTAGAATCGAACAGATTTTCCCATTACCTAAAGATCAAATAAATTATCAGTTAAGTTTATATAGTAAAACTAAAGATATTGTCTGGGCTCAGGAAGAACCAAAAAATATGGGAGCACTTAGTTATTTGCTTTTGCATTTTGAAAAAGCATCAACTTTTCGTCTAGTTAGTAGACCATTTTCTGACTCCCCTGCATCAGGAAGTTCTGTAAGATTTCAAAAAAGACATAACAAGGTTATTGAAAAAGTTTTTCGAAAGAATTGATGAAAGAGATAAATAAATTAAATTTGATTTAAATTATAAGCTATGGTTTTAGAAATGAAAGTTCCTTCTCCAGGTGAATCAATTACTGAGGTTGAAATTGCTCAGTGGTTAATTTCAGATGGAGATTATGTTGAAAAAGACCAGGCTATTGCTGAAGTTGACTCAGATAAAGCTACTCTGGAACTTCCAGCTGAAGTAAGCGGAACCATTACTTTTAAGGCTGAAGAGGGAGATACAGTAGAAGTTGGTGCCGTAGTATGTCTTATTGATACTGAAGGAAAACCATCTGGGGGAAACATATCCAAGAAAACTAAAGAAGAAACATCACAACAAGTCATTGCTGAAAAAAAAGATGAAGCTTCGGAAAAAGATACTTATGCAACTGGAACACCATCTCCATCTGCAAAAAAAATAAGTGAAGAAAAAGGATTGGATTTGAATCAAATAAAGGGTTCAGGACGTGATGGTAGGATAATAAAAGAAGATGTTATTAAAGGAGTTCCTTCAATGGGTACACCATCTAAAGAAGGTGCTCGTTCAGATAAAAGGGAAAAGCTTTCAATGCTTAGAAGAAAAGTAGCAGAAAGATTAGTTTCTGTGAAAAACGAAACAGCGATGCTGACCACTTTTAATGAAGCTGATATGAGTTCAATTTTTGATTTGAGAAAGAAATATAAAGAAAAATTTGAAAAAAAACATGGTGTAGGTCTTGGTTTTATGAGTTTCTTCACCAAAGCAGTAGTTCGAGCTTTAAATCTTTTCCCTGATGTGAATTCAATGATTGATGGAGATCACAAAATATCATATGAATATTGTGATATCAGTGTGGCCGTATCTGGTCCAAAAGGTTTGATGGTTCCTGTAGTTCGAAACGCTGAGCTACTTTCTTTTAGTGAAATAGAATCAGAAATAAAGCGTCTAGCTATCCGTGCCCGAGATGGAGAAATAACTGTAGATGATATGACAGGAGGAACTTTCACAATTTCTAATGGTGGTGTTTTTGGATCTATGTTGTCGACTCCGATAATAAATCCGCCTCAATCTGGAATTTTAGGTATGCATAATATTATTCAACGTCCAGTTGCTATTGACGGAAAAGTAGAGATTAGACCTATGATGTATTTGGCACTATCATATGATCATCGAATAATTGATGGAAAGGAATCCGTAGGGTTTTTAGTTGCAATAAAAGAAGCACTGGAGAATCCGGGTGAACACTTGATGTCAAACAAGATAGAAAAATCATTAGGCCTTTAAAAAAAAGGCTAAGGGTTTATAACAAATAATTGCCTTCGTTTTTTTTAAAAAATCTGCTCCAATAATTCCATTTATTGCATTTCCTCCACTTTTTAACATAGTTTCATTTATATGATCCATATCTAAAAGCAGAAAAGAAAAGTTTCCAATTTTTCTAGATCTATATTCAACTGTACTTTTTTGAGTCATTTTTAGATTTAGTTTTTCTTTTCCAGCACCTGAACCCTCAATTTCCAGGTTTTTGTCAACTTGGTTAAAGATTTCCTTTTCATTTTTATTTATACAACTATTTGAAGCACCAGTATCAATTAGGAAAAGGCCTTTGACTCCATTGATTTTTAGAATGCAAGTTAAATGTTGACTCTTTGTTTTTTTTAAATTTATGGCAATGTATCCACTTTTATCTAAAAACTTTTTTATCATTTGAAAAGTAAAGATGTAAAGTAAATTAAAATTTTAGAATAATAAGAAGTAAAAAAAATATTTGGAATTATATTAGTTTAAATTATGCAATTAATAGACACCCATACACACCTTTATTTAAAAGATTTCGATAATGATAGAGAGGAAGTAATTAAAAAAGCTATTGATGTCGGTATAAATCATTTTTTTATTCCATCAATTGATTCTAAATATCATAGCCGCATGTTTGATTTGAAAAAAAAATTCCCGAAGCATATTTATTTAATGATGGGACTTCACCCTAATTATGTTAAAGAAAATTATGAAGAAGAACTAGCAATTGTTGAGGAACTACTTTTAAAGGATAAATTTTTTGCAATCGGGGAGATAGGAATAGATTTATATAGAGAGAAAAAGTATTTGATTGAGCAACAAAAAGCTTTTGAGAAACAAATTCTTCTAGCAAAATCTTATGAGCTGCCTATTGTAATTCATTGTAGAGAGGCTTTTGATGAAATTTTTGAAATAATTGAAGGACATAAAGGAGAAAATTTAACAGGTGTTTTCCATTGTTTTACAGGCGATATTAATTATGCCGAAAGAGCGATTGAATTAAATTTTAAACTTGGGATAGGAGGTGTTGTTACCTTTAAAAATAATGATCTTGAGAAAGTTTTACAGAAGATACCAATAGAAAATATTGTTTTGGAAACAGACAGTCCATATTTGGCTCCTGTTCCTTATAGAGGTAAAAGAAATGAGAGTTCATATCTTACAAATGTTTTATTAAAACTATCAGAGATTTATAATATTTCTCCGGAAGAGCTTGCTAAAAGAACAACAAAAAATGCTCTTTCTTTATTTAAGTTTTGATAATTTTTCTAATTGAAAAAAATAAAAATGAATAAAAATTTTTTTAAAGAATTAAGAATTATGGATGGTGGAATGGGTCAAGAGTTACTAGCTCGAGGACTTGAGCCAAAAGGCACTTTATGGAGTGCCAGTGCACTTTTAAATAAAAATTACCATCAACTCGTTTTAGATACACATTTAGATTTTATAAATGCAGGAGCAGAAATAATTGTTACAACAACATTTAGTACAAAAAGAATTAAACTTCGTGAAAATAATATTGAAGAAAAATTTGAATATTTAAATATTAAAGCTGGAGAAATTGCTCAAAAAGCTAAAATGTTAAATAATGGTGTTTTTGTAGCTGGAGGCTTACCTCCACAAAACTTTGTGTATCAAGCTGACTTAAGAAAAAATCAAGAAATACGCGATAATTTTTATGATCAAGCTAAACTTATAAATCCATATATTGATTTTTTTTATCTTGAGGTTTTAAGTAGTGTAAATGAAATTAGACAGGCGATTCGAGCAATAAAAAAATTTAAAAAACCGTACTTAATAGGCGCTCATATTTCAGAAGGGACAAGGTTACCAAGTGATGAAAAAATTTCAGATATAATTCATAAAATTGATCATGATAATTTAATGGGCTTAATGTTGTCGTGTGTCTCTCCTGAAAATTTTGAATTGAATCTTAAAGAACTTCAAAGCCTAGGGCTACCCTTTGGTTTTAAGCTTAATGGATTCAAACTTACCAATCCAAAATCAGGTTATAATAATAGTTATTCAAAAAGTATATCAAAAAATCCAAATGAGTTTTTGGGGAAAAGAAAAGATTTGACAGCAAAAAAATTTGCAGAATTTGCAGAAAAATTTAAATCATCAGGTGCAACAATTCTAGGGGGATGTTGTGAGACAAATATTAACCATATAAATGCAATTTTTAAATTAAAAAAGTGATAGTATTTAGTTTTGTTGATTATAATTAGAGAGGTGGCCGAGTGGCTTAAGGCGCACGCTTGGAAAGCGTGTATACGTTAATAGCGTATCGAGGGTTCGAATCCCTTCCTCTCTGCTAAGTTGAATTTTTATTTAGTTGCATAACCTAACAACATTAATTCTCTTGACCACCTTAAAAACTTGTTTTTTGTCCTAACAGGAACAAAGGGAGATATCAAAACACAAAAAATATTTATAATTGGAAATTTCCATACGATTGGAAGTTGTCTGAATTTAACCACATTGATATTTTTATAATCTGTCATTGATAAAATATCATGAAGAGAAATTTTTGTGAAAGGCGTTCTGTGAGTAAAATCATCAAAATAAGTTTTATAATTTGCTTCCCAGTCTGGGATTAAACAAAGTATTTTTCCCCCAGGTTTTAGTACTCTTTTTGCTTCATTCAAAAATTTTTCAGGATAATATAAGTGCTCCATCAAAGATTTATTGTATATACAATCAAAATAATTATCAGGATAAGGCCATTTATCATTTTCCAAATCAATCTCTTTTTTTATTTCTACTTCTGGACAAAATGATCCAGCTTCAGGTGATATATCAATTCCATAACATTTTAATCCAAGTTTTTTAAATTCATTTAAAAACTCACCTCTTCCACATCCTGGCTCTAAAAATTTATCTTCTTTTTTTAATTTATATAATTTAAATAAATATTCTGCCAGTTTCCTGGGATAAGAATTTAAAGGATGGGACTCTGTATCATAAATAACTTTTAAATAATCTGCCACACATTTTTATTTTAATTCCTCAACTATTTCTAAAATATTACCTTCTAAGTCATAGCAATAAACAACCTTTACACGCCCATCAGGAGAAACTTGAAAATTTCTATCAGATTTTCCTCCATTAATTATAATTTGATTTATTACTGTTTCTATATTGTCTACAGTAAATGCAATATGAGAACAGCCTAATCTATTTGATTCTTGTATTTTATTTGAATTAAATAATGGGTGAGAATGGTATTGTAACAATTCAAGAAGTGAATTATCAGGCAATTTTAATTTGGCCCATTCCAATTTAGTTTGTTTAATTCCCACTAATTGATCAATATAATCTCCAGTCTCAATTTTTCTTGAATCCAATTTAAACCCCAATTTCTCATAAAAGAAAATAGATTTTGAAAGATTCATTACAACTATACCTGTATGTCTTGTTTTACTTATCATAAACCTCTTTTATACTTTCATGAATTGACTCTTCAAGAACAGAAAGACCTTCAAGAATGGCTTCTTCATTAATATTCAATGGGGGGGCAAGTTTTATTGACTCTCTCCCTGTATGAACAACTAATAATCCCTTTTGTAAACATTTTTCACAAATTAAATCACATAGAGAATTCAGTGGTTTATTTTTGATGTCATTAAATATTATTGCCGCCAATAAACCCTTCCCGTTTATACGAGAAATATACGAGGAAAATCTCATTTTTATCTTATCTAATTGTTTATGAAACTGGACACCTAAATTTTTCGAATTATCAATTAAACCATCCTCTAATAAAGACTTCATATTCGCTAATCCTGCTGCACATACCATTGGGTTAGCAGAATGTGTAGAACTCATTGAACCAACTTCAGGTAAATCCATAATTTTTCTGCTTCCTAAAACAATTGATAATGGCAGGCTAGAGCTAGCTCCTTTTCCACAAGCAATAAGATCTGGTTCAACCTCATAATTCATATATCCAAATAATTCCCCCGTCCTACCAAATCCAGCTTGCATTTCGTCAAAAGCCAACAATAAGTCATTTTCCTTGGCAAATAATGATAATTCTTGAACATACTCTTTTGGATAGAACTCTGCAGCCCATCCCTGAAATGTTTCCATCATTATTCCACACAAGTCTTTTTTAACATCAATTCCTTTCTCATTAATCAATTTTTCTATGGATTTTCTGAAAAATAATTTTGGATTATTGACAGCTTCTTCCTCCCAAGAATAAGGGAAAGAAATATGATATATATTTGGATCTAAATAACCTATCCAATCTTTTTGGGAAGAATTCCCTCCCATCATCTGAGCCCCAATTGTCCTTCCATGGTAATTGCCTTCAAAGCAGAGAATACCTCCTTTTCTCTTTCCAGTTTTAATTCCATTTAATCTCATTAGCTTTAATGATGCCTCAGTAGCTTCTGTCCCAGCTGATAATAAAAAAGCTTTTTGAAATTGACTAGGGGTGTTTTTTATTAAATAGTCTAAATACTTATAGCGTTCAGGAGAAGTATATGTATATGTTTGTAATAATGGTTTTTCAACAAGTTTTTTTATTGCATTAACTATTCTTTTATTTGAATGCCCCGCATTAGCTACAAAAATAGTGCTGGAGAAATCTAACCATTTATTTCCCCATGAATCATAAACCTGAAATCCTTCCGCTCTATCCCATATAATTGGAAGTTGTCCATGCATCGAGTGCGATTCTGTTTCATAAATTCTATTCAAAATAGGAATACTTTCAGGAACAGGAATTGAAGTGCAAATAATTCTATATTTGGTATTGATTTTTTTTACTTTTTTGGGTTTGTGAGAAAATCTTAATCTAGACATCATGTTAAATTTTAGAACTTTTAATAAAATCTATAATTGGAGACCCCTTCTTTTTTAATTCATACTCAAGATAACTGAAATCATCATTATTGTCAATTTCATATGCTCTCGAAGATTCAAAAACTAACATATTTTTTCCATGAAGCGATTTAGTTTTAAATACAGTATCACTTTTAATAATATCCACATATCCATTAGGTATGAATACATCAGGAAAATCTTGTCTAGGCCGATTTATTTCATCTGAAGTTGCCCCATTAATCATTGGCTTAAAAAACCCGTTTTTTCCTTTCATGAACCATTTAAATGGTGACTCTGAAGCTTTATGACCTGATCTTAAAGAAGTAGAATTTCCGTTTTGATTAATATACTGAATAGCTTCTTTTATTATTTTAGGATCCCTTAAAGGCGTTGTAGGTCTTAAATGTATAATTTGATGTGGGATTTCGTTCATGTTTTGTTTATACCAGTTCAAAAAATGTTCAACCATTTCAAGATCAGTTGAACTATCTTTGGAAATAGATTTTGGTCTTAAAAAAGGTGTTTTTGCTCCATATTTATTAGCTATCTTAGCATACTCATGAGAATCTGTAGAAACTATTACATCCGAAATATTTGGTATCATTTTAGCTGCTATAATACTGTAGGCTATTAAAGGGAGTCCCCCAAGGTTTTTTATGTTTTTATTTATAACTCCTTTTGATCCCGAACGTGCTGGTATTAAAGCAATTGTTTTCATATAATTTCTTTAAATCTATCTAGAAAAATTTATATTGTTTATCAAAAATCTCTATTCCTTCATCATTCCTGTATGCTTGTAGAATTATTAATCCTTCATAATTAATGTTTTGTATTGCTTTAACTCCCATTTCAAAATCAAAATCACCATTACCTAATTCTACTGATTCTCCTCCCATTTTTCTGTCTTTAATATGAATATCTGTAATTCTATCCCCATATGCCTCAAATTCTTCCTCAATATTGTAACCAAAACATGAGCTGTTTCCTGTATCATAGTTAACTTTAATAAAATCAGATGGTAATTTTCTTAATAATTTTGAAAAATTTATCTTCTTTGACTTCTTTTTTGTTTGATGGCTTCTCTTCTTGTTTTTGAAGGTGAAAAACTCAAAATTTTTGCTAATTGGTCTAAAAAGTTTGTTGAAACTTTTGAGGGTCTATATTTAGATGTCATAATGCAATTTAATAAAAAATAATTAGCTGTATATGATATACAACATGAACCTTTTGCTCTCCGTCATGGGAGAGTCGGTGATTTTTTACCAAATGACGGATCACGTATACCGAAGGTGCAGGGCGGAGTGAAGGGGTATTTATCAGTTATATAGTAGCCGTAGTCTCCATTCACATCGTAGGCCCCATTACACTCATCGAGATTTCCCGTACCAGCAAAATACCAGTCTTCTTCATAACGTCCCATTTCGAGTCCAAAGTCACTAGCAAAGTCATCGGGATTGTTTGCAATGTCCCAAGGAGTGGGCGGGGTACCATTCAAAGCAGTAGCTATAGGTGTGCGCGAGTTGGTTGTATATATTTCGTAACCAGATTGGGCCTTCACG
The DNA here is from genome assembly GCA_036340635.1 of Bacteroidota bacterium. Taxonomy (GTDB): domain Bacteria; phylum Bacteroidota; class Bacteroidia; order Flavobacteriales; family Flavobacteriaceae. Next base: position 54,665 of record JAYYYF010000011.1, on the reverse strand, counting down.
AGTTGATTGTTAGTGTTGATGAACCAATGCCCATAGATTGGGAAACCATCTGGTGCGAATCCAATAACTGGAGAACCATCACCGTTGGCAGGCGGTTTCGTTTGATCGGTATCTTCTTGAAGTGGGTGAGTTAACGCGTGATAGTGGTAGGTACCTACGTATCCGTGTGCGAAATAACTATCAAAAACAGCAGCCATATTTTCTGCACCGTGATGCCAGATCGTGTACGCTGGTAACTCAAACCACGAACTTTGTGGTCCGCATCCTGAGGTGTTTCCAGCCTCATTTGATCGAAGATGTTTTGGTCCTGTGGTCACGCCCGGGTTGTAGCAAAAACCAGAGTCCATGGAGATGCCAACACCATTCAATAGAATGCCATCAAAGTCAAAAGTAGGTGGATTTCTCGGCGTATCCCTAGCCGTATTGGTCCGAACTGGGTCCACAGGAATATAGGTGACTTCAATGTCCGAATGATCAATTGCATTTACCCATCCATCACCATCAGCTCCAGTGACCTCTACACCAAAATTATGATTCGGGATCATGTTCGATGTGACTCTGCAATGAGTCGCAAGCTCCGGATCATTGGTCAACGTCACATTATTATAGTTATAATCATCGGCATTCCAGTCGCTTACTATGACCAGATCAATATGAACCTTGCTGATGGCGTCATTGATGTTATTCGATAGGTCCGAAATCAAACTCGATCCGTAGTCACCATTGTTTGCATCCGTCGCATAGCATCTGCAGTCCGGGTTTCTGTTTACAAGTACCGCATCAAAAAATTGCCCATCCATATCCGGATTGCTATTATATATATCCGTGTCAGCTGGTTTTTCAGAAGATTCTTTTTTACAACTCCAAAGTCCAGCCAATAAAACTACAAGTAGATATTTCTTCATGTTTTCTTATAATTTGAGATATAATAATCTTCTCTTTCTTTTTTAAGCATTCCAATTGTTTCATTCATAAACTTATTTCTATCAATTCTACTTTTAAAAATCCAGATGCAAATAGAATCTTTACTATGATAGATTGCCTTTAATTCATCATCAATTTCACAGACTTCTTTTGGGATATGAGTTTTTATACAAATCATACATCTAAGTTATATCAAATTATTACAATGATATATAAAGTTAAAATTTTTTCATGTAACGTTTGCTTCTCATTAAAAAATATGTTACGTTTGCGTTACATTAATAAAAATTAAAATTATGAAAATATTTATATTACTAAATGCAATTGGTGATTTAGGTGGAGGTACAATAATACCTGTTGTAGGAATTATATCGGGAATCTGTGTCCCAATTGCTGCATTTATCTGGTTGTATTATGATGCAAAAGGAAAGAGAGAAACTGTACTAGAGATATCTAAACACTTGGATGACCCTGCCAAACTGGAGGAGTTATTAAAGATTTTTGAGGAGCGTAAAAAAGAGCCCATAGATTATCGTAGAAATGGAGTTATCACAATTTTTGTTGGTATTGGACTTTATCTACTTGGTTTTTTAGCAGTTGGTAGGATATTAGAAGGTGTTGGGGCTTTAGTTGGTTTAATTGGTGTTGGAACTCTGATAGCTGGATATCTTTATCCAAATACAGGTAAAGAATTAACTGATGCTGTTGAAGAGTTTGAAAAGAAGTAAGTTTTGGGAAGAAATCACAAAAAACTTCTAAATAATTTAGAAGAATTTAGAAAAGCTGCTGGTTTAACACAGCAAGATCTATCAGTTAGTGCAGGAGTATCAAGGAAAAGTATTAATGCAATCGAAAATGGGATATACATTCCGTCAACTCTGCTAGCATTGAAAATCGCAAAAACTATTAAGTGTAAAGTGGAGGACTTATTCAAGCTACCTTGAAGTATTTCATTAAATTTATGTATCGGTAAAACATATTTCTATTATGAGCAAATCATTTTATTTTATTATATCACTAATTATTTTTTTATTTATAAGTGTAGATATAAGCGCTCAAAAAACAGAAAATTTTTATGCAATAATTGAAGCTGTTTCTGAAGAACGCATAAAGTCAGATATTACAACTTTGGTAGAATTTGGCACAAGACACACTTTAAGTGACACTCTTTCAAAAAAAAGAGGAATTGGTGCAGCAAGGCGATGGATTTTTAATGAATTTCAAAAAATAGCAAAAGCATGTGGAGGATGTATTGAAGTTTCATACCAAAAAAATTATCATCAACCTGATGGGAGACGTATTATAAAACCAGTTTGGATTAATAATGTTATGGCTATTCAGAGAGGCGCTAAATATCCAAATCGTTTTATTATTATGAGTGGTGATATTGACTCTCGAATCTCTGACCCAACAAATTATATAGATGATTCCCCTGGCGCTAATGACAATGCTAGCGGAATGGCGGGGACAATAGAAACAGCTAGAATATTATCAAACTACCGTTTTGAAAGCAGTATCATTTATGCTGGTTTGGCAGGTGAAGAACAAGGACTTTATGGTGGCGCTGGTTTAGCAAAACATGCACTTGAAAAGGGGTGGGAAATTATTGGTGTTCTTAACAATGATATGATTGGAAACATTAAGGGAGTTGATGGTGTGATTGACAATAGAACTTTTAGAATTTTTTCTGAACCTACGCCAGCCAATGAATCAGAAAATATGAGAAAAAACCGTCGCTTTTATGGAGGAGAAGTTGATGGTATTTCACGACAATTGGCACGATATATCTACAAAACAGTAAAAACCTATATGCCTGAAATGAATCCAAAAATGATTTATAGATTAGATCGTTTTGGCCGAGGCGGTCATCATCGACCATTTAATGATGTAGGTTTTGCTGGTGTTCGAATTATGGAAGCACATGAAAATTATACTCAACAACACCAAGATATTCGAATGGAAGATGGCATTGCTTATGGTGATGTGATTGAAGCAGTAAACTTTTCTTATGCTAAAAAACTCACTGCGGTAAATGCAATTAATCTAGCCGCACTGGCATGGTCACCACCATCAGTGAGTGAACTTTCTATTGGCGGTGTCGTTGAGCCTTCTGTAAAACTTAAATGGAACAAACTTGAGGATGACGCAGTTGCCGGTTATAAAATATATTGGCGTGATACTACATCACCTACTTGGGATTACAGTCGCTTTGTAGGTAACGTTGAGGAGATTACCCTTGAAGGAATTGTTATTGACAATTACTTTTTTGGGGTATCTACTGTTGGTAAAAATGGAATGGAAAGTAGGGTTGTATTTCCAAGTAAAGTAATCCGGTAGTATCCATTAATTGAATCTAACCAACAAAAAATACACTTCGTATGTATTTTTTTTTATCTTAGACAATCTAAATTTTGAACATAAAGTAAATAAAATGAAAAAATTGTTATATACACTTTTCTTGACGGGTATATTTATGACCAGTCAATTCACTTATGCGGCTTCTACAGAAGTCATCTCTGGAGCGGAAGAAACAGCAGTTTCTATACAGGATGATGTAGTGGCAGAGGCTTCATTTACTCAAGAACTAAAAACTCGATTTATTGAAGGAGGTCCAAGTTTTATGGGTATAGTTTTGATTTGTCTAATTTTAGGCTTGGCCATAGCTATAGAAAGAATAATTTACTTAAATCTAGCTAGTACAAATACCCAGAAATTAACTTCTAGTGTTGAAGAGGCTATTAAATCTGGTGGCGTTGATGCTGCTAAAGAGGTTTGTAGAAATACCAAGGGTCCTGTAGCTTCAATCTTTTATCAAGGTCTTGATAGAATAAATGAAGGTGTTGAAAGTGCTGAAAAAGCTGTTGTTGCTTATGGAGGTGTCCAGATGGGACAATTAGAAAAGAACGTCTCATGGATATCTTTGTTTATAGCTTTAGCTCCAATGCTTGGATTCATGGGTACTGTAATTGGTATGATTACTGCATTTGATAAAATTGAAGCCGCTGGTGATATGCAACCTTCATTAGTAGCAGGAGGAATTAAAGTGGCTCTCTTAACTACAGTTTTTGGACTTATTGTAGCAATAATTCTTCAAGTTTTTTATAACTACATAGTTGCAAAAATTGATAGTATTGTTAATGATATGGAAGATGCTTCTATTAATTTGATTGACATACTTGTAGCTTATAAAAAATAATTAATTTTTCCTGAAAAATGAAACTTCAAAACATAATTAATATAATTAGTGCACTTCTTGGTGTTATTGGTGTTATATTTCTTCTAAGAATTATGGGAGCTGGAGATGAGCAAATAGAAGTAGATGCGGCGCAGGGTAGCTATAGTTTGGTAACTCCTATCATTGAACTTGCTCGAATTGTCTTTTTTCTTACAATTTTTGTGACCCTTATTTTTTCTCTCAGGGGCTTGTTTTCCGATAAAGCTAAACTTAAAAAAGCTGCTATATCCATCGGATTTTTCCTTCTAATCATTTTTATTTCATATATGGTATCGAGTGGTGTTGAAACACCAATGAAAGATGGGAAGGTCCTTTCAGCGAGTGGTTCTAGATGGGTTGGTACAGGGATACTTGTATTTTACATTTTATTTATTCTTGCAATTGGACTAATGTTTCTTTCTGGATTGAGAAAAATGTTTAAAAAATAACAATTAAATGAGAAGATCATCACCTGAAGTAAATGCAGGATCAATGGCAGACATAGCTTTTCTGCTACTAATCTTCTTTTTAGTCACTACCACAATAGAAACTGATAGTGGAATTAATAGGAAATTACCACCTATGGAGGAATTAGAAGATCCTCCAATAATTAAACAAAAAAATATTTTTACAGTGGTAGTCAACAAGTATAATCAGTTGTTAGTAGAGGAGGAGTTATCAGAGATTAAAGACTTACGATCTTTAGCTGTTAAATTTTTAGATAATGGAGGAGGGAAAGGAGAAGATTCTTGTGATTATTGTCAGGGAGATGCAGATCCTAGATCTTCTGATAATCCTCAAAAAGCAATTATTTCATTAAAAAATGACAGGGAAACTTCCTATAAGGCTTACATATCGGTTCAAAATGAATTGGTTGCAGCATATAATGAATTGAGAAATAGAGAATACGTTCGACTAAATCCTCTTGATGGGATGGACTTTATGGAAGCCAATAAAAGGTTTTCTGATCCGAGAACTACTCCAGAGGAAAAAGAGAGATTAAGACCAAAATTAAAAATTGTTAAAGAAATGTTCCCTCAGAAGTTATCAGAAGCAGAACCTAGCAAAAAATAAAAACAGATATGTCAAAATTTAAAAAGAAAAAGACTGGCGATTTACCTGCAATATCTACTGCTTCTTTACCAGATATTGTTTTTATGTTACTATTTTTTTTCATGGTAGCTACTGTTATGCGAGATAGTACCTTAATGGTTAAAAATGTTTTACCAACAGCAGATCAAGTTCAAAAATTAGATAAGAAAGATCGTGTGATGTATATATATGCTGGGAAACCTTCTAGTAGATATTCTGATAAATATGGAACTCAGGCTAGAATACAGTTGAATGATAAATTTTCAACTGTAAGTGAAATAGGAGCTTTTGTTCTTGCCGAGAGGGCTTCAAAAAGGCAAGAATTGCAAAATGTTTTGACAACAGCATTAAAAGTTGATGGTGACACTAAGATGGGTTTGATAACTGATATTAAGCAGGAACTAAGAAAGGTTAATGCTTTAAAAATTAATTACACTACTCGGATCGGGGATTATTCAAAGAATATGGAGTAAAAATATTTCCTTTCTCCTAAATTGTTTTCCTTAATCTAGCAACTGGAAATCCAAGTTGTTCTCTATATTTTGCAATTGTTCTTCTGGCAACATTATACCCTTTTTCTTTTAACAAATCAGATAATAATTTATCGGTGAGAGGTTTCTTTTTGTCTTCTTGAGAAATAAGTGTTCCTAGGGTTTTTTTTATTTCAATTGTTGAAACATCTTCTCCTTCAACATTTTTCATTCCTTCTGAAAAAATTTCTTTTAAAAGTTTAACTCCGTATGGAGTGTCTATATATTTACTATTAGCAACTCTGGAAACCGTAGAAATGTCCATATTTATTTTTTCTGCTATATCTCTTAAAACCATCGGTTTTAACTTCTGTTCATCACCTGACAGGAAATATTCTCTTTGATATTCGACTATAGCTTTTATTGTTAGATAAAGGGTTTGGTATCTTTGCTCCACTGCATCAATAAACCATTTTGCAGCATCCAATTTTTGTTTTATAAATAAGATTGCTTCCTTTTGAGATTTAGTTTTTTTTGGATCTTCAGAATACCCTGAAAGCATTTCTTTATAATTATTCGATATTCTTAATTCAGGGGAATTTCTTCTGTTTAAAGTTACTTTTAGATCCCCATTTTCTATTTTAAGAATAAAATCAGGAATTATATGGTTGTTTTGTATGTTTCCTGATAATGCTCCTCCTGGTTTTGGATTTAATTTACTGATTTCATTTAACACTAATTTAAGATCATTTTCGTCTATGTTAAACCGATCTTGCAATTTTTTGTAGTGTTTTCGAGAAAATTCTTCAAAAGAAGTTTCAATTATATTTTTTGCAATAATAGAATGTTTGTTTTTTCTTTTTCTTTTTAATTGAATTAGCAAACATTCTTTTAGATTTCTTGCTGCTACACCTGGAGGATCTAGTGATTGAATTTTTTGAAGAATTTTTCCGAATTGATTTTTATCTATAATTATATTTTGGGTAAAAGCTAGGTCATCAATTATATCTTCGTCTGATCTTCTTATGTATCCACTATTGTCAATACTTCCAACAAGGAAATTAGCTATTGGTTTTTCAATCTTATCCAGGATTAAACTTTGTAATTGATTCTTTAAATATTCATGAAAACTTATTTGATTAGAGATAGGCGATCCTGCTTCATTTTTAATCCCTCCATAGTTTGAGTTTTCAAGTTTGTAATTTGGAGTTTCATCATCACTTAGATAAGGATCAATATCAAAATCTTCTGTAGATATTTCTTCACTTCCTTGATCATATTCTGAAAATTCATCAAGTTCATTTTGATTATTTTCATCAATTTCTTTACCAGTTTCAAGAGCAGGATTTTCTCCAATTTCTGATTGAATCTTTTGCTCTAGTTCTAGAGTAGATAATTGAACAAGCTTCATCAGTTGAATCTGTTGCGGAGACAACTTTTGAGAAAGTTTTAATTGAAGCTTTTGTTTCAACATAACTTATATTTTTAGTCAATTAAAGTTATAAAAAAGGTTGGAAAAAGGGCCTATTAAAAAGAAGCATTATGAGGTGTCCTTGGAAAAGGGATAACTTCTCTAATGTTACTCATCCCTGTAGCAAATTGAACTAATCTTTCAAAACCAAGCCCAAAGCCACTGTGAGGAGCGGTTCCAAATTTTCTGAGCTCTACATACCACCATAATTCTTCATCGTCTACACCAAATTCAGAAATTCTTTTTTCTAAAATATCCATGCGTTCTTCACGTTGTGAACCTCCAACTATTTCACCTATTCCTGGGAAAAGAATATCCATAGCACTAACAGTTTTACCATCACCGTTTAAACGCATATAAAATGCTTTTATTTTAGATGGATAATCATAAATTATCACCGGAGTTTTAAAATATTTTTCTACAAGGAAGCGCTCATGTTCACTTTGCAAGTCTGAACCCCATTGTTCAATTATGTATTCGAATTTCTTTTTTTTATTTGGTTTAGAATTTTTTAATATATCTAGGGCTTCAGTATATGTAATCCTTTTAAATTTTTTATCAATTACAAAATTTATTTTTTCTATTAGACTCATTTCACTCCTTTCCAACTTTGGTTTTTTATTTTCTTCCTCATTATGTCGATCATTTAAAAAAGCAAAATCATCAGGACATTTTTTTAAGGAATATCTAAGAATATGTTTTAGGAATTTCTCTGCAAAATCCATGTTGTCTTTTATATCATAAAAAGCCATTTCAGGCTCAATCATCCAAAATTCAGATAAATGTCTTGATGTATTAGAGTTTTCTGCTCTAAATGTAGGGCCAAAAGTGTAGACTTTACCTAAACCTAGAGCATAGGCTTCTGCCTCAAGTTGACCAGAAACAGTCAAACTGGTTTCTTTACCGAAAAAATCTTTTTTGAAGTCTACTTTATTATCCTTGTCTTTAGGCGGATTTTTAGGATCCAAAGTACTTACTCTAAACATTTCCCCAGCACCTTCAGCATCGCTTCCAGTTATTATAGGTGTATTAACATAAAAGAAACCTTCTTTTTGAAAAAAATCATGAATTGCAAAAGCTAGTATTGATCGAATACGCATAATACAACTCATTGTTGAAGTCCTAATTCTTAAATGTGCTTTTTCTCTTAAAAATTCAAAACTGTGCTTTTTGGGCTGTATTGGATATAACTCTGGATCAGATTCACCAATAATTTTTATTTTCTTAACTAATAGTTCAAAATCTTGCCCTTTGCCCAAACTTTTCACTAGTTTTCCTTCCACGTAAAGAGCAACTCCACCAGCAATTTTTTTAAGGATATCTTCATTTGTTTTTTCAAAATCAATTACGCATTGAAGATTACGAACAGTTGAGCCATCATTTAAAGCAATAAATTTGTTAGCTCTAAAAGTTCTTACCCACCCATTAATACTTAGATATTTAAAACTTTCTGGATTATTAAAAATTTCAATTAATCTTACTAATGACATCTTTTTCTTTTCGTTGCAAAGATAGGTTTATTTTGATTTGTAAAACTTTCTACTTTGTGTCTTCTGGAATAATATTTATTTTAGGTTTTTTGATAACATTTTCATTGCTAACCGTATCTTCTAAAGAAATTAAGAGAGATGGTAATAAAATTAAATTAGCCAGCATTGCAAAGAGAAGTGTGACAGAAACTAATCCTCCAAGGGCAACTGTTCCTCCAAAACTTGAAATCATAAATATTGCAAAACCAAAAAAAAGTACAATTGAAGTGTATAACATGCTAACACCAGCTTCTCTAAGTGATGAATAAACAGCCGAATTTATTTTCCAATTATTTTCAATCAGTTCTTGTCGATATTTAGCTAAAAAATGTATGGTATTATCAACTGATATTCCAAAAGCAACACTGAAAACAAGAATTGTTGAGGGTTTTAATGGAATTCCCGTAAAGCCCATGACTCCAGCTGTAACAATAAGAGGAAGTAAATTAGGAATTAATGATATAATTATCACTTTATATGATCTAAATAGATAGGCCATAAACATTGCTATAAGAAGGATAGCTAATGATAGTGAAATAAAAAGGTTTTTTATAAGATAATGAGTTCCCTTAAGATATAAAAGAGCTTTGCCAGTAAGTATTACATTATATCTGTCCTTATCGAAAATCTGGTCAATTTCTTTTTTTAAATCCTTTTCAATTAATTCTATACGTTTAGTTTCAACATCCATAAGAAAAGTTGTGATTCTGGCATTTTGTCCTGTGCTATCTACATAGTTTGAGATGAGATTTTTTGTTTCAGGCATATTTTTTAAATATGGTGAAAGAAAACTATTCTCTTGTGCAGTGGGTATTTTGTAGTATTTAGGATTTCCATTATAATAAGCCTGTTTAATGTATTTTAGTAGATTAATTATTGAGATTGGGGAGGAAAGTTCAGGAATAGTTGAAATGTATTCTGTCAATTTATTTATCCTTTTAATTGTTGTCAAATTATTGACACCTTTTCTTCTTTTACTATCAATATTTATTTCAAGAGGAACTATCCCATTAAATTCATTATCAAAAAACTTGATATCTTCAAAGAAACCTGATTTTTTTGGCATGTCTTCAATTATGCTTCCTGAAATTTCAATTTGATAAATTCCAATTATACCAAAGATTAAGCTTATAAGTGAAATTATATATGTTTTAAGCCTATCCTTACGGACCCTGTTTTCTAGCCATTTGACTATTTTCTTAATTGAAACACTTTCCAAATGTTTCAAATGCTTTTTATTAGGAATTTCTAAAAAACTATATGCTATAGGAATAATTAGTAATGACAAAAGGAAAATAGCGATTATATTAAGTGAAGCTACAATTCCAAATTCTTTAAGGACTTGACTATTAGTTAAAATAAATGTTGCAAAACCAGATGCAGTAGTTAGATTGGTCATTAAGGTTGCATTACCAATTTTAATTATTACACTTTCTAAAGATTTTACTTTATCTCCATGCTTAGCAACTTCTTGTTGATACTTATTAATTAAAAAAATACAATTAGGAATACCGATCACAATGATTAGTGGCGGAATCAATGCAGTTAAAATTGTAATTTCATAACCTAACAATCCCAAAACCCCTAATGCCCATCCCACTCCAATAAGAACGACAAACATTGAAATAAATGTGGCTCTGTAGGATCTAAAAAAAAGAAAGAAAATAAATGCCGTCACAAGCATTGCTGTAAGAACAAAAAGACCTATTTCATCTTTAATATTTTGGGCGTTCAAAGTTCTTATATAAGGCATTCCTGAGACTTTAACATCCAAGCCTGTACTTTTTTCAAATCTATTTATTAAAGGGATAAATTCATAGAGTATAAAATCTTTTCGCACTTCTGTATTAACAATCTCTGTATCCATATAAATAATGGTTCGAATGGTTTTATTCTGATTTCCTAATAATAAGCTATTATAAAATGGGAGTTTATAAAAAATTTTTTCTTTAAATTTTTCAATAGTTTTAGAATCAAAATTTTGATTTTCAAAAAGATTTTTGAAAACAAATTTTTTGTTTTTACTATCCTTAACTAAATCTTTTATGTTATCAAAAGAGAGAACAAAATTAACTTCAGGATATCCATTAATCTTTCTATTTAATTTATTCCATTCATTAAAATTTTTTTCAGAAAATAGTGAAGTGTCCTTAACAGCTATTACAATAAGATTCCCTTCTTCCCCAAATTTGTTTTTAAAATTGTCATATATTAAACTTTCAGGATGATCATCTGGAAGAAGCTTGGCTTCAGTATAAGTAAATTGAATATTTTTCCATTGGTTGAGCAGGAAAAAAGTAAGCGCAAAAACACAAAGTAATATTGTTATTCTGTTTTTAAGAATTAAGTTAGCTACATTACTCCAAAAATTCATTTTTGATTTTATTTTAGGACATGTTTGCCTTAAATCTTATTTTTAAACAGTAAGTATTTCCTTTTCTTTGGCATTGAAAATAGAATCAACTCTAATAATATATTCATCAGTTAAGTTTTGTATATCAATTTCAGCATTTTTTTGCAAGTCTTTTGGGAACATCATTTTTTTAATTGAATGGTTAGCATCTTTTCTTGCATTTCGAATATTTATCTTTGCATTTTCTGTTTCTGTTTTGGCAAGTTTTACTAATTCTATTCTTCTTTCTTCAGTCAGTGGAGGTATATTTATAAGTATAGATTCTCCATTGTTCATTGGATTAAAACCAAGGTCAGCATTTAAAATTGCTTTTTCTATTTCTGGGAGGAGTGATTTTTCCCAGGGTTGAATAGATATTGATCTAGCGTCAGGGGTATTTATACTTGAAATTTGATTTAATGGAGTTGGAGTTCCATAATATTCGACAGATACAGAATTTAGCATTATAGGATTTGCTTTTCCTGCACGAATATTTAATAATTCTTTTTCTAAAAAAATAATTGAATTATTCATTTTTTCTTTTGCTAAATTTAAAGTTTTTTGAATTTCTTGATCCATTTGTAAAATTATTTACATAAAGACACGAGTCCCAATTTTTTCTCCTTTAATTATCTTAATAAGATTTCCTTTCGTATTTATGTCAAAAACTATTATTGGTAGTTTATTTTCCTGACTTAGTGTAAAGGCAGTGGTATCCATTACCTTTAAACCTTTTTTTAGAACTTCGTCAAATGAAAGTGAATCAAATTTTATAGCTCTATTATTTTTTTCTGGATCTTCATCATATATTCCATCAACACGTGTGCCTTTTAATATAACATCTGCATTTATTTCAATTGCCCTTAAAACTGCTGCTGAATCAGTTGTGAAAAAAGGATTTCCTGTGCCGGAACCAAAAATAACAACCCTCCCTTTTTCAAGATGTCTAGTTGCACGTCTTTTAATAAATGGCTCTGCAATTGCTTCAATTTTTATAGCTGTTTGCAATCTTGTTGGAACATCTATATTTTCTAAAGAACTCTGCAATGCTAAGCCATTGATTACGGTAGCAAGCATGCCCATATAATCTGCCTGAACTCTATCCATTCCATCACTAGCTCCAGAAATACCTCTGAAAATATTTCCTCCTCCAATAACTATTGCAAGTTCTATTCCCAGATTATGAATTTCCTTAATCTCTTCACAATATTTTTTCAGTCTTTCAGGATCTATTCCATAACTCTTGTCACCTATAAAAGCCTCACCACTTAATTTCAATAAGATCCTTTTGTATTTCATTAATAGAAGAATTATTGCAAATATAGGAAATATAGAATGTTTTATATTGCCTTCAAACTCAAATCTATGTTTTTTGCAGAGTGAGTAATTGCTCCAATTGAGACAAAATCTATACCTGTTTCTGCTATTTCGACTAAATTATCTAAAGTTATATTTCCTGATGCTTCTGTTTTAAATTTCCCATCAATTAATTTCAAGCTTTTAATTAATTGATTTCTTGACATATTATCTAGTAGAATGCGATCAATCCATCGGAATTTAATTGCTTCTTTAATTTCATCATCATTCCTCACTTCAACAATTACAGGGATATAAATATTATTTTTTTCAAGGTAAGTTTTTGTTTTTTTTAAAACTTTTGTTAGACTCCCATTAAATTCTATATGGTTATCTTTTATAATAATTGTATCAAAAAGACCCATTCTGTGATTCTGCCCCCCACCAATTAATACGGCCCATTTTTCAGGATAACGAAATCCAGGAGTTGTTTTTCTTGTATCCAAAATTGTACACTTTGTATGAGAAATTTTTTCTTTCAAAAGATTCGTAATTGAAGCAATTCCACTCATCCTTTGCATAGAATTCAAGACCAAACGCTCAACCATTAAGAGGGAAGATGGTTTTCCACTAACAATAAATCCAATTTCTCCTGATTTCACATTAGCTCCATCTGGACTTATAATATCTATTTTTATTTCAGGATCATAGAAAGCAAATATTTTTTCAGCTAATTTCACACCTGCCAAAATACAAGGTTGATTTATAATTAAATTCATCTGTTTTTTTCCGCTTTTTGGAATACATGATTTAGAGCTATGATCACCACTCCCTACATCCTCTTTAAGCGCTCTTTTGATAAAAAGATCTATTTCAGATTTATAGGACTTATAAAAATTATCCTTACTAATCATATCTATAAAATTCTTATGTTTAATTATCCTAACGCTAACATTTTTTCAATGGGCACTATTGACTTGTCAATAATTTCACCTGGCAAAATTATTTCGGGTGTTTCATTTAAAAGACATAAATAAAGCTTTTCAAGTGTATTCATTTTCATAAATGAACATTCACTACACGCACAAGTTTCATCTTCAACAGGAGCAGGTATAAATTTTTTATTTGGACATTTCTTTTTCATTTCATATAGTATTCCATTTTCTGTAGCAATTATATATGTTTTTGATGAATCTTTTTGAACAAAATTTAGTAATTCAGATGTGCTTCCAATAAAATTTGCTATTTCCAAAATGGGGGATTCACTTTCAGGATGTGCTATAAATTTTGCCTTGGGATATTTTTTTACAAGAGATATTATTTTCTCTAGAGAAAATGCTTCATGTACAATACAAGATCCATTCCAAAGCTTCATGTCTCTTCCAGTTTCTTTAATTAAATATTTACCAAGATTCTTGTCAGGAGCAAAGATTATTTTTTCATTTTTAGGAATTGAATTAATAACTTTTTTTGCATTACTTGAAGTACAAACAATTGTACTTAATGATTTTATTTCTGCTGAGCAATTTATATAGCTTACAACATTATAACCCGGATGATTTTCAATAAATTTTTTGAAGTCATCAGGCGGACAAGAATCAGATAAGGAACAGCCAGCTTTTAAATCAGGAACCAAAACTTTTTTTTGAGGATTAATGATTTTTGCCGTTTCTCCCATGAAGTGAACTCCAGCCAAAACAATTATATCGGAAGTTGCTTTTTTTGCACATTGTGCAAGATAAAGACTGTCTCCAAGATGATCAGCTAGTTCTTGTATTTCGGAATTTTGATAATAGTGGGCTAGGATAACAGCCTTTTTTTTCTCTTTTAGTGAAATGATTTCATTTACTAAATCAATTCCCTTGGGAATTTGGGAATCTAAATACTGTTTTTTAGATATAGCCCTCTTTATTTTATGATTTGTCAGACTCATAATATTTAAAGCAAAAGTATTAAAAACAAAAATATTAAAAAGAAAATTTTCACTATTCCAAATTTTTTATAAACTCATCAATAGTAATCGAATCATCTATCGAGAACCAACCTATTCTTGTCCTTTTAAGTGATGTCAAATGTGCTCCAGAATTTAATTCTTTTCCAAAATCATTAATTAAAGATCTAATATATGTGCCTTTTGAACAATTTACTTCAAAATCAATTTCAGGTATATAAATGCGTTTTAAACAAAACTTATTTATGATTACTTTTTTTGATATAATGTCAACATTTTTTCCCTCTCGCGCATATTTATATAGTCTTTTACCATTTTTTTTTACTGCTGAGAAAATAGGAGGAAATTGACTAATTGTACCTAAGAATTTATTTTTTACTGTATTTAATAAATTTTCAGTAATATGATTTATTGAAAAAGTTTTGTCAATTTTTGTTTCCAAATCATAAGATGGAGTTGTGGAACCAAGTGACATAGTTCCAATATATTCTTTATCCAAATTTTGAAAAGCAGATATTTTTTTTGTCATTCTACCAGTACAAAGAATTAATAAGCCACTTGCTAACGGATCTAAAGTTCCAGCATGTCCAACTTTTAAATCCTTTAAATTAAACTTTTTCTTTAAAATATATCTAAGCTTTTTGACAACTTCAAAAGAAGTCCAGTTTAATGGCTTATCAATTAAAAAGACTTCACCTTCTACAACAGAGGTTTTTGAAAAATTTTTATGTGCTGGCATAGTAAATACTAATAAAACCAACTATTAGACAATATAAACCAAAATATTTTAGTTTACTTTTATTTACCAAAGCAATCATTAATTTACAAGCAAAAATACCTGTTATTAATGCACTGACAAATCCAACAAACAGGATGTCAATTTTAATTTCTAAATTATCAGGAAGACTTAACAAGTTTTTACCCATTCCTCCAATAATCAGAGGAATGACCATAAGAAAGGAAAAGCGACTTGCTTTTTCTCTATTGACCCCTATAATTATAGCCATTGCAATTGTAGCTCCACTTCTAGAAAGTCCAGGTAAAATTGCAATTGCTTGAATTAAACCAATATACAATGCTGACCGGTATGAAATTTTTTTTTCAGTTATTTTTATATGATCTGTTTGAAATAATAGAAAAGCAGTTATTAGTAACATGCCTCCAACCAAAATTAAATTACCCTGAAACAAATCGTTAATAAAATTTTCATAGAAAAGACCTATGAAAGCAGCTGGAATCATTGATATGATAACACATGTAGAAAAGTGTAAACTTTCATTTTTTTTAAACTGAAATAATTCTCTTAATATTATAAGAATATCTTTTCTAAATACGATAATAGTACTGATTGCAGTTGCAAAATGAAGTAAAAGAGTAAATAAAAAACTTTCTTGGGGCTTATACATATCACCAAAAATTTTTTTAAAAATCTCTAGGTGACCACTTGATGAAACAGGAAGAAACTCTGTCAGACCTTGAATTAAACCAAGGAAAAATGCCTCAAAAACATTCATTTATTTTGATTTTGACTTGATAAAAATTGAATAAATCGCTAGAGCAAAACCGAATAATACAAGTGTAGGAGCCAATCGGATTCTTTGGAAATTAAATATTTGAGTGTTAAAAATCATTGGATCTTCACTCTCTCCACCCGACATTAGAATAAAGCCGGTTGATATGGTAAAAAGTGACAGAAAAAGAATCAAATAATTTTTTTTGCTAAACAATAGTTTCTTTCTCATGTGCTTTTAACTATAATTTTTTAATAAATTATTTTCTTTTTTAAATGCTTCTGTGTGGCAAAAAAGGCACTAAAAAATGTTATAGTTATTCCAATAATTGTCACAAACATAAAAATTAAAAATAGTTCTAATTGATTAGATAAAAGTTTCAAATCCGGAATATTTTTGTCAATTGTAAAAATTAAAAGTATCAATGCAGATAATGCTAAAATGGAGCTTAATATAGCCATTATAATGTGCCTCTTTATAAAAGGGTTACGAATAAAATTTTTTGTAGCGCCAACTAACTGCATTGTTTTTATAACTAGCCGTTGTGAATATATTGAAAGTCTTATAGAGCTATTGATTAATAAAATTGCAACCAAAATAAAAAATCCACTTAACCCTATCATCCAGAAAGATATTCGTTTTATATTTTTTTCTAAAAGTTCAACTAAGGGTTCATCATATATTATTTCATCTATATAATCATATCTTTCCAAATTTTCAATTAAATTTTTTATTGCACCAGATTCAACATATTTAGCATTTAAAAAGACATCAATAGAATTTAGAAGAGGATTGTAACCTAAAAATTCCAAAAAATCTTCTCCAATTTCACTCGCATATTGTTCGGAGGCATCCTCTTTGGAAACATAAACAACTTTTTTAGTTGATTCTTTCAAACTTAATGTTTTTTGAAGTTGCTTTATCTCAATATCCTTGGCAGAGTCTTTTATAAAAACTGATAAAACAATTTGTTCTTTAAAATGGTCTGATACTTTTTTTGAATTTAGAAGGAATATGCCAAGAAATCCAATTAGAAAAAGTACAATAGTCATACTAATAACAACTGAAAGATATGAAGAAGCAAGTTTTTTTCTATTATGTTTTTCTTCAATATTCTCCATAAAAAATTTAGAATTTTGCACTAGCAAAAATATAAAACGATATACAAAAAATTGCTAAGACAACAATAAACTTTTTTCCTTTCATTCAATAAGCTTACTTTTACAGGAAATCAATTGACGTGATTTACAACTTCAAAGAAATTGAAAAAAAATGGCAAAATTTTTGGTCTAACAATAAAACATTTGAAGCTAAAAATTTTAGCAAAAAACCTAAGTATTATGTTCTAGATATGTTCCCCTATCCTTCAGGGTCTGGTCTTCATGTTGGTCATCCATTAGGGTATATTGCAAGCGACATAATTTCAAGATACATGAGGCATAAGGGTTTTAATGTACTTCATCCCCAAGGATATGATTCTTTTGGGTTACCTGCAGAACAATATGCTATAGAAACTGGTCAACATCCTGAAAGAACAACAGAAAAAAACATAAAAAGATATAGAAAACAACTTGACAGGATGGGTTTTTCTTTTGATTGGGACAGGGAATTTAAAACTTCAGATCCTAATTATTATTGTTGGACGCAATGGATTTTTTTAGAGTTATATAATTCTTATTTCTCAAAAGAAGAAAATAAAGCACTTCCGATTTCAAATTTGATCTCAAGATTTTCAAAATTTGGCAGCGGTAATTCTGGAGCTCATTGTGATTTAGATGCGCCAGATTTTAATGCAGATGAATGGAACAAAATGGATTGGAGAGAAAAGGAAAAAATCCTTATGAAATACCGTTTAACTTATTTGGCTGAAGCACAGGTCAATTGGTGTCCAGAATTAGGAACAGTACTTGCCAATGATGAGGTTGTTAATGGTGTTTCTGAACGGGGAGGATATCCAATCATAAAAAAGAAAATGAAGCAATGGAGTATGAGGATTGGTGCATATTCTGACCGCCTTTTAGAGGGATTAGATAAAATTGATTGGCCTGATCCACTTAAAGAAATGCAAAAAAATTGGATAGGGAAATCCAAAGGAGCTATGATCAAATTTAAAGTTCATGGTCAAGTGGAGCAGATAGAAGTATTTACTACTCGTCCAGACACAATCTTTGGAGTAACTTTTATGACCTTAGCTCCTGAAAATGAAATAATCACTAAAATAGTAACTACAGACCAAAAAAAGAAAGTGGATAAATACATTCAGGAGGTAATCAATAAATCTGAACTAGAGCGACAGTCAGATATAAAAAATATTAGCGGAGTTTTTTCAGGAGCCTATGTAACCCATCCTTTTACAGGAAATAAAATTCCTATTTGGATTGGAGAATATGTTTTGTCAGGTTATGGAACTGGTGCTGTAATGGGTGTTCCTTGTGGAGATCAAAGAGATTATGATTTTGCTAAATTTTTTGAAATACCAATTTTAAACATTTTTGAAAATATTGATATTTCAGAATCTGCCTATGCTGAAAAAACTAATGTGAAGATTATTAATTCCAAATTTTTGAATGGTCTTTCTTACAAAAAGGCATTTGACAAAACAATTAATGAATTAGAAAAAGTGAAAGCAGGTTATCAATCAACTAATTATAAACTCAGAGATGCTATTTTTAGCCGACAAAGATATTGGGGAGAGCCCATACCTATTTATTTTAAAAATGGAATTCCTATACCTCTTTCTTATAAAAAATTGCCCCTCAAATTACCTGATGTAAAAAAATATTTGCCGACAAAAGATGGAAGTCCGCCACTAGGTAATGCAAAGGATTGGGCTTGGGATATTCAAAGCGAAAAAGTTGTTTCTAATAAAAAGATTGATGAAAAAAAAGTTTTCCCTCTAGAATTAAACACAATGCCAGGATGGGCCGGAAGTTCATGGTACTTCAATCGTTATATGGATCCGAAAAATTCTAATTCATTTGTTGGCGATAAAGCAGTTAATTATTGGAAAAATGTTGATTTATATTTAGGAGGGAGTGAACATGCCACAGGACATTTATTGTATTCCAGGTTTTGGCAAAAATTTTTGTTTGACAAAGGATATTTACCTGTTGATGAGTATGCCAAAAAACTTATTAATCAAGGAATGATCCTTGGGAATTCTGCATTCATTTATAGGGAAAAGAGGACCAAAGAATTTTTGTCAAAAAATTTAATTGATGGACTAGAAGTTGAGCCTATTCGTGTTGATATTTCCTTAGTAAATGAAAAGAATGAAATCAATATTGAAGCATTAAAGAAGATTAATCCTGATTTTAAAAATTCAAAATTCATTTTTGAAAAAGGGAAGTATGTTGTAGGTAGAGAGGTAGAAAAAATGTCTAAATCAAAACATAACGTAGTAAATCCTGATGATATATGTGAAAAATATGGGGCTGATACACTTAGAATGTATGAAATGTTTTTAGGACCAATAGAACAAGATAAACCATGGAATACAGAAGGAATTATTGGAGTCCATAACTTTTTAAAGAAGTTTTGGAAATTATTTTATGATGGGAAAGAATTTTTAGTTTTGGATGAATCACCTTCCCAAGATTCTTTAAGGGTGCTTCATAAAGCGATTAAGAAAATAAATCAGGACATAGAAAGATATTCATTTAATACATGTGTCAGTTCTTTTATGATATGTGTCAATGAGTTGAGTGCTCTTAAATGTCATTCTAGAAAAATTTTAGAACCTTTAATCATATTATTATCTCCTTTTGCTCCACATATTTCTGAAGAAATATGGTCCGTTTTAGGTAATCATGAAAGTATTGAATATGTCCCTTACCCTAAGTTTGAAGAAAAATTTATTCAGGAATTTAAAAAAAATTATCCTGTGTCTTTTAATGGTAAAACCAGGTATATGCTTGAATTGCCTTTAGATTTAAGTAAAAACGAGATAGAGGATATTGTTTTAAAAGAAGCTAGAACAGAAAAATACTTGCAAGGGGGGAAACCAAAAAAAATTATTGTTGTGCATAGCAAGATAATTAATATTGTATTCTAATGAATTCAATATATGTTGAAATTATAGGATTATTTGCAGGATCTTTAACAACGGTTGGTTTTGTTCCTCAATTATATAAGATATGGAAGTGTGGTTCTTCTGATGGAGTTTCATTGCAAATGTACTTTGTTTTACTATTAGGAGTAACTCTTTGGCTTGTCTATGGATTTTTAATAGTTAGTTTATCTATTATTATTTCAAATATGATTGCAGGAATCATTCAAATTTCTATAATAGTAATTATCTTAAGGAATAGAAAAATAAATAAATGACGGGTTATATTTTAATTTGTCTATTTATTTGTTGATCTAGAGAAATAAATGTTTCAGTTCTTGAAATTCCATCAATTGTTTGAATTTTTTCGTTCAGTAATTTCATTAAGTGCTCGTTATCTTTGCAAATAATCTTGATTAAAATACTCCAATTTCCAGTTGTATAATGACATTCAATAACTTCGTCGATTTCTTTAAGTTGATTTACTACTTCTGGATTTCTAATGGCTTTTTCCAGATAAATTCCAATGAAGGCCATAGTTTTATATCCTAATAATTTGGGATTTAATACTATTTGAGAACTTGAAATAAGGTTTGATTCATCAAGTTTTTTTAGACGCTGGTGAACTGCTGTTCCGGATATTCCAGCTTTCTTAGCCACCTCATTTATTGACTTCCTAGAATCCAACATTAGCTCTCTAAGAATTATCTTATCTATTCCATCAATTATTATAGTTTGATTGTTTACTTTCATACTATTAGGAATTATAAGATAAATTATTATTTGTTTTTTTGAGAAATATATTTCTCTATAGCCATAATCATTGATGGTGTCTCAGGAGTAGGGGCTTTTATATCTATTCTTAGTTTTGCTTCATCAGCAGCTTTAACTGTCGCGTTTCCATATACAGCAATTTTGGTCTTATTTTGCTTAAAATCAGGAAAATTTTTAAATAAAGACTCTATACCTGATGGACTAAAAAAAACAAGTACATCATAATATACATTTCTCAAATCTGAGAGATCACTAACAACAGTTTTATAAAGTTGTGCTCTAGTCCACTTTATGTCAATAAAATTTAAAAATTCAGATATTTCAGAATTTAAAATATCGGAAGTTGGTATTAAAAAAGTTTCGTTTTCAAATTTCTTAAAAATGTTTTCTAAACTCTTGAAGTCTCTCTCTCCAACATATATTTTTCTTTTTCTATAAACAACATATTTTTGCAAATAAAATCCTATGGCTTCAGATTGGCAAAAATATTTAGTGGAATCGGGAACACGATATCTCATTTCTTTTGCTAATCTAAAAAAATGGTCAACAGCATTTTTACTAGTTAAAATAACATTATTAAAATCAGAAAAATTTATTTTTTGCTGTCTGACATCTTTTGCACTCATCCCTTCAACATGAATAAATGGCCTAAAATCAATCTTTAATTTGTGCTTTTCCTTAAGTCTAGAATAAGGAGATTTTTCACTAACAGGCTCAGGTTGAGAAACTAAAATAGTCTTTACTTTCATACCTTAAAAATTAAACTCCTTAAGCGGTTATATAGCCATAAAGCCATAACCAAGGTGTTATTTTAAAAGCACAAAGATATAAAATAATATAAAAAATACTTGCGACATTGTAATTCGCAATTTTAAAATATATCATTAAATGTGTATATAAAATTGTAGAGACAATTAATGATGAGGATATAAACAGGAATATCGAACTTTCGACAAAAGTATAACTGTAAAGTAATAATAGAGGTAAACTTAATAGAGATATTCTAAAATATGATGAAGCACTTTTAAAAACTGTTTCATTAAATAAATTGTCAAGGTTTAAAAACCTGAAAATATGTTTAGAAAGGAAATATCTAAATATTATTGTAACTGAGACAATCAAAAAAATGGATTGAAAAGTTTTATAGGAACTAGATTTGTCAATTATAAAAGTTAAAAGAAGACTTTTAATTATTAGGACAACTAGTATTTTTAACGAATCAAATAAGTTTAGATATTTAATTGTTTTTTCTCTACCATAAAGACTGTAATATTTTTCTTTATTAGATAAAAGTATAAGTAAATCAAATCTTTTTTTGTTTAGACTTCGGAGAAAAGCGAGAATTATAAATGAAAATGTAAAGAAAATTGAAATCCAATCTTGATTCAATTTTAATATTTCTTCTGGGTTAAGCATTTGATAAAAATAAGAAGTATTATTATTATCCGTTTTTTTTTGTGATGATTTACTAATTTTGCAAGACTTTATGGATAGGACACTAGTTATCATACCAACTTATAATGAAGTTGAAAATATTGAGAAAATTATTAAAAAGATTTTTTCAGAAAAGTCTTTTGACATTTTGGTCGTTGATGATTCTTCTCCTGATGGAACAGCTGACAAAGTTATTGAGTTAAGTTATCAATTTAAAAATAAATTGTTTCTAAAGGGAGGTTACAAAAAAAGGGGAATAGGCAAGGCTTATTTAATTGGTTTCAAGTGGGCATTACAAAAAAAATATGATTATATTTTTCAGATGGATGCAGATTTATCTCACAATCCTAAAGAACTCTCCAAAATGCTTGATTATTTAAAAAACGATGTTGGCTTAATAGTTGGTTCTAGGTATGTTGATGGGATTAATGTTGTTAATTGGCCATTGAGTAGAATTTTACTTTCTTATTTTGCTTCTCTTTATGTTAGAATATTAACTTTGATGCCTATAAAAGACCCCACTTCTGGATTTGTTGGGTATAGAAGAAATGTCTTGGATTCATTAGGAAATGATAAAATTAGATTTTCGGGCTATGCTTTCCAAATTGAAATGAAATTTAAGACATGGAAAAAGAATTTTATAATTAAAGAGCATCCTATAGTTTTTGTAAATCGAACGGATGGAGTTTCAAAAATGAATGGAAGTATAATATGGGAAGCTTTTTTTGGTGTTTTCTTTTTGATATTTGAAAGTTTCTTTTTTAAAAAAAATGTTGATGGAAAAGATTTTAATTAAAAATGCAATTTTAGTCAATGAGGGTCAAATCTCTCAAAAAGATCTTTTAATAAAAGGAGAATATATTGACAAAATAGATGATTCTATTGAAGAAATTGATATAGAAAAAACATTGGATGCAAAGGGATTGTATTTAATCCCTGGTTGGATAGATGATCAGGTTCACTTTAGAGAACCTGGGCTTGTTCACAAAGGAAATATTGCTTCTGAATCAAAGGCAGCAGTTGCTGGAGGGATCACTTCTTATATTGAAATGCCAAATACATTACCTCAGACAACAACTCAAAAAGCTTTGGATCAAAAGATTGATATAGCGTCCAAAAATTCTTTTGCAAACTATTCCTTTCTTTTTGGTGGAACCAATCATAATTTAGAGGATATCAAAACTTTTGACAAAACAAAAGCTGCTGGACTAAAGCTTTTTTTAGGATCATCAACGGGGAATATGCTAGTTGATGATTCGGAAGTTTTAAGAAAAATATTTTTAGCTTCAGATTTGCCTATAGCAGTTCACTGTGAAGATGAAGATTTAATTAGAGAAAACTTGGAGTTCCATTTAAATTTGCATGGCAAGGATATTCCAATTGAAAAGCATTCTACGATTAGAAGTGAAAAAGCATGTTATTTGTCTTCAAAAAAAGCAATAGCTTTAGCTAAAGAAACGGGCGCGAGATTACACGTTTTTCATTTATCTACAGCAAGTGAAATTAAACTTTTTGATAACAATATTCCCTTAAAAGAAAAAAAGATAACATCAGAGGTTTGCGTACATCATTTATGGTTTACAGAGAAAGATTATCATAAAAAGGGAAATTTAATCAAATGGAATCCGTCGATAAAAAAGGCTTCTGATCAATTGGCCTTATGGCAAGCTTTAAATGATGATCGAATAGATGTTTTAGCCACAGATCATGCGCCTCACTTAGAAAGCGAAAAAAATCTTGATTATGTAAATTCTCCTTCTGGAGGGCCAATGGTTCAACATGCTTTACCTGCAATGTTAACTGCTTGTAAAATGGGTAAGATAAGTCTTGAAAAAATTGTTGAAAAAGCATGTCATAATCCAGCAACATTATTTAAAATAAAAAAGAGAGGATTTCTTCGTGAAGGATATTTTGCTGATTTGGTTCTGATAGATTTAGATAAAAAAAATAAAGTTTCAAAAGATTCTTTGTTTTATTTATGTGGTTGGTCTCCATTTGAAGGAACCACTTTTGAAGCATCAATAATAAAGACTTTTGTCAATGGTCAAATAGTTTATGATCTTGGCAAGATTGTTTCTAAGCCCTTGGGGAAAAGACTTGAATTTGATAGATAGAAAATGAATTTAATTTTAAGAAATAATCTTTTTTTTCTAATGATAGTATTACTTGGATGCTCAAACCTTACCAGTGATAAATCTCCTGAAAATTTAATTGAACCAAAAAAAATGGAAAATATTTTGGCGGATATGGAATTGCTAAGAGCTATAAAGTCAACTAACGCGAGTGACGCCTATAAAGAAAAAGCTTTGGGTGATTTATATCTTTATAAAAAATATAATGTTGATAGTCTTCAAATTGTAGAATCCAAAAAATATTACTCAAAATACCCAAAAAAATATCTTGTGATATATCAAGCTGTTGAAAAGAGATTAGAATTTTTAAAAGATAGTATTAACAGTCTTATGGACAACAAAATTGATAGGGTAGAGTAATAAATTTGAAGTTAGTTGAAAGAATTTATTGGGCTATAAGAAAATGAAGTTTTAGAATTTATTTTGCCCCCGTTAATTTTTTTGGTTTCATATAAACTTTCTATCAAGGCTTTACTTAAGTATCTTTTTTTTAATCCTAAAAAAGAGAGAATTTTTTCGATTATCCAAACTAAATAAAGCAGATATTTTGGAAGGGAGTATAATTTAATTGTCTTGCTTTCCTTTTTTAAAACCATTTCATATATTTTTTTATATGACC
The DNA here is from genome assembly GCA_036340635.1 of Bacteroidota bacterium. Classification (GTDB taxonomy): domain Bacteria; phylum Bacteroidota; class Bacteroidia; order Flavobacteriales; family Flavobacteriaceae. The sequence continues at coordinate 29,808 of JAYYYF010000011.1, read as the reverse complement.
AGTTTTCGGCGACTAAAATAAAACGCTCATTACAAATATTTGATTCCATTAATTGATGCATTGAATTAATTACATCTTTTATTTCAACTAAACCAGTGGAGCCTGATGGGAAAAATTTAAATCCTTTTTTTATTAAATTAAACATACTTCTTATTGGGCTTTTATTTCCTAAGATGACACCTGGATTAATTATAACAATATTTAAGCCCTCTTCTGATCCTCTCCAAACTTCAAGCTCTGCCCCATATTTAGAATAAGAGTAAGGGGTTTTTTCTGAGTTATTATCCCAGGGAGAAGATTCGTTTATTTCATCTTCATATTTGTCATTTCCTAAAGCAGCAATTGAGCTGACAAAAAGTAATTTTTTTATCTTGTTTTTTAGAGAAAGGTTTACAATATGCGATGTTCCTTCTTGATTTATTTGATATAACCTTTTTTGATCTTTATGAGCCATTGAAATCAAAGCAGCACAATGATAAACTTTTGTTATCTCTTTAAAAGCATTTTTAAGACTAGAAAAATCTTTCAGGTTACCTTTTCGCCATAAAATTTTTTTAAGTTTTTTACTATTCTTTTTGAATCTAGATTTGATTAAGAGTATAGTTTTCTCTTTTTGAATTTCATTTCTGTATAATCCAACTACAGTAAAATTTTTTTTGACCAACAGACATATCAGTTCAGAGCCAACAAAACCAGTAGCACCAGTGACTAGTATCATTTTGTAAAAATACTGTTTTTAAATAATGATTTTTTGTTTACTTCTATAAATATATCTTTGTAAAATAACTTTGTTCAGTGATGAAAAATTTTGTAGATGAATTGCGTTGGAGGGGAATGTTACATGATATAACACCTGGTACAGAAGAATTCCTTTTAAATCAATCAACTTCTGGTTACATAGGCTTTGATCCAAGTGCAGACTCTTTACATATTGGAAGTCTAGTTCAAATAATGGTTTTAATGCATTTTCAAAGGTCAGGCCATCAACCAATAGTCTTAGTTGGGGGTGCAACAGGAATGATTGGTGATCCTTCAGGGAAATCTGATGAGAGAAATTTATTAAGTAAAGAAGTTCTCAAAAAAAATGCTGAGGGAATTAAGGCTCAATTAGAAAAATTTTTGGACTTTAATATTGAGAATCCAATTGCTGCAAAACTTGTAAATAATTATGACTGGATGAAGAATTTCTCTTTAATTGAATTTTCCCGAGAAATTGGTAAGCATATAACGGTTAATTATATGATGGCAAAAGATTCTGTAAGAAAAAGGTTACAAAGCGACTCTAAAACAGGTATGTCATTTACCGAATTTACATACCAATTAATTCAAGGGTATGATTTTTTACACCTGTATAGAAATGTGGGATGTAAAATTCAGATGGGGGGCAGTGATCAATGGGGTAATATAGTAACAGGAACAGAACTGATTAGACGTAAAGATTCAGGGAAGGCTTTTGCCCTTACTTGTCCATTAATAACTAAGACAGATGGGTCAAAATTTGGAAAATCAGAATATGGTAATATTTGGCTTGATAAAAAAAGAACCTCTCCATATAGATTTTATCAGTATTGGTATAATTCATCAGATGATGATGCAAAAAAATATGTGAAAATTTTTACTCTTTTGTCAAATGAAGAAATTAAAAGTTTAATAAAAAAACATGATGGAGGTCCTGATTTAAGGATTCTTCAAAAGAGAATTGCTGAAGAAATTACGACAATGGTTCATTCAAAAGAAGATTTAAAAAGAGTCCAAATGGCAACAGAAATTTTGTTTGGAAAATCTACTACTGCTGATTTAAAAAAACTTGATAGACAAATGTTTATGGATGTTTTTGAAGGTGTTCCAAAAGTTAAAATTTTAAATAAAGAAATTAAGTCTGGAATAGATATTATTTCTGCTTTGGTTTCTAAAGGTAATTTTTTATCCTCAAATGGAGAGGCGAGAAGGGCCTTAAGAGAAAATTCCATATCTGTAAATAAAAATAAAGTTGATGAAACTTACTTTTTAAGTGAGAAAGATTTGATTGATAACCGATATATATTGATGCAAAGAGGAAAGAAAAACTATTTTATTGTTGAAGTTATTTAATCTTGTGAGACCATTAGATTGCATCCTCTTATTTCTGAGTTGTCAATTCTACCTATAACCTCAAAGGAATCATCTAAATTTTTTCTTCCCATATCTTCTGTTTCGATAAAACTACATGAGTTGCGATTGGCTAAATCAATAATATTAATTCCCCCGGTTTGGGTTGGTTCTACTTTTCTAAAAGGATCTTGATTTTCTCGAATATATATTTTCATCCATGGCGGGGTCTTAAATAATCCATTTCCATTTGAATAGGCTTGTGAAAGTAATTCTGTCATACCATATTCAGAATGTATTTTTTCTACATTAAAACTTTTTATAAGCTTTTCATGTAATTCTTTTCTTGTCAATTCCTCTCTCTTACCTTTCATCCCTCCAGTCTCCATAATTATAGTATTTTTTAGTTCAAAATCATATTTTTCTGTAAAATTTAGTAGAGCAAAAGAAACTCCCAAAAGAATCGTTTTTTGACCTTTTTTTTCTAATTTAATTAATGCTTTGGATAAATTTTCTAGTTCATCTAAATAAAAACCGCTTTCATTTCTTTTAGTCAATCGAATCAAATTTTCTGTCATATATATTAAAGAAGAATCAGTTCGATTGATATATGAAGGGAGAAGTGCAAGGATGACATAATCTTTTGGAGGACCATAAAATAAAGAAAAACAATTTCTATAACTTTTCTTATAATCATTTATATCTTTCACGTAATGAATTGAGGGGTTTTCACCAGTTGTCATAGATGATTTAAAAATCTTTCCATAGGATTTACCTTTATATGAAATAATTTTTTTTGATTTGAAAACACTTATTGGCAGGAATGGTATTTTGTTTATTTCACTAATTTTATTTGGATTTATATCAATTAGGGTGCAAAAGGAGTTGTAAATTTTGTTGAATTTATATTGAAAAATAAATGTTTCCCAAGCCAATTCTTCGAATTCTTTTTCTGTTTTTATTTTCCAGAAGGATGTGAGATTTTCTATTTTCATTTCGGTTTTATTAAGCCCAAGTTTCTTTAATATTATTTCAAAGTTAAGACTAAGTTAATTCAAATTAACCTCATGTTTTTTTTGTAATTTTCCACTACAAATTAATAAAAGATAATTGGGACCAAGAGATATCAAAATTTTACTTGTTGATGATGAGCCAGACGTAATTGAAATTATAAGCTATAATTTAAAGCAAGAGGGATACAACGTTTTTTCTGCATTTAATGGAAAGCTAGCAATAGATAAAGCTAGAAAGATAAAACCACATTTGATTATTATGGATGTAATGATGCCAGTTATGGATGGGATTGAGTCTTGTGAAATTATCCGAAATGATAAAAATATTAGTGACGTAGTTATAATGTTTTTAACCGCACGTGGTGAAGATTATTCTCAGGTAGCTGCTTTTGAAGCTGGAGCTGATGATTATGTCACAAAACCTATAAAACCTAAAATCCTTATTTCAAAAGTAAAGGCTTTATTAAGAAGAAGAATTAATTCTGAAAAACAAAGGATAGAAAAACTAGAATTTGATGACTTGGTAATTGACAAAAGTGAGTACAAGATAATTGCTAAAAGCAAGTCGTTTTCACTGCCAAGAAAAGAATTTGAATTATTATTTCTTTTGGCATCAAAACCAGGTAAAGTAATTAGAAGGGATCAAATAATGGAAGAGGTTTGGGGCTCTGGTGTTATTGTGGGAGACAGAACGATAGATGTTCACATTAGAAGGCTTCGCGAAAAAATTGGAGAAGATTTTTTTCAAACCGTCAAAGGCGTGGGTTATAAGTTTGCTATAACTTCTTAAGTTTGTTATTAGCATATTAGAAAAAATAATACAATTGTTTTTTAAGAACTATAAAATAGCTTTTTTTCTTTCTTTAGCTCTTACTGCTTTTTTGGTGGGGGTTTTTTTACTAGGATATTTTTATTTAAATCAAATTGAATGGAGTCAAAATGAAAAAATATTTTTAGCAATATCATTTTTTTTATTTTTTATTTTCTCTTTTTTGTTTTTGCACTTTAATTTTGAAAGGGTCATATTAGATAAAGTAGAAAGACTTTATAATGATTTGTCCCCTTCAGGGGTTTTCCCTAGCAAATCTGTAATCCAGACTGATCTTGAAGCTGTTAAAAAAAGTCTTTTAAAATTTGCTGATGACAAAAAACTTGAAATAGAAAAATTAAAAGACCAGGAAAAATATAGAAGGGAGTTTATAGGTAATATATCTCATGAGTTAAAAACGCCACTTTTTACAGTTCAGGGATATATTTTGACTCTTTTGGAGATGAAGACGGAAGATGTTGCATTAGGGAAAAAATATTTGAGAAGGACTTCTAAGGGATTGGATAGACTTGTACATATAGTTCATGACTTGGATTTGATAATAGCCTTTGAGTCAGGAGTTAAATCTATCGAAAGAACACAATTTGATATTATAGAATTAATTAAAAATGTGTTGGACCTTTTTGAAATGCAAGCAAAAAAAAATAATGTATCATTAATTATTGAAAGCAATGATAAAACTTCTTTTTTTGTTGATGCTGATAAAGAAAGAATTCAACAGGTTTTGACCAATTTAATAATTAATTCTTTGAAATATAGTGTTGATAAAGGATCTATAGAAATTAGTGTTAATGAATTAAATAAAGATAAGATCATTGTGGATGTTTCAGATAACGGGGAGGGTATTGAAGAAAAACATTTACCTAGAATTTTTGAACGTTTTTACAGGATAGATAAAACGAGAAGCAGGAAACAAGGAGGCTCAGGTCTAGGACTTGCAATAGTTAAACACATTATTCAAGCACATGATGAAAAGGTTTTTGTAGAAAGCAAGTTTGGAGTTGGTTCGAAATTTTCATTTACCCTCCAAAGACAAAGGAGCTTTAAAAGAGAAGAGATATTCCCAACAAAATAAATTTTTAGCATTATCAAACTGATTTTATTCTTTTTTTAAATTTACTGTATCCAATTTATGTCGCAGTGGGAAGTAAAAATAAATTAAAACGGTTTAAGGAAAATGAAACTTTCTCAAATCTAATTCAACCTAATCGAGAAAGTATGTTTAAAAATCAATTTAACCTTAGGGGTAATTGGAATTCAACTTATTTTAAGAATGACAATCCAATTGTCTTGGAATTGGGTTGTGGCAAGGGAGAGTATACGCTTTATTTTTCGGAATTAAACCCTGAAATTAATTATATAGGGATTGACATCAAAGGAGCTAGAATCTGGAGAGGTGCAAAAACGGCTTTTGAAAGAGGTTTAAAAAATGTTGCTTTTTTAAGAACTCAAATTGAATTACTAACAAAGCTTTTTTCTCACAATGAAGTTAATGAGATATGGATAACCTTTCCCGATCCTCAGATTAAATTGAGAAGAGCTAAACATAGATTAACTAATCCTGAGTTTCTTAGTATGTATAAAAAAATTCTTAAATCAAAGGGCTCAATAAACGTTAAAACTGACAGCGACTTTTTTTATGGTTATACGCTTGGAATAATTCAAGGTTTGGGAGGTAAAGTTATTTATTCAGATAATGATATATATAAAAATCCTAATTCTCCGACTGAATTAACAAAAGTTCAAACTTTTTATGAAAGAACGTTTTTAAATGATGGTAAGAAAATTTCTTTTATTAAATTTTGTTTTGATTGATGAATAATTTTTTTAAAAAGGTTTACAGAGTAGTTAGGAAAGTACCCTATGGGCGTGTTACTTCTTATGGATCTATCGCAAATTATCTGGGGGACCCTAGAGCTGCCCGTATCGTTGGTTGGGCAATGAACAATTCTCATAATCTTAAAAATTTTCCAGCACATAGAGTAGTGAATCGAAATGGACTTTTAACTGGTAAAAATCACTTTCAGGGAACAGATTTGATGGAGCAGCTACTAAAAAACGAAGGTGTTTTGGTAAAAAATGATCAGGTTATAAATTACAATGATTATTTTTGGGATCCTTCAAAGGAGCTATAACTCACATATTCATTTTTAGCTTTTCTATCCAATTAGATTAAAGTATATTTGAACAATTAATAATTGATTAAATGTCACTGGTTAAAAAAGATGTTGAAGAAATTTTGAAGGAAATTACCTTAAATGGTGATAGTAAATCACTTTATGATGATAATCTGATTTCTAATATTATGGTTTTTGGAGATCAAATTGACATTGATGTCTTAATGAAAAATCCTTCTTTACAAGCTAAAAAAAAAGTTCAGGATTCACTGATAAAGCTTTTTGAAGAAAAATTAAATTCAAAAATCAAAGTTAAAATTAACACAAAACATGACAATACTAATTCTATTACACCTAATAAGGGAGCTAGTATTAAAGGAATTGATTCAATTATAGCTATTTCTTCTGGTAAAGGAGGAGTAGGTAAATCTACTGTTACTTCTAATATTGCGGTAACTTTGGCACAGATGGGATGCAAAGTTGGAATTCTTGATGCTGACATTTATGGTCCTTCAATTCCAGCAATGTTTGATCTTGAAGGAGAAAGACCAATTTCTGTAAATAATAATGGAGAGTCAAAAATTAAACCAGTTGAAAACTATGGAGTCAAAGTTTTGTCTATTGGATTTTTTACTAAACCTGATCAAGCAGTCATATGGAGAGGGCCAATGGCTACAAAAGCATTAAAACAAATGATTTTTGATTCAGCTTGGGGGGAACTAGATTTTTTATTGGTTGACTTACCTCCTGGAACTGGTGATATACATTTAAGCATTGTACAGTCTATACCTCTTAATGGAGCCGTAGTCGTTAGTACTCCTCAAAACATAGCTTTGGCAGATGCTCGAAAAGGAATAAGCATGTTCAGAAAAGAGAATATTAATGTTCCTCTATTGGGAATTATTGAAAATATGTCTTTTTTTGTTCCTCAAGAATTACCTAATAACAAATATTATATTTTTGGGAGACAGGGGGCTAAGAATCTTTCAGAAGATAAAAATGTTCCGTTTTTAGGAGAATTACCTTTAGTTCAAAGTATAAGAGAATCTTCCGATGTTGGTAGACCTGCTGCACTACAGGAAAATACAGTTGTAAAAAATCACTTAGTGAAAATTACTCAAAAATTAGTTGAGGAATTAATTAAAAGAAATACTGTTTTACCTCCTACAAAAGTTGTAAAAATCACTAATATGGTTGGCTGTTCAGCAATAAAATAAATTTTATGAGTTCAAAAAATATAAAAAAAAGAATAGAAGACGCATTAGAAGAAATTAGGCCTTTTCTTGTTTCGGATGGTGGTGATATAAGTCTTGTTTCAATTGACAATAATAAAATTGTAAACGTTAAGTTACATGGGAATTGTGTTTCTTGTACAGTTAATCAAATGACGCTTAAATCGGGAGTTGAGATGACAATAAAAAAGTATGCCCCTGAAGTAGAAAAGGTAGTTAGTGTACAAGAAAATTCATAATGATTAAAAGTGATTTAATAATTATTGGCGCTGGGCCAACTGGTCTATTTGCTGTTTTTGAAGCAGGTCTTTTGAATTTAAGATGTCATTTGATTGATTCCTTGCCAATGCCAGGAGGACAGTGTGCAGAAATATATCCTAAAAAACCAATATATGATATACCTTCACATCCAGAAATTCTTGCAGGAGATTTGGTTAAAAAATTGATGGATCAGATTTCACCTTTTAAACCAGGTTTCACATTAGGTGAATGTGCAGAATCAATAAAAAAAACAAATGAAAATAAGTTTTTAGTGACTACCAATAAAGGAACTAAACATCTAGCACCAGTGATCATAATTGCAAGCGGGTTAGGAAATTTTGAGCCTAGAAAGCCAAAATTGGTTGATTTAGAAAAGTATGAAGATAACGGTGTTGATTATATCATTCGTGATCCAGAAAAATATCGTAACAAAAAGATTTTGATTGCAGGGGGTGGAGATTCGGCATTAGATTGGACAATTTTTCTCTCTAACGTTGCGAAGCAGGTAATTTTGATACATAGGAGAAGAGAATTTAGAGCCTCACCAGATTCAGTTCAAAAAGTTAAAGACCTTAAAGAAAATGGGAAGGTTTCTACTATTATCCCTGCTCAGGTCAAAGGTATTACAAAGAAAGACCAACTTCTTTTTTTAGATATTTCATATAATGAGAAGATTAAAAAAATTTCTACGGATTATTTTATTCCCTTGTTTGGCTTATTGCCAAAATTAGGGCCTATTGCTAATTGGGGATTTGAAATGGAAAACAATGCTATTTTAGTTAATAATAGTTTAGATTATCAAACGAGTATTCCAGGCATTTATGCAATAGGTGATTCCAACACTTATCCTGGAAAAGTAAAACTTATTTTATGTGGTTTTCATGAAGCAACTTTAGCTTGTTATAGTGCTTATAGTTATATTAACCCTAATAAAAAAAGAACTTTAAAATATACTACAGTAACAGGAATAACAGGCTTTGATGGTAGTAGAAAGGAACCTAAAAAACCTATAATTAATAAGATAGAGTAAGTATTGAAAGTGTACAGAGAATACTAAAATGAAGTTTTAGAAATGGGTTTAATCAAAGCTGTGATGTTTGATTTAGATGGAGTAATTGTAGACACTGCAACCTATCATTTTTTAGCTTGGAGAAAGCTTTGTTTAGAATTGGGGTATAATCTTTCAAAGGATGAAAACGAATTTCTTAAAGGACTTAGTCGTGAAGAATCTCTTTCTAAAATCCTCAATTTATCTAATTTAAATGTTTCTGAACATAAATTTAAAGAATGTCTTAATTATAAAAACACATATTATCTTGAGTTTATAGAAGATATTAGTTCAAAAGATATTTTGCCTGGAGTTAGAACTTTTTTAGAATATCTAAAAAAAAAGTCTATTAAAATTTCTTTATGTTCATCTAGTAAGAACGCAAAAAAAATTATTCAAAAATTGGAACTTAATAGTTTTTTTAATTTTATAGTTGATGGCAATGATATAAAGAAGAGCAAACCTGATCCTGAAATATTTTTGAGAGCAAGTAAAAAGTTAGATGTTAAACCAGAATATTGTTTAGTTTTTGAAGATGCTCAATCTGGTATAAATGCCGCAAATGAAGCGGGCATGTTGGTTATTGGAATAGGAGATAAAAAAAAATTAAGAAATACAGAATATTGTCTTTCTAGTTTCAAAGAAATTCCAGATGTTTTTAAAAAAACTTTTTTTAATGAATAAAATAAATTATCTAAAAGCTCATCCTTGGAAAATTATTGAAGAAGGGTTTAATGCTGATAAAGTTAGGTTATCTGAGAGTATATTCAGTTTGGGGAATGGATCTATGGGACAAAGAGCAAATTTTGAAGAAAATTATACTGGAGAGACTTTTAAGGGGAGTTATATAGCAGGGATTTATTATCCTGATCGGACTAGGGTTGGGTGGTGGAAAAATGGCTATCCAGAATTTTTTTCCAAAGTTTTAAATTCCCCTAATTGGATTGGTATTGATTTTCAGATTAATGGAAAAGATTTTGATTTAAATAAATGTGTTAAAATTGAAAAATATAAGAGGGTATTAAATTTGAAAAAAGGATCTTACTTAAGATCTTTTGAAGCTGTTTTAAATGATAAAACTAGAATTCATGTTGAAAGCAAACGTTTTCTTTCTATGGTTAGAAAAGATTTAGGTATGATCAGATATACAATAAAACCAATTAATAGAAAATGTGTAATAAACCTTAAGTCCTACATAGAGGGAGATATTTATAATGAAGATTCAAATTGGAATGAAAAATTTTGGGAACATGATAAAAAAGAGACTAAAGATAGCTTTGCTGCATTAAGATCAAAAACTTTAAAGACTTCCTTTGAGATATGTACTTTTATGAATAATAGGCTTATTTTAAATGATGAGGTTAAATTAGAAAAACCAAACATAGAAATAATAAAAAACAGAATATCCCACAACTATTTTTTTGACATTGAACCTGATGAAAAACTATCTTTAATTAAATGTGGAGGATATATCACATCTTTAAATTATTCACCTGTAAATTTTAAAAAGGCGTATAACCTTTCAACAGAAGCTCTAGATTCAGGATTTGATGTTTTACTAAATGAGCAAGAAAATGAGTGGAAAAGGATATGGGAAGAATCTGATGTTTCTATAGAAGGAGATTTGGAGGCTCAACAGGCAATACGATATAATATTTTTCAACTGAACCAAACTTTTACAGGGGAGGATGAAAGATTAAATATTGGCCCAAAGGGATTTACTGGAGAAAAATATGGCGGAGGCACCTATTGGGATACAGAAGCATACTGTTTGCCTTTTTACTTGGCGACTAAAGGTAGATCAGCTGCTCGTAATTTACTTAAATACAGATACAATCACTTAGAAAAAGCAATAAAAAATGCACAAAAATTAGGTTTTAAAAATGGTGCTGCATTATATCCTATGGTTACAATGAATGGAGAAGAATGTCATAATGAATGGGAAATTACTTTTGAAGAAATTCATAGAAATGGTGCTATAGCATATGCTATTTTTTATTATGAGAATTATACTGGTGATAAATCCTATGTCCCAAAATATGGGTTAGAAGTTTTAATTGCAATTGCTCGTTTTTGGAAACAGAGATTGAGTTTTTCAAAAGAAAAAAACAAGTATGTTCTTTTAGGTGTTACAGGTCCTAATGAGTATGAAAATAATGTGAATAATAATTGGTATACCAATTACATTGCTAAATGGTGTCTTAAATATTCTATAGAGCAAGAGATAAATGTCAGAGAAAATTATAAAATGGATTACCAGAGAATTAAAAAAAAGACAAGTTTAAATAAAACGGAAATAGAGAGTTGGAAAGAAATTGCTAGAAATATTTATTTGCCATTTGATTCTAAAAGAGGAGTTTATTTACAACAAGATGGATTTTTAGATAAGGAATTTAAATTTGCTAACGAAATACCAATTAATGAAAGACCAATTAATCAAAATTGGTCTTGGGATAAGATTTTAAGATCGCCTTATATTAAGCAAGCAGATGTATTACAGGGGTTCTATTTTTTTGAGGATCATTTTAATAAAAATGAATTGAGAAAGCATTTTGAATTCTATGAACCCTTCACTGTTCATGAATCATCACTTTCGGCTTGTGTTCATTCGATTCTTGCCTCAAGATTGGATAAAAAAGAACAAGCATACCAATTTTTTTTAAATGCATCTAGATTAGATTTGGATGATTATAATAAAGAGGTGATGGAAGGTTTGCATATAACTAGTATGGGGGGAAGTTGGATGATTATTTCAAAAGGTTTTGGTGGAATGAAAATTAATAAAGGAATTCTTTCCTTTAATCCCAAATTACCTTCTAAATGGATTTCGTTTAGTTTTAAAATTAATTTTAATGGATCAATTTTAAGTGTAAAGGCAAACAGAAAAAAAACAACTTTTGAATGGAGAGGGGATAAACCACTAAATGTTCTTTGTTCAGGAGAGAAAATTATTGTTCAACCACAAGTAAAATAAAATATGAGGAATCTATTAATAATTCTTGTAATCTCAATTTTCAGTTCTTGCCAAAATAAAAATAAGCCAAGGAAACCAATCTTAGAAAATGAAGTTAAGATTCAACCTATAAATCAAGGCGTAATTGATAGGGCAGTGCTTTATGAAGCAAATATTCGTCAATATTCTAACGAAGGAACTTTTAATGCATTTGCTAAAGATCTAGATGTGATAAAGGAAATGGGTGTTAATATAATTTGGCTAATGCCAATTAATCCAATATCAACTACTAAAAGTAAGGGTCCTTTGGGTAGTTATTATGCTGTTTCAAATTATAAGGAAGTAAATCCTGAATTTGGAACGTCAGATGATCTTAGATCTTTGGTCAATAAAGCACATTCTCTTGGGATGTATATAATTTTGGATTGGGTTCCTGGTCATACTGGTTGGGATCATGTTTGGATTAAAGAAAATTCAGACTATTATTTAAAAAATAAGGATGGAAAAATAATTGACCCTATAAATCCTTTTACCGGCGAATCATTTGGATGGACTGATGTTGCCGATTTAAATTATGAGAATCTTGAAATGCAGGAAGCAATGAGTGATGCTATGGCTTATTGGATAAAAGAGTTTGATGTTGATGGCTTTAGAGTAGATCAAGCCTATGCAGTTCCTCAGAGTTTTTATGAAAAAACTTTTAAAAGGCTAAAGTCAATAAAGCCTGTTTTCCTATTAGCTGAAACAGATATAAATCATCCTGGAGGAATTGAATTAGTTAGTAGGTTTGATGCTTCTTATGATTGGGTGGGTCATCATTTATCAAAAGAAGTAGCGCAAGGAGAAAAAAATGTCACTTTTTTAAGAAAACATTTCAATTGGATAAAGGAAAATTATAATCGAGAAAATATTTTGATAAATTTTTTAACAAATCATGATGAAAACTCTTGGAGCGGTACAATTAAAGAAACCTATGGTGATGCCAAAAAAGCCTTTACTGCATTAAACTATATTAGTCCAGGAATGCCTTTAATTTATAGTGGTCAAGAATATGATTTAGATAAAAGATTGTTGTTTTTTGAGAAAGATAGTTTTCCCAAAGTTTCGGGAGAAACCCTAGAGTTTTTAAAAAAAATGGGTAAGTTAAAAAATGGTCATCTTGCATTAAAAGCAGGCTTGGGATATGATAAACTTTATTATATTGAAACTGATGTGAAAGAAAAAATTTTGGCTTTTGAAAGAAGCAATGAAGGAGACACCATTGTTTTTATTGCCAATTTAAACAGTAACTATAGTCAATTTAGAATGTATTACGATGGGAAGTTTAAACATTTCCCGCATGGAGGAACAAAAATTCTTTCCAGAACTTATGAGTATGTTATGAAGCCATGGGAATTTTGGATTTTAACGAAATGATTCTAATCATTTAGATTTTATAAATTTGGTTTGACAAATGAGTAGATTTTTTTTTATAACATTTTTTTTTCTTACTATGATTTCTTGTTTGAATGAACCATTTCCTCTTGTTATAGGACATCGTGGAGCAAAGGGATATGTTGCAGAAAACACCATTCCTTCAATTAAAAAAGCCATTGAATTAGGCGTTGATGGCATTGAAATAGATGTTTTTAAATGTGGTTCAGGAGAAATAGTGGTCTTCCATGATTTAATGTTAGATAAGTTAACTGACTTTGGAGGATATATTGAACAAATGTCCCTTGACTCATTAAAAAAAGCTAAGGTTTTAGGGTCATATGAGATACCCACACTTAATGAAGTAATGGATTTAATCGATGGAAGTTTGATTTTAAACATAGAGCTTAAAGGATCAAACACAGCCATTCCGACGAATGACTTACTTCAAGATTATTTTAATGAGACTTCATGGGATTCTTCAAAAATTATTATTTCGAGTTTTAAGTGGGATGAACTGAATTTATTTTACACTTTAAACAAAGAGGTGCCGATCGCTGTTTTAACTGATGATGATCCTTTAGATGCAATACCCTTTGCAAAAAAAATAAATGCTTACGCCATAAATCCTAAACATTCCTTGTTAACAAAAAAAAATTCGGAAAAAATAAAGGATGAAGGAATTAAACTGTTTCCTTGGACTGTTAATGAACCTAATGATATTGAATTAATGATTTCTCTTGGAGTGGAAGGAATTATAACAGATTTTCCAGATAGAATTAATAAAGAATAATTTATTTTTTCCTTAGTTTTAAAATATAGATGGGCCAAGAAAAATTTTTGTTTTCAAATGATCAAGTAATTTCTCATTCTTCATTTTGGGAAGCACCGAGTAACATAGCATTAATTAAATATTGGGGTAAAAAGGGAAATCAAAAACCTTCCAACCCTTCCATTAGTTTTTTACTTTCTAAATGTTTTACTAAAACAAAAATTAAATTTAGCCCCACCAAGTCAAAAAAAGATCCCTGGTTTATTTTTAAACTCGATGGGAAAATTAAATTGGATTTTTATAAAAAAATAGAAATTTTCTTAGAGAGAATATTACCATATGTACCGGCCATTAAGAGGCATAATTTAAAGATAGACAGTAGTAATTCTTTTCCTCACAGCTCTGGCATAGCCTCTTCTGCATCCTCTATGGCAGCAATGGCTCTTTGCATTACAGATTGGGAAAGGCAAATTAATTCTAAGATGACAGAGGGAATGTTTAAAATGAAGGCTTCTTTTTTAGCCCGTCTGGGTTCAGGGAGTGGTTCAAGAAGTATTTATGGACCTATAGCTTCTTGGGGTAAAACTAGTCATTTAAGAGAAAGTAGTGACAGTTACGCCATTCCTTTTCAGAAAAAAACTCACAAAATATTTGATGGGTTTTATGACACAATAATTTTAATAGACAACAATCCAAAAAAAATAAGTAGTACCCAAGGACATAAACTTATGGATGACCACCCATTTGCTAAAGATAGATTTTTTCAAGCTAATCAAAATTTTAAAGAAATACAGGATTCCCTTGTGACTGGAGATATTGAAAAATTTATAAAAATTGTCGAATCGGAAGCACTTATATTACATGCATTAATGATGACATCATCTCCACCTTATAAACTTTTTAAACCAAAAACCATTGAAGTAATTGAAATAATAAAAAATTATAGACATAGTACAAAGACACCCATATGTTTCACATTGGATGCTGGCCCAAATATTCATCTTTTATATCCAAAAGATTTCAGGAATAAAGTTTTAGATTTTTTAGAAAATGAATTGAACAAAAGTGTTAGCGGTTTAAAATTTATACATGATCAAGTTGGGAATGGTCCAAAAAAAATATAATTTTAAGGTTATGAAAGGACCTCTTTTTTATGCTAAAATTTTGCTTTTTGGCGAATATGGAATTATAAAGGACTCAAGGGGGTTATCCATACCTTACAATTTTTTTCAAGGAGCATTAAAAATACCTAAAAAAGGATCTGAACTTTTTTATGACTCTCATATAAAATTGTTAGAGTTTTCTAAATTTTTAAAAAAAATTGATTCTAATCTGGTAAAATTTGATTGGGAAAAAATGGATAGAGATCTGTCTAAAAAATTATATTTTGACAGTAGTATTCCTCAAGGTTATGGTTTGGGTAGTAGTGGAGCTTTAGTAGCCTCTTTTTATGATAGATACGCAGTTGAAAAAGTTACAGTTCTTGAAAACCTTACTAAAGAAAAACTTAATAAACTCAAAAATATTTTTGCCGAAATGGAAGCGTTTTTTCATGGAGAGTCCTCAGGTTTAGATCCCTTAAACAGTTATTTAAGTCTTCCTATTTTAATTAATTCAAAAGAAAATATTCAGCCAACTGGTATTCCCTCTCAAAATTTAGAAGGCAAAGGAGCTGTTTTTTTATTGGATAGTGGATCTTCAAGGGAAACTGGCCCATTAGTCTCTATTTTTTTAAAAAATATGGATCAAGAAAAATTTAATAAAATGATGAAGGAAAAATTTAATACCATTACAGATAGTTGTGTTAATGATTTTTTGAAGGGAAATATTAAGTCTCTTTTTATAAATATTAAGTCTCTTTCAAAACTAGTTTATGATAATTTTAGACCTATGATTCCATCTGAGTTTGTTAGCTTATGGAAAAAAGGAATTGAAACCAATGCGTACTTTTTAAAATTATGTGGCTCAGGAGGAGGAGGTTATATTTTAGGATTTACTAAGGATTTTGAGAATGCAGCCAAAATTCTTAATAGATATAAGCTAGAAGTAGTTTATTCCTTTTAATTATTTAATGTTTTTTTCTAGAAATCAAGAAAATTTATTTTTAAGAGTTTTAGGTCTGTTTACTATTGTTAGGGGATATAACATTCTTATTTTAGTTCTTGCTCAGTATCTTACTGCACGGTATGTTTTTTCACCGGACTCAAATTTTGAAGAGATAATATTCGATTTCAACCTGTTCTGTCTAGTTGTTGCTACTGCTTTGGCTACCTCATCAGGATATATTATTAATAATTATTTTGATGCTGAAAAAGATAAAATAAATAGACCCCAAAAATTTTTATTAGAACACCTTATTTCACAAAAGCTTCAGTTAAGAATATATGTTTTAATGAATTTAACTTGCTTAGCGATTTCTTGGGTTTTTTCTTTCAAAGCAGTAATGTTTTTTTTGGTTTATATTTTGGGAATTCTGTTTTACAGCATTATGATTAAAAGGCTCTTTTGGTTAAGCAATTTTTATAAAGCTTTTCTAACCATTTTGCCATTTTTTGCTATCACATTATATTTTAAAAATTTTGAGCAGATAATATTTCTATATGCAGGATTCTTATTTCTGTTAATATTGTTGAAAGACATTGTTAAAGATTTTGAAAATTTTAAAGGCGATTGGGTTCATAGTTATAAAACTCTCCCCGTAGTTTTTGGGAACCCTGTCACCAAATTCATTCTTTCAATACTGATTCTAATTACTTGTTTTTTAATTTATTTATTGATGGGTCATAATTTAGGTCTTATCAAATACTATTTTATTTTTTGTGTTCCATACATGTTTTTCATTTTACTTCTTACATGGATTTCATCTAGTAAGAAGATGTATCTTTGGATCCACAATCTTTTAAAACTTATAATAATTATTGGTGTTTTTGGGATATATTTTATGTACAAATAGAAGGATAACTAAAATTTTAATTTGTTTTGAGCACAATAAAAGGAGATGAAAAAAAATATTTTGGAGAAGTTAAAGTAAGATTGAATAAATATATTTCAAATTCTGGTTTTTGTTCTAGAAGAGAAGCAGATAAACATATTTTGAAAGGGTTAATAACTGTAAACGATAAAATAGTTAAAGATTTAGGAATAAAAATATATTCTGGAGACAGCATAAAATATAGGGGTAAAATAATTAAAGAAAAAAATTTTGATTATTTCCTCCTAAACAAGCCCAAGGGATTTATAGTTACAAATCAAGGAGGAATAAAAATTAAATTTTTAAAAAGTTTATTTGAAAAAAATCAATTTTCAAAAATAATAGCTCATGGAGATATGGGCAAGTTGGTAAGTGGCCTTTTAATTTTAACTAATGATTTAGAATTAATTAAAAAATTAAATCAGCCAAAATGTAAAATAAATATGATTTATCAATTGACTCTTGATAAAAAGATTAGGAATGAACATATTGATGAGTTGAAAAAGGGAATAATTTTAGAGAAAGAAAAATATTTTATAAAAGAACTTGAATGCGTTGACAATATTGGCGCTAACAATGTAATTGGAGTTAAAGTTTTCAGTATTATGCCAAGTATTTTAATAAAGATGTTTAAAAAATTAGATTATAAAATTTTAGCCATGGATCGAGTTGTTTTTGCTGGTTTTACAAAAAAAGATTTACCTAGAGGGAGATGGAGAATATTGGATTCAAAGGAAGTTGGTTTTCTGAAAATGTTGTAAATTTTTCATAAAATATATTTTAAAAATTAACCAAAGTATTTTATAAAATGTTTCTCAAAACAGTAGTCTTATTAATTACTTTCTTATTAATTTCCCCCTATCAAAAAAGCATTCATGATAGATGGGATATTGAATTAAAAAAGTATGTTTCTGAAGAAGGAGTCGTCAATTACAAAAAATGGAAACATAATAAACATTCAATAGAGTCTTATATAAAAGCTTTAGAAGAGCAGCCTCCAAAAAAATATTGGAGTGAAAGACAAATTTTGTCATATTGGATTAATGCTTATAATGCACTAACAGTTTTATTAATTTTGGATAATTATCCTGTTGAGAGTATAAAAAAGATTCAAAATCCATGGAAGAAGAAAGTATTTTTTACAAATGGGATTTCTTATAGCCTAGGAGAAATTGAGCATGATATATTACGTAAAAAATCAGAACCTAGAATCCATTTTGCTATTAATTGCGCATCTATTTCTTGCCCGAAATTATCCAACAATGCTTACAGGTCAAATCTTTTAGAAAGTCAACTTGAAGCCTCTACGAGAAGATTTTTAAATGATGAGTCAAAAAACATTTTTTCTCAAAACCAGATGAAGCTGTCAAAAATTTTTCTTTGGTACAAAAAGGATTTTGGATCTAAAAAATCCCTTATAAAATTTCTTAATCTTTATGTGCCAAGAAAGATTTCTAAAAAGACAAGACTAGCATATCTTAGGTATAATTGGGGTTTAAATGATTAAAGATATTATATAAGGACAAATAAATTTTTTGGACTCAGAAACACTGAATTGCTTGATTAAAATGACTATTCAAAAATTTAGGAACGGATATTGGCTATAAATTGATTTATTTTTTTTAAATCATTGTTCTCCAAAAAATTTATGAAAGCAGACCCAATTATACAGCCTCTAGAATTTTTACAAGCTAGATTATATGTCTTTGAATTACTAACGCCAAATCCTATCAATCTTGGATTTTTTAGTTTCATTTTTTTGATTCGTTCAAAATATTTTATCTGTTCATCACTAAATATTTTTTTTATTCCTGTTACACTTGAACTACTCACCATATAAATAAACCCTTTAGAAATATTATCTATTAAGTGAATTCTTTCTTTAGATGTTTGAGGAGTTATTAGGAATATATTATGTAGTTTGTGTTTTCTAAAGGTTGATTGATAGAATTCCTTATATGTTTCGATTGGAAGATCAGGAATTATAATACCATCAATACCAATCTCATTGCATTTTTGACAAAATTTTTCTACTCCAAATTGCATTATGGGATTAAAATATCCCATCAAAACAAGTGGAATGCTTATTTTTTCTCTAACCTTGTCTAATTGTTTAAAAAGTTTATTTGTTGTCATTCCATTTTCTAATGCAATACTTGAACTTTTTTGTATAACAGGGCCATCCGCTAGAGGATCACTGAAAGGAAGTCCTATTTCAACTATATCAACCCCACTTTCTTCTAGTTTTTCCAGGATTGGAATTGTATCCCCAATTTTGGGATATCCGGCCGAAAAATAGATTGACAATATTTTATCTGAGAGTTGAAAAGTTTTATCTATTCGGTTCACTGTAGTTTAAAAAAATTAATAAAAGTGTCAAGATCTTTGTCCCCACGACCAGACAAATTAACAACTACAACTTCTTCAGGGCCAAAAGAACGATCTTCAAAAATAGCGAAAGCATGTGAAGTTTCTATTGCTGGTATTATTCCTTCAAGTTGGGTTAGTTCCAGTCCTGCTTTCATAGCTCTATCATCAGTAATTGAAATAAACTCTGCTCTTCCAGACCGAAAAAGATGCGCATGGAGAGGTCCAACTCCTGGGTAATCTAGTCCTGCAGAAATTGAATAGGGTTCAGTAATTTGTCCATCTGGTGTTTGCATTAATAATGTTTTACTCCCATGTATTATGCCATCTTTTCCTAGAACTGAGGTTGCAGCACTTTTACCAGTGTCAATACCTTTCCCAGCCGCTTCAACTGCAATTAAGTTTACTTCTTTGTCGTTTAGAAAATTATAATATGCGCCAGCGGCATTACTTCCTCCTCCTATACAAGCTATCAAATGATCTGGTTTTTTACAGTTTTCACTTTTTAAAAGTTGAGATTGAATTTCATTACTAATTACAGATTGGAATCTAGCAACCATGTCTGGGTAAGGATGTGGACCGACAACTGAACCAATTATGTAATGAGTATTTACAGGATTGTTTATCCAGTCTCTAATAGCTTCATTAGTTGCATCTTTTAAAGTTTTGCTCCCTGATTTTACAGATCGTACATCAGCTCCTAGCATTTTCATTCGCGCTACATTTGGAGCCTGTCTTTTAATATCAACATTTCCCATGTAAATCACACATTTTACTCCCATTAACGCACAGACTGTTGCAGTAGCAACTCCATGTTGTCCAGCTCCTGTCTCAGCTATGATACGCTTTTTACCAAGGTGTTTTGCTAAAAGAATTTGTCCAATTGTGTTGTTTATTTTGTGTGCTCCGGTATGGCAAAGATCTTCTCTTTTAAGGTAAATTTTTGTATTATATTTTCTTGAAAGTCTCTTTGCAAAGTATAGTGGAGTAGGTCTTCCAACATATTCTTTAAGAAGTTGATTGAAATCTTTTTTGAAATTAGCCTTATTTGTTATGGAAAGATAATTTTTCTTTAATTCCAAAATATTAGGGTAAAGCATTTCAGGGATATAAGCTCCTCCAAAATCCCCATAATATCCTTTTTGATCTATATTATAGTTCATTTATTTTGTTTTTAAATTCTTTGATTAGTTCAATTTTTTTTAAACCAGGTGCTTTTTCGAATTTACTGTTTATGTCAATTGCATAAATTGGTAAATTCATTTTGAGTAATTTTTTGATTTTTGAAACATGTTCAGGCCCTATTCCTCCACTTAAAAAAAACGGTTTCTTTAAAGTATAGTCCTTTAAGATCTTCCAATCAAAAGCATAGCCATTACCTCCTGGGAGTTTACCTTTTGTATCAAAAAGAAAATAATTACAGCATTTTTCATATGGAATTAATTTTTTAAAATCATAATTATTTAAAATACTAATTGCCTTGATTACTTCTACACCAAAAGATTTTACTAGTTGACAGAAGTTAGGTGTCTCATCTCCGTGGAGTTGTATGGATTGTAAACCATGTTTTTTGATTGTCTTTTCAATAAAATCAATTTGGGAATTTACAAAAACACCTGTCTTTTTAATACTCTCTGGTAAGGCAGGTGTATTTTCACCAGCGAATCGGGGTGAATTAAAATGAAAAATAAAACCTACGTATTCTGGTTTCAGCTTAACTAGCTTCTGTAAATTTTGATTCTCTCGCATACCGCAAACCTTAATTTTCATTTTCTATTTTTTTTATAAATTCACTTGCACTTTTTCCTGGATCATTTGTTTTCATGAACTTCTCACCAACTAAAAAACCTTTGTATCCATACTTTTTTAATTCAATAACAGTAGAGGATTCATTAATTCCGCTTTCTGATATTTTAATAAAATCTTTTGGAATTTGATCAGAAAGTTCTTTGCTAATATTGACATCAACGTCAAAGGTTTTTAAATTACGATTGTTGACCCCTATTATATCTATTGAGGGGGTAAGTGACTTTTCAAGTTCATGAACATTATGTATTTCTAAAAGAACTTCTAGGTTAAGTTTTTTTGCAAAATCAGAAAAAACTTTAATTTCTTTTTTTGATAAAACAGCTGCAATCAATAGAACTAGATCTGCCCCATATGCTTTCGCTTCAACAATTTGATATATGTCTATGATGAAGTCTTTTCTTAGAATAGGTAATTTGGTCATATTTCTTGATTCTTTCAAATCTTTTAAAGATCCTGAAAAAAAATTTTTGTCAGTTAAGATTGATATTCCAGACACACCAGCTTTATTGTACCCTTTAATTACCTTGCTTATTAAAATATTATTATTGATTTCTTTTTTTGAAGGCGAACTCCTTTTATGTTCTGCAATAATTCCAGATTCACTTTTTTTTAGAATTTTTACCAATGAAGTGTTTTTGTTTTTGAAAAAAGTAGATTTTTCAAGATAATTGTATGGAAACAATTGTTTCTGCTTTAAAACTTCTTTTCTTTTATAGCTAATTATTTCTTCTAATATTGTCATGACTTAGATAAATCTTGAAGTTTTAATAATGATTTGAGTGCTTTCCCAGAGTCTAAAGATTCTTTTGCTCTTTCAAATCCTTCTATATGGGAAATCTTTAAAACAGTTGCAATTGCGATACCAGCATTAGCACATACTACATTTTTTTGAGTATCTGTTCCCTTGTTTTTAATTACATTCATAAATATTTTAACAGAAGAAGATATGTCTTTACCACCCGAGATAGCTTCAGCATTTATTGGTGAGACTCCAAAATCTTCTGGCATTAAGATATTTTCACTTTTTTTTGTAAATATTTTTGTGCTCCCTGTCAATGAAATTTCATCATATCCATCAAATGCATGAAGAATAGTGAAATTTTTATCTGTTTTTTGAAATAAATAATTGTAAAGTCTTGCAAGTTCAAGGTTAAATACTCCGATCAATTGATTTTTTGGAAACGATGGATTAACAATTGGACCTAACATGTTGAAAAAGGTTTTTAGCCCTAATTCTTTTCGGACAGGGGCTACATTTTTCATTGCGGGGTGAAATAGTGGAGCATGTAAAAAACAAATTCCAGCTTTTTCAACACATTTTTTCAAATAATTATTGTCGTTTGAAAATTTAACATCAAGTGCTTCAAGTACATTACTGGATCCGCAACCAGATGAGACTCCATAATTTCCGTGTTTGGCAACTTTTATTCCTGCTCCTGCAGTTATAAAAGAAGAAAGGGTAGAAATATTAAATGTATTTTTCCCATCACCTCCAGTTCCACAAAGATCTATTGTGTTAAATTCGCTAAGATCAACACTAATACATAGTTCCAGTAAGGCTGCACGGAAGCCTTCAAGTTCTTCTAGGCTAATGTTTCTCATCATGTAAATAGTTAAAAAAGAAGCTATTTGACTTGTGTTGTATTGGCCATTGGCTATATTGATTATCATTTGTTTCGCTTCTTCTTTCTCTAGGTGTTGGTGTTGAATTAGCCGTGTCAATATTTTTTTCATCATTTAAGAATTAATCCAGTTATTTAATATTTTTTTTCCATTGGGAGTCAGTATCGATTCCGGATGATATTGTACAGCTTTTACATCAAACTCTTTATGCCTTAGTGACATTAATTGACCTGTTTCATCAAAGGAAGTGGCTTCAAGCCCTTCAGGAAGAGGTGTTTCAACCACCCATGAATGATATCTTCCGGCTACAAAGCTGGTTGGAAGGCCTTTAAATAAAATGTCTTTTTTTACAATATTAATTTTTGTAGATACTCCATGATACACTTTATCTAAATTAATTAGTTTTCCTCCAAAAACTTCAGCAATAGCTTGGTGGCCTAGACAAATTCCCAATATTTTTTTAGTTGGTGAATAATGTCCAATAGCTTGTTTCAATAGGCCTGACTCATCTGGAATCCCTGGCCCGGGAGAGAGTAAGATGTTTTGGAAACGTTCCAGTTCTTCGAGGTCAAATTTGTCATTTCTTTTCACCGTGGTTTTATGCCCTAACTCTTCAATGCAATGCACTAAATTGTATGTGAATGAATCATAATTATCAATAACAAATATTTCCTTCATGATATTTTTTCTGCTAGATTTAGAGCTTTGTCTAAAGCTCCTAATTTGTTATAAACTTCTTGCAATTCACTATTAGGATTTGAATCAGCAACAATACCTGCACCTGCCTGATAATGTAATTTTTGGTTTTTACTTAAAAAAGACCTAATTATAATTGCGTGATTGAAATTCCCTTCAAAATCCATATATCCAATTGCCCCTCCATAAAAATTTCTTTTTTTTGTTTCATACTTATCTATTAGTTGAAGCGACTTATGTTTTGGCGCTCCGCTAAGTGTTCCAGCAGGAAAAGTGTCAGCTACTACTTGAAAAGTTTTAGCCTTTGCTTTCATTTTACACTTTACCTTAGACACTAGATGGATTACATGGGAGTAAAACTGTATTTCTCTATTTTTTTCTACAATCACTTGAGATCCATTCCGACTTAAATCGTTTCGGGCTAAATCTATGAGCATTACATGTTCGCTATTTTCTTTAGGATCTTTACTAAGTTTTATAGCTGATACTTTATCTTTTTCGTCATTCCCAGTTCTTCTAAAAGTACCAGCAATAGGGTGAATTTCAGCATTCCCATCTTTTATTATTAATTGGGCTTCCGGAGAACTCCCAAAGATTTTGAAATCCCCGTAGTCAAAAAAGAATAAATAAGGAGAAGGGTTTATTGATCGTAGAGTTCGGTAAACATTAAATTCATCACCTTTAAATCCTTGTGAGAAACGCCTAGATAAAACTAGTTGAAAGACATCTCCTCTGTAACAATGTTGTTTCGCTTTTTTAACAAAATCAATAAAATCATTATCATTAAGATTTGATGTTTTTTTACCTGATCTTTTAAAAGGGAAAACAGTCGTAGGGTTACTTTTTAATAGAACTTGAATTTCATCAAGATTATGCTTCTTTTTTAAACTATATGAAAATATATGAGCTTCGTGATTAAACAAACTTATTGCAATTATATTCTTGTACACAGCATAATATATGTCAGGTATTTCTAGACCTTGTTTTTTCTTGTCTAATGATATGTTTTCAAAATGCTGTACCGCATCATGTGAAACATAACCAAAAAGTCCACTGCTTATAAATTTAAATCCATTGGATTTAACTTTAAATTGTTTTGAGAATGAATTGACACAGTCTGGGACATCTGTCTTTTCATCTATACTTTTAGTGAAAATTTTACCATTAGGAAATTTTCTAGTTAGAACATTTTTTTCAACTTTAATATAGGCAATTGGGTTAAAACATATATATGAAAAGCCCTTATTGTTATGATTGTAATCACTACTCTCTAGTAAGATACTGTGAGGATAGACATCCCGTATTTTAAGATACACGCTTACAGGAGTAATTGTATCTGACAAGATTTTTTTGTGTTTTGAATTTAAAACAAATTTTTTCATTTTTTTCTAATAAAAAAAGGCCTGTCGTGATGACAAGCCCTTGGTTTTTTTCAAAGCAGATATTCACGAACTTAACTCGTCGATCGATTCCACCACCATGTATTTTTTAGAAATTTCATTGGTCAAATATACATTATAATATTAATCTTACAAATGTTGAAATAAAAATTATTTTAGATCTTATTTTTTAATACTAATATCTGCGGTAATTACTATTTCGTCATAAATTAATTTATCTCCAAGATTTTGAAAAAAATTACCTGATCTAAAACGGACATCGTACTTGCTTCTGTCAAAAATTAATTTAGCTGCCCAATTGTTATCAATTAGTAATTGAGAACAGTTTTTTGAGAAATAACAACGAACCTCTATTTTACCAGGGTTTGTTATACCTTTTATAGTTAAATTGCCATTCAAAATTTGTGAGCTCCCATCTTCTTTGAGAACTCCAGGTGATGTAATTTCAAAGATTGCTTCACCAAATTTTTGCACTGAAAAAAAATCATCCGAGCGAAGGTGTCCTTCTAATCTTTGTTTAGATCCTCCCTGAAGATCTTCAACATTAAGTGTATTCATGTCTACAACAAAATTACCCGAAATAATTTTTCCTTCTTCAACTTTTAAGCTTCCACTTTTAAATTTTAGGGAACCATAGTGATTTTTTCCACTTAGCTCTTCTCCTACCCATTTAATATTGGAGTTCTCTATGTCAATTAATTTTGTTTTTTCTACAATTTGACCGTTTAAGTTTGTTGAAATTCCCATTATTAAAAGGAATATAAAGAGTGATTTAAAAATATCTTTTTCCATAATTCAGATTTTATATATTTATTGTTTTATCAAATTTATCTTATTTAAAAGTTTTCTTAGCTTTTTTTGATTGTCAATATTAAGAGGTTTAAGAATTTCTTTTTCTGCAAATTCAATTTTTTCATCCATTTCAGATAAAAGAGAAACACCCTTTTCTGTAATAAAGATCTTAACTTTTCTTCGGTTTTCCTTACATACACTTCTTTTAACAAGTTTTTTGTCAATTAATTTGTCTATAAGTCTTGAGGTATTACTCATTTTATAAATCATCCTTGCCTGTATGGTATTTAAATTTGATGTTTTCTCTTTCCTTCCCCTTAAAATTCGAAGTACATTGAATTGTTGAAGGCTTAGTTTTTTTGGTTTTAAAACTTCTTCAAGATGCCTTTCAGCTTTACTTGCAGCTTTTAGAATGCCAATGACGGTATTTTTAATTGATTTATATTTTACTATTGTTATAACAACAATTGTTTATACAAATATAATTTTTTTGACTAAAAAAACAAAATTTTAATATTTGTTAATAAATGTTACTTTTGCTTCCTATGGATTTAACTCAACAAGAGTGGTTGTCAAGACTAAAGAAAGATTCTAATTCATTAATTATTGATGTCAGAACTGATAGGGAATATCAAGAAGGGCACATTGCTAATTCTGTTTTAATTGATATAACCAAAATGGAAACTTTTTTGGAAAAGATAAAATCTTTAGATAAATCTTTGCAATACTATATTTATTGTCGTTCTGGACAGCGTAGCTCTAAGGCATGTTACTTAATGGCTCAGGTTGGGATAAAAAATAATTTTAATTTACTTGGAGGAATTTTAGAGTGGGAAGGGGATTTAATTAAATAGGTTGTTATTATGCAAAGATTTTTTGGGATACGGCATTTTTTTGAAAGACATGGTTTTGCTGTTTCAACTCGTTTAGCCGAAACCCTTGGCATGAGTGTAAAGAGCGTACGTCTTTTTTTTATTTATGCATCTTTTGCAACAATAATAGGTGGTTTCATTTTGTATCTTATTATAGCATTCTGGTTAAAGATGAAGGATATGATCTATACAAAAAGGAGTTCAGTTTTTGATTTGTAATCACTTTTTTGGATATTGCGCAACTTAAAAGAATATTATAATGGGAGCATTAACTTTAAAACTTATTACCTTTTATTCAAGTATAATGTTTTCCTCAATATCTAATTATTTGCAAGAGCTTGATTTAGATGAACGCATTAATGAGGCTTTTACACCCATAGCAAATTGGTGGGAAGCATTAATTCTACATCCATTTCCAGGTACTGAGTATTTATTTGGACAATCAATTCCAACAATCATAATACTTCTGGTTGGAGGAGCTTTGTTTTTCACAATATACTTTGGATTTGTTAATGTTAGAAGATTTTCTACATCAGTTAAGATAGTAATGGGCAAATATGATTCTTTTGATAAGAATCAATCATCAGATGTCACAAATGAAATTGAAAAGAATTCAAAGGATGGGGAAGTAAGTCATTTTCAGGCCCTAGCAACTGCTGTTTCTGGGACTGTAGGTAATGGGAACATTGCTGGTGTTGCTCTTGCAATTGCTGTTGGTGGACCAGGTGCAACTTTTTGGATGATTCTGTGTGGTTTATTAGGAATGTCTACAAAGTTTGTAGAGTGTACACTCGGTGTGAAATATAGAGATGTTTCTGAAGAAGGAGTAGTTTATGGGGGACCCATGTATTATTTAGCCAAAGGATTTAAAGAAAAAGGATTTGTAAAAATAGGAAAGATTCTTGCTGTAGTTTTTGCTTTGCTCTGTATTGGGGCCTCTTTTGGGGGAGGCAATGCTGCTCAATCTAATCAGGCAGCAATGCAGTTGGTTAGTTCATTTGGGCTAACAGGAGGTAGTGCAAGAACCATAATTGGGGTAATAATGATGATTTTTGTTGGCATTATTATAATTGGTGGAATTAAAAGAATTGCATCAGTTACCGAGAAAATAGTTCCATTTATGGCTCTTATGTATGTTGCTGCATGTCTTTATATAATCATAGGAAATATAACTTTTGTGGATGATGCTTTTGGCATGATTTTTCAACAAGCATTTAATCCCCAAGCTGGTTTAGGAGGTTTTTTAGGAGTTTTGATAACCGGCTTTAGAAGAGCGGCCTTTTCAAATGAAGCAGGTGCTGGATCGGCTTCGATAGCTCACTCAGCTGTAAAAACAAAATATCCTGCTTCTGAGGGACTAGTTGCTTTATTAGAACCATTTATTGATACTGTTGTAATTTGTACTATGACAGCCTTAGTAATAATTATTTTTAATGGGGACAATACTGTTTTTAGCTATGGCGGATATGAAGGTAAAGTATTAATAGATGGTATTCAGGTTGAAGGTGCGGGAATTACTGCAGCAGCATTTTCAAAATATATTTCATTTTCGGGTCCTTTTTTAACCCTTGCTGTAGTTTTATTTGCACTTTCTACAATGATTTCTTGGTCCTATTATGGCCTTCAATCATGGATGTTTGTTTTTGGTAAAAGTAAGATTTCGGATCTGTCGTATAAGATTTTATTTCTTGTTTTTATAGTAATTGGCGCTGCTGGTGATATGTCTTCAGTTTGGGCATTTTCAGATGCTATGATTCTTGCATTAGTTTTCCCTAATATGATTGGACTTTTATTATTATTCCCTAAGGTAAGGGATGAACTCTCAAATTATTTGAGTGCAATAAGAGTTAGTAGTTCTGGTAAATAATTTAAAAAGTCAAGCAATAGTAATTTCCAATTAAGTTTATATATTTGCCCAAGTTTAATTAAAATGAGCTAAATAATATGTTAATTATACCTGTTAAAGAAGGTGAAAATATTGATCGTGCATTGAAGCGTTTTAAACGCAAGTTTGAAAAAACGGGTGCTATGCGACAAGTAAGGGAAAGAAAACAGTTTATAAAGCCTTCAGTGAAGCATCGATCAAAAGTTCAAAAAGCTCAATTCATTCAGCATCTTAAAGATCAGGAAAATCAGTAATTATTGTTTTACTGATTTGAGTTTCGTTATAAAATAAGTTTTTAACTTTGATTATAACGTTTTATATGTCAGTTGATAGCTTTATATCCTATATCACTCACGAAAAAAAATATTCGGAAAATACAAGAATAGCTTACCAAGGCAATCTTGATGAATTTCAAAAATTTTGTATTGAAAGATTTGATGTTAAAGACATAGATAAGACAGAATATACTGTTATAAGATCTTGGATTGTTTTTTTGATAGAAGCTGGGAATACTAACAGAACAGTTAACAGAAAAATATCAGTATTAAGATCCTATTATAAATTTTTACTAAAAACAGGAACCATTAATGCTTCTCCCCTTAAACAGCACAAGCCTCTGAAAGAATCAAAAAAAATCAATGTCCCCTTTACAGTTGAAGAAGTTTCTAATGTTTTGGATGGAAATTATTTCAGTATTGACTATGAAGGTTATTTGCAAAGATCAATTATAACAATGCTTTACTATACTGGCATAAGACGTATGGAGTTGATTACCCTTAAGCTAAATGATTTGGATTTAAATGCATCTACCATCAAAGTATTGGGAAAGAGAAACAAAGAGCGACTTATTCCTTTACTTCCTGAAGCAGTAGATTGTATGCAGAAATATCTTGAGTATCGAAAAAAGCTCGACAACATAATAGATGATAAAGTACTTTTCCTTTCTAAACTTGGCAGGAAAGTCACAGATGGATTCGTTTATAAAACAGTTAATAATTATTTCAGTAAGGTTTCAACAAAAGTGAAACGTAGTCCTCATATGTTACGGCATAGCTTTGCCACGCATCTACTAAACAATGGAGCTGATTTAAATGCCGTCAAGGAATTACTTGGACATGAAAGTATTGCAGCTACACAAGTATATACCCATACTAGTATGGAGCAGATAAAAAAAATTTATGCTGACTCACATCCAAGGGGAAGAAAAAAATAATTTAATTACATAAAGAATAGAGTTAAGATTCAATTGTAATCTGTTTATTTTGGATAATTGCTTTGAATAGAAAAAAATTAATATTTAATTTGCAGTCCGTTTTTACGGGCTTTTTTTTTGATTAAGCCGATGTAGCTCAGCTGGCTAGAGCAGCTGATTTGTAATCAGCAGGTCGTGGGTTCGAGTCCCTCCATCGGCTCTTAATTAAAAATTTGGGGAGATACTCAAGCGGCCAACGAGGACAGACTGTAAATCTGTTGGTTTTTACCTTCGCAGGTTCGAATCCTGCTCTCCCCACACCA
This sequence comes from Bacteroidota bacterium, assembly GCA_036340635.1. Classification (GTDB taxonomy): domain Bacteria; phylum Bacteroidota; class Bacteroidia; order Flavobacteriales; family Flavobacteriaceae. The sequence goes on along the minus strand of JAYYYF010000011.1, from coordinate 152 downwards.
AATGGATAATTTGAATAATTCAAATTATTTGCTGACTTTAGTAAAATAATACTGCGGGAGTAGCTCAGTTGGTAGAGCATCAGCCTTCCAAGCTGAATGTCGCCGGTTCGAGCCCGGTCTCCCGCTCTTTTTTTGCCGGTGTAGCTCAGTGG